>NZ_JBQKGQ010000013.1:0-83412 GCF_052118705.1 Agathobacter sp. LCP21S3_B2 | reverse complement strand
CAAATTCTGAATTTACTGTTTTAAAGGTCTTCAATTTTCATTGAAGCGTTCTGATTGATTCTCAAAATCTTTCAAGGTTTCTCACTGTTCAGTTATCAATGTTCTTTATTTTTGCTGTAATCAGCTAGATTATTATATCACAGTAAGTTCTTTTTGTCAAGAACTTTTTTGTTTTATTTTTTTAAAAGCATTTAAACTTTTATTTCTTAATCTCGCGACAGCTTATTCATTCTATCAAAGTTCTTTGTGTTTGTCAAAAACTTTTTTATTTACGAACTTATTTTTTAAGTTCTCTGTCTTGCGACAGCTTGTTTATTCTATCAAAATGTTTTTCATTTGTCAAGAACTTTTTCCATAACTTTTAACAACCGATTTCCAAAGCAGTATTTATAAAGTCATGTTTATAAAACGTAACTCACAAGCTCTACAACTCAATGTGTCCCGCGAGTCAGCTTTGATATAATATCATCCCGGCACACATATGTCAACTGATTTACTCCATTTAATTAAAGTAGTAAAATAGCCTTAAAAAACATAAATTTTCTAAATTGTCTGTTTATTATATACAATTCTTACAATTATTATCGTTGGTAATATATTACCCAGCACTCTCCATGTATAACCAGCAGCAATTTTACAACTGTTGTTATATACTATCTTTATACACTATTTTATGTACTATCTTTGTATGCTATCTTTATCTGATAGCCTCTATCGCTTCTTTGATATTTGCCACACCGACAATCTCAATTCCACTGATATGCGACACTCCTGCAAGACATACTTTTGGAACAATACACTTTTTAAAGCCAAGCTTCTTTGCCTCAGCCACACGCTGCTCAGACATGGTAACTCCGCGTACCTCACCGCTTAAGCCCACCTCTCCAAAGCATATGGTATCATCACGCACTATAATATCCTTTTTGCTTGATGCGATTGCAAGCACTATCCCAAGGTCTATCGCCGGCTCATTCATCCTGATGCCACCTGCTATATTCACATAAGCATCACAATCTGACAATGACAGGTTTGCTCTTTTTTCAAGGACCGCCATGAGAAGATTTACTTTATTATAATCTGTACCATTTGCTGTACGCCTCGGATTATTAAAAAAGCTGTGGCAAACAAGTGCCTGTATCTCGAGAAGTATCGGTCGGCTTCCCTCTATGGAGCATGTCACAATTGACCCTGATGCCCCCTCGGGCTTACCGCTTAGCATATACTCAGACGGATTTTCTACCTCAACTAATCCCTCCGCCTTCATTTCAAATACACCTATCTCATTGGTTGAACCAAATCTGTTTTTTACTCCTCTGAGTATCCTGTACGACTCATACCTGTCACCTTCAAAATAAAGCACAGTGTCAACCATATGCTCTAACGTCCTTGGTCCCGCAACCGCACCATCCTTGGTCACATGTCCTACTATAAAAATTGAAATGCCGAGAGTCTTTGCAAGCTGCATGAGTACCCCGGTTGTCTCCCTGACCTGCGATACGCTGCCCGGTCCCGATGATATCTCTTCGTTATACATGGTCTGGATGGAATCTATCACAACAACCTCCGGCTTTTTGCGTTGAATCACATCCTTTGCTATATCAAGACTTGTCTCACATAAAAGCTCCAATGAATCCGTGAAATCGCCAAGTCTGTCTGCACGCATCTTTATCTGATGCAGTGATTCCTCACCTGATACATAAAGTAATGGCACCTTTTTTCGTGAGAGCTCCCTGCATACTTGGAGCAAAAGCGTGGATTTTCCTATACCAGGATCTCCTCCCACAAGCACAAGTGACCCCCTCACTATTCCTCCACCGAGCACTCTGTCAAACTCGGCTATACCTGTCACTATACGCTCCTCTTTCTCGCTTTTTACTGCCGAAAGCGGCAGAACCTGTGCTGCCTTTGATTCTTTTTTTACTTTTCCCGACGAGCTTATCGACTTTTTATCTACGGTTTCCTCTACAAATGTATTCCATTCCTTGCAGGCAGGGCACTGTCCCATCCATTTTGCCGATTCATAACCGCATTCCTGGCAGAAAAATACAGAGGTCTTTCCTTTCGCCATATTGTTCTCCTTTATAAAATACAAAAAGCCCGGCTTTCACCGGGCTAAAACTATGCTCTATTTTCTAGATACTTTGATATCAACCGAATCAACACCCTCAAGCTCTACGCTTAAGCTGAGCTTACCGCCAAGATTTGTCTTCATAGTACCTGCAACAGCTCCAGCTATACCAATTTCGTACTCCGTCTCCTCTTCAAGACCAAGAGTAATCTGAGCATCCTCTGGTCCCTCTACAGTAAATGTCACTGTATCAGCAGTCTCCTCGAAATCCATAACTGCAGTTCCCGGAACAGACTCGTATACAAAGAGTCCGTTTCTTTCAAGCTTTGTAATCTCTTTGAAGGTCTTTACCTTGTAGATATCTCCATCCTTTTCAAAATTGTCAAGCTTTGCCTTTGCAGCCAATGTATAATCTCCGAAGCTGAGCTTTCCGTTTTCCTCAGTACGGATCAATTCACTTATTACAGCCATTTTTATCCTCCCGTAGCTATATTTGATATATTAATTATAAATCCAATGCTACTCAACAGTCAATGAAATTTGTTTGTTTTTCGTAGAAATTATTACCTTGTCACCGCGCTTGATTTTACCGGTAATAATATCTTCGGACATGCGGTCTTCAATCTCCTCCTGAAGTTTTCGTTTAAGAGGTCTTGCGCCATATTTTCTGTCATAGGCCTTATCCACGATAAAGGCTTTTGCGCTGTCGCGCACAGTGAGTTCTATATCAAGCTGCTCTTTGCACCTCTTCTGCAGCTCCTTAACAAGAAGAGTCACTATATGCTTCATATCATCCTTGTTGAGTGCTCTGAATACGATAGTCTCGTCTATTCGATTCAAAAACTCAGGCTTGAATATACGGCGGACCTCCTCCATGACGCTGTTCTTCATACGCTCATGATCCTGCTTTTCGTCATCACCTGCACCAAATCCAAGGCGCTTTGGCTCTATAATAGAAGCCGCTCCTGCATTTGATGTCATGATGATTATCGTATTCTTGAAATCAACTGTGCGTCCCTGCGAGTCAGTGATTCTGCCATCATCAAGTACCTGTAAAAGTATATTGAACACATCAGGATGTGCCTTTTCAATCTCATCAAACAAAATTACAGAAAATGGATTGCGTCTGACCTTCTCCGAAAGCTGTCCGCCCTCCTCGTGGCCCACGTATCCCGGTGGTGAACCAATCATCTTGGAAACACTGTGCTTTTCCATGTATTCAGACATATCAACGCGGATCATGGCATCCTCCTTGCCAAATACAGCCTCAGCAAGTGCCTTTGACACCTCTGTCTTACCAACACCTGTCGGTCCCAAAAACAAAAATGATCCAATCGGCTTCTTAGGATCCTTTAATCCAACACGGCCTCGTCTGACTGCCTTTGCAACAGCAGAAACAGCCTCCTCCTGTCCTATTACACGCTTGTGAAGTATCTGTTCAAGCTTTGCAAGTCGTCCTGCCTCTGACTCCGTAAGCTTATTTACAGGTATTTGGGTCCATCCCGATACTACATCAGCTATCTCGTTTTCACCGACTACAGGCTGATTTTTGCTTCCTGTGTGGTGGTTCTTTCTGATAAGCTTCTGCTGCTTATTTTCGAGTACTTCCTTTTCTGACATAAGTATGCCGGCACCTGCGATATCTCCCTTCGACAAAGCATCTTCCACCTGATTCTGCTTATCTGTTATCTCTTTTTTCAGAGCAAGAAGCTCGTCAGAGGATGTCAGGTTCTTAAGCCTTATCCTTGCTGCAGCTTCGTCCATCAGGTCTATCGCCTTATCAGGTAAAAATCTGTCATTTATATATCGTACAGATAGATTTACCGCTGCTTTCACACCATCCTCAGTGATGCTGACACCATGATGCTTCTCATAGAGACCTTTTAACCCAGTGAGTATCTCTATCGTCTCATCAATTCCCGGCTCTTCAACCATCACAGGCTGGAAGCGGCGCTCAAGTGCAGCATCCTTTTCCACGTATTTGCGGTACTCTTCTATAGTAGTGGCGCCGATTACCTGTACCTCGCCTCTGGCAAGTGCCGGCTTCAAAATGTTAGATGCATCTAACGATCCTTCTGCTCCTCCGGCACCTATTATAGTGTGAAGCTCATCAATGAAAAGCAGTACATTTTTGGCATTTGAAACCTCACTTATTACCTTCTTAATGCGCTCCTCAAACTCACCACGATACTTTGATTTGGCGACAAGCCCTGACATATCAAGGGAAACAAGTCTCTTTCCCAAAAGAATATCAGGTACATTGCCACTGACTATATCCTGCGCAAGTCCTTCAACTATAGCAGTCTTGCCCACTCCCGGCTCTCCAATCAGGCACGGATTATTTTTACCACGGCGGCAAAGTATCTGGATAACTCGCTCCATCTCCTTTTTTCTGCCTATAACCGGGTCGAGAAGCCCTGCATCGGCCATGTCTGTCAGATCTCTGGAATATTGATCCAATGTGGGAGTTGATGAACTGTATGAATTATTGTTTCTTCGTATAAACTCTCTGTATCTGGCCGGATCCTCTCCCATTGCAGTCAGAATCTCTATAAACATCTTCTGCGAATTGACACCCATCGTAGTCAGTAAGCGTGCTGCTGCGCAATCACCCTGTGACAAAATAGCAATAAGCAGATGCTCTGTTCCTATCTCTTCACAATCGAATTTTTCCGCCTCATCTGATGCAGACTCCAATGCTCTTTGCGCCCTTGGTGAATAGCCATCCCTGTCACACACTTCTACATCCTGCGCAGACGAAATCAGTTCTTCTATCATATTAATAAGCTTATCATACTCTACGTTAAACGCTGTCAGAATCTCCGCAGCAACTCCGGTCCCCTCTTTAAGAAGGCCTGCGAGTACATGCTCTGTTCCAACATAATTACAGCCCAATTTTTTAGATATACGTACAGCCAAATCTATTGCTTTTTTAGCCTTATCTGTATATTTTTTCAAGTTATGTCCTCCAGTCATAATTTTAAAGTTACTTTAAATCAATAAATTTCAAATCATCGCTATCATCTTTAATCTCTACTGTTCTTCTGACAATCTCTTTTTCCTTACTGTCTTTGACACTTTCCGTGCATGAGTTATGTTTTTCTTCTGTCATTTTTGAATCATCCGGCATATTTATTTCAATGTCATTGTTTTCAACCGTCTCTGTGCTATCTGATTCTGCTTTTTCTGTTTCCATGCCGGTTGTATCTGTTTCAGCTGCATCAGTACAGTCTACACCACTTGATTCTGTACTATACGTATCATTTTCTTCTGATACTGTACCATATGTATCTTCTGCTTCTGATTCTGTGCCGTCAATATTCACTTCATCTGCTTCTGAACTATATGAAATCGTATTTTCTGTGGCCTGATCATCTGTATCTGAAGCATCTGATTCGCTGTAAATTTCTGCCACATCATCTTCTGATAATAATGGTGCAAAGTCATCATCCTGATTGTCGTCATCTTCTTCTGCTAATGCCTTGTACTTTCTATTTTTTGCAGCACATAACACCAGAAGCAGTATCAATATTATTATAACAACAACCAGTATCGCTGCTAATACAAGATACTTATTGGCAATCCCTGAAACAACCTCATGCTCTGAATCATTATTTATCTTCTGTGAAACAGTTGGTGTAGTCACATTTGTCCTGATATATGTTCCCTCAGCACTGTCATAGATATAAAATCCACTCTCTCCTCTGTCATTCATGGCATATACAAGATAAAAATCCTTTGTCATTTCATCGGATTGGTCATCCTTTTTCTGATAGGCTGTCGCTACTCCCTTTCCTTCTATAGAAAGTGATACCTCATTATATCCATCCGGCACATCATCCACCTTAGGAAGCAGCAAAACTATAAAATGAGACTCAGAATTGATGCGGACATACTGATATGCTGCGTTTTGAGCTGCATCATAGACAAAAAGACCGTTTCCGTTATCCGATTGCAGCATAACAAGTGTCAAATCACCGAATGTGCCATGAAGAGTATTATATTCAAGCCCATCAATTGCAGTTTTTGAATGTTCAAAGCCTTCCGGAACCATATCCTCCGGAATATCATTTACCATTGTCCATTCAGTACCGTTTACATCAAATTTCTTTAAATCCTGCTGTTTGTCAGAATTGTCAGGGTCATCCTCTGCACGCCTTGTAACAACAATATTATATGTGCCGGTGCTTCCGTCTTCTGCCGTAACCACAACACTTACCGTATTATCTCCCACTTCAAGGGAATCATTGCCAGTAACTGATGTCACACTGGCCTTGGAATCTGACGGATTGGCTGTAACCGCAAGACTTGAACAACTGTAGTCTACTGTAGCTGTATAATCCTTTGTATCAGACGAAAATTCTGGTGAAAGGGTTCCGGCCGAGATAACAAGTGAACTAAGTGATGCATTTGAGGATTTCTTTTCCTCTTTGTTTTCATTATCCTTATTGGTATTATCTTCTCCGGTATTATCACCATTGCCTGTGTTATTTCCTGTATTATTTCCTGCTGTATCCCCATTGCCCTTATTATTGTTATTGCCACCATTGGAGCTTGAAGAACTGCCTGTTACCGTAACCTTTGTGCTGGCTGCAGTAATGGTGCCTCCGGCATCATTGCCCTCCGCATCTCCTACAACTGTACAATATGCCTTAATCGAGCATGTTCCGGCAGCTTTTGCCGTAAACGAAAATGATTGTGATGTAGGGTATCCCGCCGCATCACCAATATTTGCCACACCATCACCACCGTTACTCAGCACTCCCTCATCAGAGCTTGAAATAACTACCGTACCAAAATATCCTGATGGCATGGAAACTGTTACCTTAACTGTTTTTCCAACCGCTACAGAGCTTGAGCTCACACTGAGTCCAAGTCCCTGGGCATATACATGCTCGGCAGGTGCGAAAACCAGCATTACTGCCATAACAAGTGATAATATACATCCAAATAATTTCTTCATATTTTTCCTCACGTTTCTAATTCTGCGATATCTTTGACTTACCAAGTATATGTCTATTCATGATTATCATATCAAGAGCATTTCCGCCATCGTCCTTCCGGTTCGCATCAGCCGCCTCCAGATGAGCCCCGGTAAGTGTTCCCTTACCAAGAATATGTCTGTTGAGCTTAATCATATCAAGAGCATTCACTGCACCATCACCATTGATATCTCCATATATCACAATATCGTAAGTCTTTTTCAGATTACCTGAGGCATCATAAACAGCCACTTTATTACCTGTTGCAACTTTACCGCTGTTTTCTGAGCCTGAGCTTGTCAGAAGCTTTACGCTGCCAGATGCTGATACGGCTATGTTTTTCACAAATTCAGCTGCGCCCGTTCCCGGCTCAATGCCTGTAATGTACGAACCTATCCTGTATTTACCGGAGCTTATATTTACTTCCGTATTATTCTGGCTGTTATTACCCTGATTATTGCCGCCGGAATTGTTATTACCTGCTGGTGCCACCTGTCTGTTTATATTTATGGTATATGTTCTTGTATCACCGCTTTGTGATTTACAGCTAATCTTGACTGTATTGTTTCCAACAGCCAGCGAATAGCTTCCTGTACCTGAAATACTGCTGTTCCCTGATACAGCCTTTGCTGTAATACTCACAGAGCTTATAGCATTAGATACCACTGCCGAGTAGCTTGTCGTAGTTCCGTTAAATGCTGGTGTGAGTGATACACCGCTTATTGAAAGTGACTGTAAATAATTGTTTGTATCACCTGCTTTATTGAAGCCGACTGCTGATGAAGGCATATTGTTGTATACAGGTATTTTGAATACAAACGCCTGATTCTTATCAGAATATCCCTTCGCAAGATTCCTGCCCTCAGTCATTGCTGCAGTAACATTGCCCATATACTGATGGAAATAAAGCGAGCTTGTGTTTACAACATTGAATTTTTCAAAATACAATGTATTCTGCCCCTTATTTATGTAGTTGCTTCCTACCTTAACCGAGCCACCGCTTATAGATTTTACTCTGGTGTTCCAGCCCTGCTTCTTGGCAAAGGAAAGGCCGTTTTTATAAATCAGCGCTTTAGTGCTGCCGGTTGCACTAAAATTAAAGAAATTGTAATATCCTTCATATCCACTGTATGTGCCTGAAATAAGAGGACTTGTGCCATTTATTCCCTGCTCCTGCTTTATACGTGACGCAATATGATATGCACTCACTCCACTGCTTTTTGCAACATCCATGAAAGTATTTGCATAGTTGATTTTCTCGCCATTGTTGGAATAGCTCTTTGTTCCCTCCATAAATGTACCTTTGATTATAGACTGTACTCCGCCAAGTGTCTCATTCGGGCTGTAAGCCAGACTTTGAAACTGGAAGATATTAGTCTCATCCAGAAAATTTCTCGGATCCATAAGGTATGCGATATATGAACTACTTGCCGATACCCAGCCCGGCTCATACTCAACCCACGTATTGGTCGACCAGTTGTATGCGCCTGCTGCTGTTGATTTCTTGGAATTGTCTGCTGATTTAGACACCAGATTAAGTCCGTTGATACTCTCATTTTCAATCACAGTATTCCAGTCCAATCCTATCTTCACTGCCTCAAAGGTCCAGCTCGGATACTTATTGTGAAGTGCTGTCAGATTTGGAATATAGCTGTCAGGAAAACCTGCATTTTTCATGGCTGTAACAAAATCAGTATTATCTCCGGTATTATTGTAATTGACCTTTATATATGTACTGATAGTCCAGCCTGTAAAATCCTTGCCGTTTAATGTGCCCTTGACATTGTACCAGACCACTCCATTAACCTTTGTCTCCCCGATTATATCAACCTGATGGTTCCAGTTGAGAGAAACAACCTTTGTGGTGCCGGATGTACCTGCCGCATTGCGGACATATACATTACCGCCTGTAATAGTTCCTGTGGCATATGCCCCTGCAGCCGTTGCAAGTGCAATCTGATCCTCATTATTCTGCTGGACGTCTGCCTGCTCTGCAGTACCTGCTGCAGTGTCTGCCGTGGTCTCTGTTTCCGGTTTTGAAGCTGCTTCTCCTGCTGCTACAAAATCAGACCTGATATAGCTGACACACTCCTTGTTATTTGCAGCCAGATTGTACTTTGCCTTGTACCACACCTTGCCATCTGAACCTGTGGTCTGCTCAAGAATAGTGATATCCTTACCGTTTGAGAGCTTATGCTCAAGCTCATATTCTGTTCCCGGTCCGCTTCGCGCCGCTACCCAGTATCTCTCATCACACACAACCTTCGCTTTCTGTTCTGCATAGACTGCCATGCTGCTGTATGGCACCATGTCACCTGCGACTAATGACAATGTAACAGCAGAGACTGCCAGAAATTTATTTATCTTAATCATCAAATCCCATCTTTCTTATGTGCATTGTTTATAGCTATCTTTTATACATTATCCATTTAATTATAATAGAATATTAACTTCGTATCAATGTATTCGGCAGAAATTTATTATTTTTTTATCAAAAATATCAAAAACTCCCTTCAACGCAGCCTTTATGCTTACGTTTCAGGGAGTTGTCTGATTCATATTCTGCTTATTTTTGCTGTCTTCTGTCACTTCTCTAACTGAACAGGGATTTTATCTTATCCCATAAATCCATAAAGAAGTTGCCCAGCTTTTCCCAGAAGCCCGGATCATTTATCTTGTCACCAAGCTTTGAAGCCCAGTCCTGTGCCTGATTGATGACTGAATCCCAGTCGATATTGGCATCCTTTAGCTTCATTAAAAGAGAAGTAAGCTTTGCAATATCATCATCAGAAAGCTTCAGGTCGTAATCCTTTGCAGCCTCCTTTATCGCATCCTTTATCTGGTTCTCATCCTTAAGTCCTCCATCGGCAAGCTGCTTCTTTAAATCTGCAATCATTGCCTCGATATCCTGCGAATCGCCGTCAATGCTCTTGTTGAGTTCTCCTGTTGTGACAAGCTCATCCATCGCTGCGTCTGTCACCTTGTCGTCAAGCTTCTTGCCTGTCATCTCCTCGTATGCCTTTAGTGTGCCTACAAGTGCTGCCGTTCCGGAAATAGGGAAAGGTCCTGCGACTATGATTTTAGCATCAGCTATGCCTGCTGTGGCAAGCGCATTCTTGTACATTCCTACCGTACAATAATTGATATTGTGCGTGGAAACACTAAGACCTGCACCCTTTTTATCCTCTGTAATGAGCACTGATGAGAGTGACCTCGTGCCAATCTCGCTCTTGCTGATGTATGAATCAAGGTACTTGTGCTCCTCATCGTTATTTACATATACCACATCGTATTTGTCCAGATCGGTAAGCTCGATTCCCATAAATCCGAGCACTGTCGCTCTCTGATCCGGTGTGAGGTCTGCTCCAAGACTTAAATATGGCTTATCGCTTTTGCTGATGGTCACCTTATCGTTCGCCTCACCGCCTGCTGCCGCGGCACTGTCTGTAGCACTGTCTGCAGTACTATTATCGGTTGCAGTGCTGCTGTCCCCCGCCGATGTTTCAGCACTTGCAGCCGGATCAGCCTGTGTGGCGTTCTCAGTGGCAAACACTGCCGGATTCATCGTAAACAGTGTAACCGCAGCAAGCACGCCACATACAATACTCTTTGCTTTTTTCTTTATCAATCTAATCATTTTTCCTCCAAATCCATATCATATGAAATTGTAAATCTGCTTCCGTCAAAGCTGACATCTGCCATGCTTCCGCATACCACAGGCATCATCGGCGACATATGACCTATATCCAGATCCATGATGATCGGCACATTAAACTCTCTAAGCAGTGATGAAAGCGCCTGTCTGTGGTCTATGCCAAACATTTCCTCTCCGAAGTGCGCCGGGCGTCCGATAAGAAAGCCCTTTACATTTGAAAACCATCCTGCATTTTTCATCTGCCACATAGCCCTTCTCATGCCCATCACATTAAGGTCACAGGCCTCAAGGAACCATATGATACCATCATCACTGTAGTGCTCATTAAATTCCCTTACATGGTCAAATGATGTGCCAAGCAGATTGATAAGGCAGTCCATGCAGCCTCCAAGCAGCCTGCCTCTCATGGTAAGCCTGCTTTCCTTTGCCACCGCTGGAATAGAACTGATACACGACTTTTCAGTCAGGTTGTAGCCCACAAACGGAGCATTCTCATCCTTTATCGATTCCCTCTCCCACATAGGGTAATTGGTAAATGAAATCTTCCTGCCACAAAGCAGATCAAATGCATCGGTAAGTGACTCATGCCACACCTCCATGCCAAAGCTGCCCGCACACGGCCCGTAAATACCTGCTGTATCTGCAATAGTAGCCTCCAAAAATGTGAAATTCGTGTTGTCGGAATAGCCCATGTACCATTTCGGCTTTGACTGCTTCACGCGCTCAAAATCAATATAAGGCACTACCTCGCACATCAGCTCGCCACCACCACAGGATATAAGCACATCACTGTCAGCAGAAGCATAGCTCTCGTTCAGCTCTTCTGCGCACTTCTCAGGTGTATTGCTGATACCTATGCCACTGTCGCACCTACAGTTAGGTCCCTCTATCGTCTTATATCCCATGCTGTGAAACCTTTTAATGGCATTGTCAAAGGCACTCCTGTACGGCTCTGTTGTACAACCCATCGAAGGCGCCACAAAGCCTATTGTTCCTCTATCCTTTAGAAATTCAGGGTATCTCATGTTTCTATCATCCTATCACTATTATTTACATATCTAAGCTTCTGTCTGAAGTAAAACATGTAGGATTTTATCATTTCTGTCCAGGGCATTTTACTGTCATAATTAAATGTCGTCGTATACTGCACATGCTGTCTGTTGCACCAGTTGTATATATCATGCAGACTTATCGAATCAACATGCTTCATATTGTTCATAAACACCTTAACCTTTGAAAGCTCATCCTCACTGTCAATGTATAGATGAAAGATAGTATTCGGACATTCAATTATTATCTGCTGTTCTTCTATATTTTTCATCAATGTATCCTCTTATTAAATAATGTATCCTGTGTGATTAAAAACATTATCGTCTGTCACACCGGGATGTGAGTAATAACATAATATTGTTCAGTACCTTCACAGTTACAAAATATCACATAACCATAGTACTACACCGGCGCTACAAAATCCAGTCATTTTTGCCTGCCAATTCTTACTATTTTATTAAGAAAAACGGTAAATATTATACTCCCTCACAGTCAAATGCCGGGATAAAGCTATCCTTTGCCACGTCACCCTCCTGTATAAATGCATTCGTGATTCCTATTTTTATAGCATAGTCAACAAGCCTTTCATACTCTCTCCTTGTCACTGTGCGGTTTATCTCAGGATAATCCTTTAGTGCAATCGGCGTAAACTGGCTCATCATGCTTATATATACGTGATCATGATATGTATCATACAGGTACTTAAGTACAGCCTTTGCATCATTCACATGTCCCGGCAAAAGAAGCTGACGCACAATAACACCCTTTTGTATGAGTCCTGTCGCATCGTCAATCACGACATCCGGCTGCTGCCTGACCATCTCTGAAAGCGCCTGCTTTGCTACAGATGGATAATCCTTTGCCCTTGAATACCTCGCCGAAAGCATATTGTCCATATATTTAAAATCGGGAAGATACACATCCACTATGCCCTCAAGCAGCTTTAGCTCTGTCACATTTTCATATCCGCTCGTATTATATATAATAGGAAGCTTCATGCCGCGGCTTTTTGCATCGTTTACCGCCCACACTATATCAGGGATATACTGCCCCGGTGTGACCAGATTGATATTATTTGCGCCTTTGTCAGCAAGTTCTATAAAGATATCACTCAGCCGCTCTTTACTGATTACCTTTCCCTCTTTTCCGTCAGAAATCGCCCTGTTCTGGCAGAACACGCAGTGCAGGCTGCAGCCTGAGAAAAAAACTGCCCCGCTTCCTCTTTTTCCTGATATGCATGGCTCCTCCCAGTAATGAAGCGCTGCTCGCGCCACCTTTATTTCAGATGAAACGCCACATGCACCTGTTTGTCCTATGCCTCTGTTTATGCCACATTTTCTGGGACACAATAAGCAATTTTCGTATTTATTCATATTTTTCATTTTAACCCTTGCTAAAAATAATGTTTGATACTACAATCTATATGATTATGCGGTGCATATGCCATGCACCTTCAGTAGTCATTTTAAAATTATACCATAACTATTCTTACAGAAGAGAATAGTTAAAATACACAATAAGGAGATTACAATGAATCAGTCAAACTGTATCGTCGCCCAGTCAGGCGGCCCAACTGTTGCAATCAACGCAAGCCTTGCAGGAGTCATCTCAGGAGTAAAAAGCTCTGAGAAATACGATATCTGCTATGGCGCCGTAAACGGAATACTCGGCATTTTAAATGAGAATTATCTCAATCTATCAGATATTTTTGCAGATGATGCTAATCTTGAAAAGCTTAAGACCACACCTGCCATGTATCTTGGCTCATGCCGCCACAAGCTCCCTGATTACAAGGATGATGATTCACCATATGTATACATCTTCCACCAGTTCGATAAGCTTTCTATAAAAGCTTTCTTTTACATCGGTGGAAATGATTCGATGGATACCGTATTAAAGTTATCCGATTATGCAAAAAAAATCAACAGTGATGTGAAAATTATAGGGATTCCAAAGACCATCGACAATGATCTGTGCATGACAGACCACACTCCGGGCTTTGGCTCTGCCGCCAAATATATCGCATCAAGCATGCTTGAGATAGCCCATGATACCTTTATCTATGCTGTTAAGAGTGTGACAATCGTTGAAATCATGGGACGTGACGCAGGATGGCTCACTGCCGCTTCCGCTCTCGCACGTAATGAGTACAATACAGCGCCTCAGTTCATCTATCTGCCTGAGGTGGATTTCGACAAGGACAAATTTGTTGCCGATATAAAAGAAGCCCTCAAGCACACTAACAATGTAATAGTTGCCGTATCCGAAGGAATACATGACGCAGACGGCTCATACATTACATCATCAAAGGCCGCATGTGACCAGTTCGGACACCAGCAGCTAAGCGGTGCCGGAAAGGCTCTTGAGTTCATTGTGAAAGAAAACATCGGTGTCAAGGTTCGCTCAGTAGAGGTAAATGTGCTCCAGCGCTGTGCCTCACACCTTGCATCATTAACCGATATCGAGGAATCTTTTGCTCAGGGTAAAAAGGGTGTCACTATTGCAGCAGAGGGTGTGACCGCATCAATGGTATGCTTAAAGCGCATCTCAAATAATCCTTATCAGGTGGAATACACATATTCTGCTATAAAGGATATCGCAAACGAGGCCAAGTCTGTGCCAAGAGAGTGGATCAATGATGCGGGCAATGATGTGAAGCCTGAGCTTATCGAATACTTAAAGCCACTTATTCAGGGAGAAACCGCTGTAGCCTACAAGAATGGTCTGCCTGACTATATGGATGTGTCACATCTTCACAAATGTAACTGATTTTAGCTGCCGCCTACACCCCGGTGTGGGCAGCAACAGCATATCTCCAAGGAGGTCGATTTACATGAAGAAAAAAGTGCTTATAACCTGTGCCGTTGTGCTGGGTGTGCTTTTGGCTGTTTATCTTGGCTTTGCCTTTTATTTTAGCAGCCACTATCTGTTCAACACAAAGATTAACTCTGTAAAATACGCAGGTAAAACTGCAAAAGAGGCATTAGAAAAAAATACAGCCCTAAGCCGCGACTATCTGCTCACAATCACTGACAGAAAAGGCAACAGCTTTTCACTTAAGGGACCTGATTTTTCCTATGAATATGTCTCAAACGGTGACGAGGAGCAAATCCTAAAAAGCCAGAATGCTTTTACATGGCCTGTCAGTCTTTTCAAAGCTCAAAACTATACTCTAAAGGGTTCGTCCAAATATGACGATGCCGCTTTGGCGGAAAAGCTCAAGGCTCTTGATATTTTCAGTGATGACTACATTGAAAATCCGGAGGATGCCCATATCGAGATAAAAGACGGCGAATACAATGTGATTGAAGAGAAAAATGGCTGCAAGCCGATATATGACAGCATCCTTGCCGAAGTAAAGGATGCCCTGGACAATGAGCTTCCAAAGCTTAGCTTAAACGATGACTGCTATGAATCTCCTAAAATCACAAAAAACAGTGATACTATCAAAAATGAAAAAGAAGCCCTCGACAAATACACTGCTTCAACCGTCACTTACAAAATTGAAGGTGCCGACGAGAAGCTTGACTCAGCCAAAATCCTTGATATGCTAAGCATCTCAGATGACGGCAGCGTGAGCATAGATGATGCCAAGCTCACTAAATATGTCCAGCAGCTTGCTTCCAAGTACAATACCTTCGGCCGTAAACGCTCATTCAAGACATCGTCCGGTGACACTATTGAAATAGGTGGTGGAGACTACGGATGGGTAGTCAGCAAGAAAAATGAGAAGGCCCAGCTTCTTTCCGATTTAGAGGGAGGCAAGCCAGTGGAAAGAGAACCTGTTTACGAGCAGACAGCACTCTACCGAGGCGCTGACGACATAGGTAATACATACATAGAGATTGACTACACAAAGCAGCACATGTGGTATTACAAGGATGGTGCTCTCCAGATGGAGTCTGATTTCGTATCAGGTAACCTCGCCCGTCAGAATGGCTCTGTAGATGGTGTATACAAGATTGTTTACAAGCAGAGAAATGCTACTCTTGTCGGCGAGGGATACTCTTCTCCTGTCAGCTATTTCATGCCATTTGCCTACAATATAGGTATACATGATGCCAGCTGGCGTGATACTTTCGGAGGAACAATTTACAAAACCTCCGGCTCACACGGATGTATCAATGTGCCGCCTGCTTTTGCAGAGCAGCTGTTCAACGCTGTGGATAAAGGCACTCCTGTTGTTGCCTACTACAGAGAGGCTGTCACTCTGACAAACAATGCTGCAAAGATGTCCAATGCATACTCGTATGTGGCTCCTGATGCTGCGCAGTAAGTGTGGATTGCATTGTATCTTTTAATAATACGGGAAGACGACCGGCGCACGGGGAATTTGCCCCCGGCAGAGGTGCACCCGACGAGCTAACGCTACGCAGCTAAGGTACTGTACGAATTATGCTTTTTAGATTTTCTATGCTTGACGAAACCGTCGAAACGCGCCGTCCATGGCGCGGTTTCTCCTTGCCCCGGCGTCCATGCCGGGGCATTTCTGCGTTTCATGGGCATAATTCTACAGTATCTAAGCCGCTGCGCTAGTCGCTCTTTCGGGAGCACCTCTGCCGGGGGCAAATTCCCCGTGCGCCGGTCGCCTTCCATCAAAATACTAAGTATATTACAAATAAATTTCCAATTATACTTTCCCTTATATTGTATCTTCCCACAGCATACCAGACACCAGCCCCACATACCGCGGGAGCGCATACATCCTCCCCCATTTCAGCCACAGCGTAAGGGACGTAAGCCGCCGGAGTGACTGCCCTGCAGCAGAGGCTCTCTTTCGTAAGCGCATAGCGAAGCTGCCTAGCTACTGTAGAATTATGCACACGATACACAAAAATGAGCTCCCACGGATGGGAGCTCAAGGAGAATCGCGCCATGGACGGCGCGTTTCGACGGTTTTGTCGGGCATAGAAGCCCTAAAAAGCATAATTCGTACAGTATCTTGGCAGCATAGCGTAGCGAACGAGAGAGCGCCTCTGCTGCAGGGCAGTCACTCCGGCGGCTTACGCCCCGTATTTCCATAACCCTATGCTATGCAAACTGGCTATTGTAGAGGTTCGCATAAAATCCGTCCGCTGCAAGCAGGCTCTCATGATTGCCCTGCTCTATAATCTTTCCATCTTTCATAACAAGGATAATATCTGCTTCCCTGATGGTAGACAGACGATGAGCCACTATAAAGCTTGTTCTTCCCTGCATCATGGTAAGGAACGCCTTCTGAATCTTAATCTCTGTACGTGTATCAATCGAAGATGTAGCCTCATCCAATATCAGCATAGGTGGCAAGCAGAGCATGACTCTTGTGATGCATAATAGCTGCTTCTGTCCCTGTGACAGGCTGCCGCCGTCCTCACCGATTTCAGTGTCATAGCCCTTCGGCAGACGTCTGATAAAGCTGTGTGCATGGGATGCCTTTGCTGCTGCAATAATTTCCTCATCTGTGGCATCAGGCTTTCCCATTATGATATTGTCACGGATTGTGCCCTTCTTGAGCCATGTCTCCTGAAGCACCATACCATAGTTGTCACGAAGACTCTCGCGTGTGATTTTTCGGATATCATGTCCGCTCACCTTAATTGTTCCACTGTTTACATCATAAAATCTCATAAGCAGATTGATAATAGTCGTCTTTCCACAGCCTGTCGGACCTACGATAGCCACGCGCTGTCCAGGCTTTACATGGAGATTGAAATCCTCGATAAGCTTTTTATCCGGCACATATGAGAAATAAACATCCTCTATGTCCACACGGCCGTCTGCCTCATAGAGTGTTACCGCATCCGAAGCATCCGGTATCTCCTTTTTCTCCTCAATCAGCTCGAAGATACGAGCAGCACAGGCAAGTGCGTTCTGAAGCTCTGTGATGACACCCGATATCTCGTTGAACGGCTTGGTGTACTGGTTTGCGTATGATAAGAAGCATGAAAGCTGTCCTACTGTAATTCCGCCGGTGAGTGCACTCATGGCACCAAAAATTCCGACTCCGGCATACACAAGACTGTTGACAAAACGTGTACACGGATTTGTAAGACTTGAGAAAAATGTTGCCCTCAGTGAGCATTTCTGTAATCTGTCATTTATCTCGTCAAACTGCTCAAGCGCCTCATCCTCATGGTTGAAGGCCTGTACGACCTTTTCATTTCCTACTATCTCGTCGATGAGTGATGTCTGCTCTCCCCTTGTTCTTGTCTGCAGCTGGAACATGGAATAAGTCTTTTTAGTGATAAAGCTTGCCACAAAAAGTGACAGAGGTGTGATGAGCACTACAATGCATGATATCTTCACATCTATTGTAAGCATGAAAATAAGCGTGCCTGCTATTGTTGCAATTCCTGTAAAGAGCTGTGTGAAGCCCATCAAAAGTCCCTCTGAAAATGTATCTACATCGGCGATGATACGGCTGACCATATCACCGTGTGAGTGACTGTCAATATAGGAAAGTGGCATTTTTTCAATGTTTAAAAATGCATCACGCCTTATATCCCTCACTATGTTGTAGGTCATCCTGTTGTTGCAGATATTTGTAAGCCACTGGGCTGCTGCCGCTATGACGACTATTATTGCTGCTCTCGTGAGGATGGCTGTCATAGCCGTGAAATCAACCTTTCCTTTTCCTACAATCAAATCAATTGCGCGTCCTGTGAGAATTGGAAAATAGAGTGTAAGCGCCACTGTAACAACAGACAGGGCAAGTGAAATTACAAGCAAAGGAATATATCTCTTCATGTAGCTTAATACCTTGCGCATTGTGCCTGCTTTATTCATCTTCGCATTATCCATAGCCATACTCTACACCTCCTTTTGTCTAGTCATATCCGACTCTTTTTTAAACTGTGAATCATATATCTCTTTGTAGGTCTCGCATGTCTCAAGCAGCTTTTCATGAGGTCCGAAGCCAACCATCTGCCCGTCGTCGAGCACTATGATATTGTCCGCAAACTGGATAGATGAGGTACGCTGTGACACGATAAATATTGTCTTGTCACCATGCATGCCCTTTAATGCCGCGCGAAGACTCGCATCTGTAGCAAAATCAAGTGCCGATGCACTGTCGTCAAGTATCAGTATGTCAGGATCCTTTACAACCGCTCTGGCAATTGTAAGACGCTGCTTCTGACCGCCTGATAAGTTCTTGCCGCCCTGCTCTATCATGTAGTCTAGGCCTCCCTCTTTGCCCTTTACAACCTCTGTCGCCTGTGCTATATCGAGCGCCTTCCACATTTCCTCCTCTGTGGCATCATTTTTGCCCCAGCGCAGGTTGTCGGCTATCGTTCCTGCAAAAAGCACTGCCTTTTGCATTACAACACCGATTTTATCTCGAAGCTGCACTGCATCGTAATCATTTATATCATTTCCCTGAATCCTTATAGTACCCTTTGTGGCATCATAAAACCTCGGGATAAGGTTTACAAGGCTTGATTTTCCTGAACCTGTACCACCGATGATTCCGATTGTCTGCCCCTTTTGCACTGTAAAGCTTATATCTGTGAGTGTCTCATCGGCCGCTCCCTCATAGGTCATGCAGACATGGTCAAACTCAACCTCAGGTGCGCCATCCTTTGCACCAATGAGCTTAGGATTTTTCTCCGGAAGCTTTGATGGAATAGAAAGCACATCCGCTATACGATTACCGCACGCCACTGCCTTTGTCACCTGTACGATGAGGTTTGCAAGCTTTATCAGCTCGACAAGTATCTGTGACATGTAGTTTACAAGTGCCACAACCTCACCCTGTGTGAGGATTCCTGCGTATACCTGCTTGCCGCCTGATACGATAACTGCAATTGTTGCGATATTTATAATGATAAAAGTCAGAGGATTGGTGAGTGCTGAGATTCGTCCTACAACCTGCTGCATATTGGCTAAAAGCTCGTTGTCCCTGTTGAAGCTGTCAATCTCATCATTTTGCTTATTGAAAGCTCTTATAACCCTTGTTCCCTCTAAATTCTCCCTGGTGTGTGAAAGCACTGTGTCAAGAGAGCTCTGCACCTTTTTGTAAAGCGGAAGGCTTGCAGCCATAACTGAGAATACCACTATTGAAAGCAGAGGTATAGTAATAACAAAAACCATTGCTGCTCTTACATTTACTGTAAAAGCCATCGCCATAGCTCCGAATACAATAAATGGCGAGCGAAGGAAGAGTCGAAGTACCAGATTGACTCCTGACTGCACCTGGTTTATATCGCTTGTCATCCTCGTGATAAGTGTCGATGTGCCCACTGTATCCATCTTTGAGAATGACAGTGACTCTATCTTTTCAAACAATATATGGCGAAGCTTTGTGGAAAAACCAACTGCCGCCTTTGCCGCAAAATACTGCGCTGTGACCGAGCTTACCAGGCCAACTGCCGCAAGCAGCACCAGCACACCTCCCATCTTCCATATATATGGCTTGTCCGAAGCCGTAATTCCGTTATCAATGATTGCCGCCATGACAAGCGGTACTATAAGCTCAAAGGATGCTTCCAGCAGCTTAAATAATGGAGCACAGATGCATTCCTTTTTGTACTCCTTCAAATATTTTAATATCTGTTTCATCTTTTCCCCTTTCAGATTTTATGTCGCCGATTACAGCTTCACTATTATAGATGATTTTTCTCATATATACAAGAAAAATGATACACTAAAAAACCAGTACCCTGCGGTACTGGTTTCATATATCAGCTCTTATGTATATGCTTCTTGATTGCTTCAAAGCTCTCAGAACTGATGACATGCTCTATACGGCATGCGTCCTCTGCTGCAATCTCCTTATCAACACCAAGCTTCTCAAGACACTCTGACAAAAGCTCATGTCTTTCGTATATCATCTCTGCTATCTGTCTTCCTGACTCTGTGAGTGTGATAAAGCCTGCATCACTAACTGTGATATTATTCTTCTCTCTAAGGTTTTTCATGGCTATACTCACGCTGGATTTCTTATATCCAAGCTCATTTGCTATATCAACTGAGCGTACCACAGGAAGCTTCTTGCTGAGAATAAGTATGGTCTCTAAATAATTTTCTGATGATTCATTGTTTCGCATTTCGAATACCCCCGTGAGTTTATTTTCGTTCATTTTAATTCAGTTATATTATTATAACATACATTTTATTGTTTGCAAAACTTTTCTTTTTGATTTGTACGTGATTTATAAAAATCCAAAAAAATATCAAAACCCTATATTTGTTATTGACTTCTAATTTGTGTTAGTGTATACTAACTATCGAATCATAAAACAAACGTATGCATGATATATTTCTAAATCTTGTATGCCATAAATGTTTAATTATACCAGATAAGACCGGCCGATCACCGGTCTTATTTATTTTATAAAAAAGGTAACTATTTAACTTATGCGAGGGCTCTCTTTAGCCTGTCAAGTCCTTCCATAAGCACTGAACCGGGGCATGCGATATTTAATCGCACAAAGTAACGGCCATTGCCTCCAAACTCAGCTCCCTCCGACAGATAAAGGCCTGTCTTTTCGCGAATCATCTGCGTAAATGCCACAGAATCATCTGTGAGTGCACTGCAGTCAAGCCACATTAGGTATGTCGCATCGGCATCCACTATATGTATCTGCGGCAGGTTTTCTGCCATGAAGCTGCAGACTGTTTTGCGGTTTTCCCAGAGATATTTTCTGAGCTCCTCAACCCACGGCTCACCCTTTGTGAATGCCGCAACTGCTGCCGTGATGGCAAATGCGTTTGGCTCCGCCACCTCGTCTGTATTTAATGCGCGCCATACCTTGTGGCGCAAAAATTTATTTGGCACCATCACTGCCGCAGTCTGTAAGCCTGCCATATTAAAGCACTTGGTCGGAGCAATACAGGTGATGCTTATATCGGCGCAGTCCTCTGATGCTGCCGCAAACGGCACGTATGATTTTCCCGGTGCTGTGATGTCGCAGTGTATCTCGTCTGATATGACCGTCACATTGTACTTCTTGCAGAGTGCACCTATTTTCGCAAGCTCATCCTTTGTCCAGATGATACCGCACGGATTGTGAGGGTTGCAAAATATCATAAGCGAGGTCTGTGGATTGGAAAGGTCATGCTCCAACCTGTCATAGTCCACAAAATATCTGCCGTTTTCGTACCCAAGCGGGCTTTCCTGCACATTTACGCCGTTATTAAATATGGAATTAAAAAATATATTGTATACCGGTGTCATGATAAGCACATTTTCACCAGGTGTTGTGAGCTTTCGCACTGTAGATGATATGGCCGGAACGACCCCTGTGCAAAAAATCAGGCTGTCTCTTTCGATTTTAAGCCCATGGCGTCTGTCCCACCACGAAATATACGCATCATTCCACTCATCCGGAATGATGGAATAGCCAAACACTCCGTGAGAAACACGCTCTGATATTGCATCTATTATCTGGGGTGCTGTCTTGAAATCCATATCTGCTACCCACATCGGGAGCTCATTTTCTGCCACATCCCACTTTAGTGAACCTGTATTTCTTCTATCTACAACGGTGTCAAAATCATACATAGATTATTTTCCCTCACATATTATCTTAGTCTTTGATGGGTCAACTCTGTCCTTTTCGATAGTCAGTGTGCCAATCTCCTTTGCCATTATCACTCCGCTTGTCGGATTTAAAACACTGTCCACCTTACTGCAAATCTCTGCATCTACCGAAGAATACTCAAATGCCAATGTAGTGTTTATGAGCTTACAGTTTTTCATAACGAGGTTGTCGATGTAGCAAAGCCCCTGCAGGCTCTCGATTGTGCAGTTTATAAGTGTCAGATTCTTTGCGTTCCAGCCAAGGTATTCACCTGTAATAAATGAATCATAGACTGTGACATTTTCCGTATTCCAGAAGGCATCCTTTGAGATAAGCTTTGAATCGTGCACCTCTACATTTCTTGAACCGTCAAACGAATAGTTGCCGACCAGCTGGAAATTCTTCATGATAAGATTATTTGTATTCATGCCAAAATAATCTCCCTTTGCCGAGACATTCTCGATATCGACATGATCACAGCTCCAGAGGGTCTCCTGGGCATTTGGAAATGTCACATTTTTAAGCTTTAGGTTATTGCAGCGCCTGAAGTTCTTAGGTGCCTCAACTATTGAATCAGTTACAGAGATATTGTCTGTATACCAGACACCCGCACGCGCCATGTCAAACCATGTACAGTCCTTTACAGCTATGTCACTACAGTACCATAGCGGATATTTCCATCTAAAAAAACAGCCTGTCAGGCTAATGCCATGGCTCTCCTTAAGAGGTGACTCTCCGTCATCAAAAATTGTATCATATATATCCAGGTCGTTGCTTGCAAACAGGGCTCTTTCGCCTGTCAGAAACTCCTGATGGATTTGTTTTCTTTCGCTCATTATATATACTCCTTTTTCCCGGTAATTCTAAATAGTTATCTGCCATAAAATCAAATAACCGCCGAGCACATAATATATGCAGCCCGACAGTTATCATTATACCCCAAACCCTACTGAATTTATAGTATTTTATATAAGTTTAATATTACAAAATTAATATTAAGAACCTTACATTTACAGCTCAAGCCCGTCAAGTATGCTCTTAAGTGCATCCGCAGACTCCTTGAGCTTTAAAGCTTCCTCACCGTTTAACTCGATTGGGATATCGCTCTCCACTCCGTCTGCTCCAACGATTGCAGGCATTGAGAGAACCACACCGTCGATGCCGTACTGTCCGTGCATCATGTGTGAAACAGGAAGAATAGACTTCTCATCACGCATAATTACCTCGCAGATACGTCTGACCGACATAGCGATACCATAATATGTCGCATGCTTTCGGTTGATTATCTCGTAAGCACTGTTCTTTACGTTTGCAGCGATTTCCTCTGTATTCTCCTTGTGCTTGTAGTGACCTCTCATCTCGCACATCTTGTGAAGCTCCACTCCGGAAACATTGGCTGATGACCATGCAACCACCTCACTGTCTCCATGCTCACCTACTATAAATGCATGTACGCTTCGGCTGTCCACCTCAAGATGCTCTCCAAGCGCGTACTTAAGTCTTGCACTGTCAAGCACGGTACCTGAACCGATGACGCGCTCCTCAGGAAGTCCTGAAAGCTTCTGTGCCACCTGTGTTAAAATATCTACAGGGTTTGCAACGATAAGTAAGATTCCACCGAAATTTCTCTTTGCAATCTCCGGAATGATGCTCTTGAAGATTGCAACATTTTTATTTACCAGATCAAGTCTTGTCTCGCCAGGCTTTTGGCCTGCACCTGCAGAAACAACAATGATAGCAGCATCTGCCACATCATCATAACCGCCTGCATATATCTTCATAGGTCTGGCAAAAGGAATACCATGGCTTATATCCATCGCCTCTCCCTCAGCCTTGTCCTTATCAGCGTCAATGAGAACTATCTCAGAAAAAAGACCGCTCTGCATAAGTGCAAAAACTGATGCCGAACCAACGAATCCACATCCGATCATGACAGCCTTTCTTGGGTTTGTCTTAACAACTGCGCTAGTTTTATTGCTCATGTACTTTCCTCTCTTTCTTATACCATAATTCAAATAGTTGCTTTTTATTATAACTATTCATCCCAAACACAAATTCTCAATATCTGCTTTGTTATCAGTAGCTCTGAATAATTATCTTTTATTTATTATACCCGCATTGTACATATAATCCGTTGTAAAAACAACAAATTACTTGATAAAATACAATCAATAGCCCATTGTTCCCATTTTTATACAATTTTAATGCAGATTTTCACATAAAAAGTGCAATACTAAAAAGCAAACCGGACCAATACAGCTGAATGAATTGTCATTTAGCATATTGTTCCGGTTATATTAAAATGCTGTATCCGCTTATTTTGTGCTTGAATTTCTATACTCAAGCGGTGTCATTCCATACAGCTTCTTGAACTGTCTGTTAAAATGTTCCACGTTCTGATATCCTGCCTCGATTGCGATATTCTCAACAGTTGTGATGCTGTTTCTCAGCAGAGTGCGTGCCTTCTTCATCTTGGCATTGGTGACCAGCTCTCCGAAAGTCTTGCCTGACTTCTCCTTTATGTACTTGGAGATATACGGCTCTGTCAGGTTGAACTGTGCAGCCATGTCTGCAAGCGATACTGTCTTGTAGTTGGCCTGGATGAAGTTGAGCATAGCAATATAGCGCTCATCCTTCACGTGACTGTCAGCCTTGGTGGCAAGGTAATGGTTTACCGCAACAACAAGTGCTCCGATTGATGCCTTGATGATATCCTCATCCACACCTGCGCCCCAGAACATACTGCCGTCAACTGTGATACCCACATATGCCATAGCCTTTGATGAAGATCCGTGCGAAAGCGCATGCTCCTCGTATACAGTGAGCTCAAAGCTGATGTCAAAATACTGCTTAATTATATTGCTGACTGCATCAAGACGGCCGTTTCCATTGGCATCTACCTTTCTGGTGCTATCATTGTGTAAAATAACCGCCTCTGCGAAAATGCCATTTACCTGCTTAAAGTGGCACTCCGGTATAGTGAAATATGGATGAAAATCCACATAATTGTCTGTAAAGATACTGTGTACCCACTCAGGCGAAAGCTCCTTATGCTCCTCGTCCGATACCTGCTTGACCATGTATCCGACCTGCTCTCTCATCTGCTGTGGCACATTGATACCGAAGCTCTGCTTAAGGATATATGCCACTCCGCCCTTTCCTGACTGACTGTTGATACGGATAACATCAGCCTCGTATGTCCTGCCGACATCCTTTGGATCTATAGGCAGATATGGAACAGTCCACTTATCAAGCTTCTTTTCCTCTCTCCATGCCATGCCCTTTGAGATTGCATCCTGATGTGAGCCTGAAAAAGCAGAAAAAACAAGGTCTCCCGCATATGGCTGTCTCTCGCCTACCTTCATTCTGGTAAATGTCTCATACTTCTCCCTGATCTCAGGCAGATTTGAGAAATCAAGCTGTGGATCCACTCCGTGTGAGTAAAGATTCATGGCAAGTGTCACGATATCTACATTTCCTGTTCTCTCACCGTTTCCAAACAGCGTACCCTCTATCTCCTCAGCTCCTGCAAGCACACCAAGCTCTGATGTGGCAACACCGCAGCCTCTGTCATTATGAGGATGTAAGCAAAGCACTACTCCGTCTCTGTACTTGAGGTGCTTGTTGATATACTCTATCTGTGTGGCAAAAACATGTGGCATGGCATTCTCTACTGTGGTAGGGATATTGATGATGGCCTTATTATCAGCCTTTGGCTGCCATACATCAAGCACAGCGTTGCACACATCAACCGCATAATCCACCTCAGTGCCCGAAAAGCTCTCCGGTGAATACTGGAAACGGAAATTACCGTCAGTCTCTGCTGCAAGGTCTCTCAGTAAAATAGCTCCGTCAACTGCAAGCTGCTTTATCTCTTCCTTTGACTTCTTAAACACCTGCTCACGCTGTGCAACAGATGTGGAATTGTACAGATGTACAACTGCTCTCGGTGCTCCCTCAAGTGCCTTGAAGGTCTTCTTGATGATATGCTCTCTGGCCTGTGTCAGCACATGTATAGTGACGTCATCAGGAATCATATCCCTCTCAATAAGAGCTCTCGTGAAATTGAACTCTGTCTCAGAGGCTGCCGGGAAACCTACCTCGATTTCCTTAAAGCCTATATCTACAAGCATCTTAAAGAAGTCAAGCTTCTCCTCAAGACTCATCGGCTCGATTAGAGCCTGGTTGCCATCACGTAAATCAACCGAACACCACAGTGGTGCTTTATCTATATAATCCTTCTTAACCCAGTCATAAGTGCATTCAGGAGGCAGAAAATAACTGCGCTCGTATTTTTCATATCCTTTCATCTTAAAACCTCTTTTCGTTTGAACTGATATAATTGTAACACATAAGCACAGTTATTGGAATGATTATATTTAATCACTTTGATTGATGTAATTTATTTTTTTATAAAAATATAATCAACTTTATTGATTTTGATTATTCTAATCAGATATTTAGGCTAAAATATCCGGCTAATCCTCTCTCTTATTACCCCAGAAAAACAATGCAACTGTTCCCGGACCGGTATGGCTTCCTATAGTCGTACCGATATCATTTATCTCTACTTTGCCCTTCATATTAGGGAAGGCAGCCTCAATCAGATCAGCTACGGCTTTAGCATCCTCATAGCATGCAGAATTTGATATATAGACCTTATCCGAATAATCGGCACCATCCTTGCAGAGTGCCTGCATCTTCACAAGCATCTCCTTTATTGCCTTCTTTTTGGTGCGGATTTTCTCACGCACAATAAGCTTTCCCTCATTGCTCACATTCATGAAAGGACAGATATTAAGCACATTTCCCACGAATCCCGCGGTCTTTGAGATACGGCCGCCCCTGATAAAAAATGTAAGGTCTGATGAGAAGAACCAGTGATTCACCTCAAGTCTGTGCTCCATGGTCCAATCAGCCAGTGTATCAATATCCATGCCACTATCCCTAAGGTCAGCGAGCTTATCCATCAAAAGACCAAAGCCTGACGATGCTGCCAGCGAATCAATCACATATATCTTTCTGTCAGGGTATTCCTCCTCGAGAGCCTCCTTTGCAAGCCTCGCCGAGTTGACTGTACCTGATATACCTGAGCTTAGTGTACAATGAAGCACATCATATCCCTCATCCAGAAACTGCCTGAAGTACTCCATGTACTCCTCCTGATTGATCTGCGAGGTCTTTGTCATGGCACCTGCCTCCATTGCCTTGTAGAAATCAGGCAGTGGCATGGACTGTCCTAAATCATCCATATACTCTTTACCGTCAAGCTCATAGTGAAAGCATGCGTACTTAATATTTCTCTCGAGCATATGCTCCCTGGTAAGATCTGCTGTTGAACAGCAGCTAATCACATAATTTGACATATTATTTTCCTTTACCTTTTGACCCTTTATCATTATATGTAGTCAGATACATATGGTATCTCATGATATAAAATATCGTCAAGCTTTGCAACAGCTTCATACGTAGTCTGTATTTTGCCCATCTGCAAAAGCTTCTCAGCACTCTTGTAGCCTAAAAGCAGTGTGGTAAACGTGCCAATAGACATGCTTAAGTGATACTGTGGATTTTTGTCGGTGAGAGCACAGTGCCCTTTCTCAAAATCAATGACAAATGTGCCATTGTTCCACGGAAGCAGGTCATCTGCTATCTCAAAACTAAAGCAGCCGCCCGGGCCATCCGGGTCACAGTTATACTGTGACATAAACTGCGCCACATCAATGATTCTGCCCATGGCGTATGGTCTTATTGTCTCCTTTATATCACTGTCATCGAGCTCAAAAGCAATGGGCTCGCTGTAATAGTTGTTGCCTCTGACCTCATCAATCATGGAATCGTGCGCATGAATGTACTCCCACAGCCCAAGCTGCGCCTCACGGTTTAAGTAGATGAGCTCCTTGATGTGCATGACATCGGAGCTGATAAGATACACCATATAGCCACACGGTTCATCATCCTCGTTATAGTAGATGGCGACCATCGTATCGTCCTCATCCCAGCGGAAGTACTCCTCCCAAGCCAGATTATTTCTGTACAGACAGCCGTGAGTCTTTGCGGCAAAGTGAGTATGAAGCTTCTTAAACTGCTCATCATCCCACTGCACACGGCGCACATAGCCCGGCTCCTTAAGCTTTGTAGGGATCTGTCTGTCCTTTATCACATATGTCATCTTGTTTGAGATAATCTCCCAGCCAAGCCCTCTGTAAAGAGGTATAGAGTATGGATACAAAAGAGCAAACGACTTGTTGCTATCGCGCATCCTCGTAAGACTCTTTCTCATAAGCTTTTTCATGAGACCATGACCTGTGTACTCAGGATATGTGCACACACTTGTGACAAAGCCTACCTCGTAGCGCTCACCATATATATTCATATCGAGCGGATATACCGCAAACTGAGCCACAAGCTCCTCTTTTTTGTCTATGATATTGAAGCAGCCGAGCACATCAGCTCTCTCAAGCACCGGAAACTTCGACTGCTTGATTTCATCATCCTTCCAACCGGTCTCGGCAAGATCTGCCTCTGTTACCTGAAAAGCATAACGAAGCAGTGCATTGTATTCCTCCGCATCGTCCTTGGTCAATACTCTTATCTTAAATTCATCTGATTTAAAAGAATGCATAGTGTCCTTTCTCGCCTGTCTTTACTGTATACATCAGATCGTCCGCCTTCTTAATAAGCTCGGTAATCTGGCTCTCACTGGTGACATTTCTCTCATATGAAATACCAATAGAACAGGTGATATTCTTCTTCTCATTAAACTCTACGTCATGATTCAGATATTCCTTTATCTGCCGGCTGAAGCCATCAGCCTCTGCAATCCTCGCATAGATGTCCTTCGCAATATTCTCAAGCTCGTATCTGGCACAGGACTCAATAACTATGATAAACTCATCACCGCCATATCTGCTCACAAAACCTCTGCCCTTAGCAACCTTCCTGAACACAAGGGCCATCTCCTTAAGTATCAAATCTCCCACATCATGACCATATGTATCATTATAATGCTTGAAGTTGTCCAGGTCAATAAACATAAGTCCCACATCCATGCCAACGGACGTCACACTTATGCGCTTTTCAAGCTTCTCAATCTCCTGATACATACCTGCTCTGTTGTATATGCCGGTCAGCATGTCTGTGACTGCTGCCTGCTGCAGACGTCTGTTCATCTCATTTGCCTTCTCATTAGCCTCAATGCGGGCAATGGAATATTCCAGTTCTCTGAATAGCAGCTTGAAAATGCTCAAATCATCCTCATTAAGCATATATCGCTCGATGGAGCCATGCCAGTTGTCCTTCATGCGCACATATGCAATGAGCACACTTGAAAGCGCATCATTCTTGATAAAAGGCACCGCTACAAATGAACATACATCATCCACACCGAAGTACGAAATGATATTTTCATGCTCGTAGAAGCCTTCTCCGATCTTTGATGTAGCAAAGCCCTCCGGATATTCCATCATGATATCACATATGCCCTTTATAACCTCATCTGTCATATCACATTCTGTATCATTATAAAGCACCTGCGGCTCCTTAGCGTGCAAATCTATAATCAGCGCACAGTCCAGACTGAAATGATTTATGAAATTGCTCATGGCATTTTCAATCATAGTCTCCTTCTTCTGGTCATTTACATCTACAATAGTCTGCCATAATGAAATAAACTCTATCTGGCGCTTTGAGCTCTGATAGTCCTTAGCAAGTCCCTGCTGCTTTACAAGCAGATTAATCTGTCTCTCATTTATAAAGCCCTCACTCAGTGACTGCAGATTGATGTTTTTCAACATATCAAGCGGAGCTGTGTCAGCTATTTGATGCATCCTTTTATTGTGTGCATCTAAGAGCATTCTCTCATGCTCTATAAGCTCATTTCTACCGAGCTGTTCAAACAGCTTCATCCTGCTTTTCCTATATATCGAATATGCGAAAAACTCATTGCCCTCCGCATTAACGAGATATCTCTCAGCATCCTCAAACTGCAAAAAGGCTTCTTCCTTTTTATCATCGTGCCACAAGAGCATAGCCGATGCAAAGGAGTACAGAAACATCTCATCATCGCACCTGGAATAATCATGGACAGCCTCTGTTCTTGTGGTATCAATTACTTTGCAGATGACATAATTAAGAAACTGCTTGCTGCTGAGCAGATAGCGCTCACAGCTGAATCTGTCACCTGAAAATATAGATGCAAGTGCAAGAAGCGCATATACCTTACTCGTATTGCACACTCTTAAGCTGTTTAGATGAAGCTTTATAATAGTCTTCATGGTAACTAAAAGTGCATGGACAGCCCCCTTGTAATTGCCCTGCATGATATAGTTAAGAGACTTGTTATAATACACCTCAGCTATATCCTCCGGCAGCTTCAGATAATATAACATATTGATTGCAGCATTGTAATAATCGTCAACAAGCTCATTTTTACCCATGGCACTCAGATTGTAGCCTATAGCCATAAGTACTCTCGCAACATATATATTGCCATGTTCCTTCATGAACTCGTATGTACGTATAACATATAAAAAGGCTATCTCATTGAGACCGCTTGTGCTGGCAAGCATAATGGTCTTTTGATATGCATCATACACAAGCTGCTCATTTCCTATCTTCTTTGCAAGCTCAAGTCCCTTTGTAAAATGCTTTAGCAATGATTCATCATAAAAGGACTTTTTCACCACATCCCGGCTATTGTCATATGCGTAAATATATATATGTGCCAAATGATTCCTGTATCCGTGCTTTATGAGCTTTTCTATAAATTCATCACTGACAGGTATATCCTGCACACAGAAAAATATATTGTACCAGCCCGACATCTTTATCATAACGGACAAAAGCTCTGACTTGAATTCAAGCAATTCATCATCCGCCAAAAGTGCATAGTCATAGGCTTTCTTTGCGCAGCCTTCAGCCTTCTCAAGCTTGCCCTGATACATATAGCAGGTACCCTTCATAAAATAATACAAAGAAAGATAATGCTCACTGTCATTTTCCGGTATCAGCGCCTTGTACTCATTCGTAAGCTCAATCGCTTTGGACATCTCTCCAAGTAAAACAGATGTCCTGGCATAGACCAAATAAAAACGTCTCAGACTCTTTTCATCAATCCATGCATTCTCAAACTTAATCTTGTGCTCTATAATCCGGCAGCCTCTTTTTGCCTGCTCATAATCCAGAAACTCCATTGTATTGGACGTTTCCTGAATGCTCTGCTCAAAATTCGTAGTGACATACAGCTCATCATCATCCGTAGTTCTTGTGCTGTTTTTAAGTGGTCTGGCGCTGCCTATATAGTAAATGGCACTCCTGTCCTCAAGTGACTCAACTATACGGTCCCACACCTCAACAACGCTGTCAGCACCTTTAACATTGGCATTAACTCCGAGCACTATGCCTATATTGGTACACGGATGGTCTATCAGATACTTGATGGTTTCAATAGAACTCTTCGATGCCAGCTGGAATCTGTTTATCACAATCATCAAAGGCTTTACTTCTGAAAGTCTTTTAAGCATTTCAACTATGGCGATTGTCATACGTCTCTGCTCATATGACACCTCATTTAACAGCACTGTTTCATCCCTGAAACACTCTCCTGTCTCATAATAACTGTTTAACACCTGTCTGTGTAGATAGTATATACCGCACTCCTTCTGGAAATCATCAAAGCTTCCGCCTATAAAGTGTCTGTGCATATTGCATATGATGTCCAAAAAAGGCTCATAAGCCCCGACCAGGGTATTGTAAGAAAACTCACTGTACGCAAAAAAGACGTTATCCTCATTGCTTTGATAACGTCTTATAACCTCAAGATTTTCAATCGAAAAATCATTGCTATAATTTGCCATTACGATATTTCGAGTCTCTTTTCCTATGCGACTGTATATCTGCTCGATTACCCCGCAATAATACTTCTCTATCATATAATTACCCCATCATATTTAAGATCTGACACTGAATAAATTATCACATGTAATCAGACTTTTCCGAAATAATTCTAAAACAATGGTAGCCCAAAGCTCCCAAAAAGTCAATCTTTTGACTCAATAATGATGAATTTTCCCCTATGGATATCAATCACTGCATGGTCATCAATTATTTCATTGGATATGCCAAGCGATGTAAATCTGTCAAAGGAATAATCAGTAACAGGATACTTAAAGCCCTTAAGGCTCACCTCATTGTCATCTGTCAATGCTATAAGAGAGACAAACCTGCCATACTGTGCTGACTTTCCGATGGTTACCGGCTTATCTGCCATCCTAATACGATTGTTTGCATCAATAATCCTGATATCAATTCCACTTTCCAGTCCTATTCCAAGAAGCGAAATATTGCCAAGTACATGGTCTATTCTGCAGCCTGTTGCACCAATCACCACTATGCTTCGTGCACCATGCTTTATCGCAAGTCTTATGGCATACTCTGTGTCGGTATCATCTTTTACCGGATTAAGCCTGTGTATCTCGGTCTGTCCCCTGCCCTCAAAATACTCTAAAACCGTTTTCGTGGCTGAATCAAAATCACCTACAATTATATCAGGCGTGACACCGTTTTCGTATAAGAAATCCATTCCACTGTCAGCCGCAATTATGGCATCTATTCCGTCAGTCTTTATCTCATTTAAGCCGAATTCCTTATCTATTTTTCCACCACAGACAATCAAATAACGCACTTTATCTCCCCCTCTCCTGAATAATATATCTTTCTGTTCTTATCACGGTTTAACCGGCAACAGCTACATCATAATATTAAGAAAACCGGTTACATTTTCTTCTATATCTCCGCTAAACACTGCACTTCCTGCTACTATGATATTGGCACCTGCCGCAAGCAGTGTCTCTACATTCTCCAGATTCACGCCTCCATCAACCTCAATATCAGCCTTATTTCCTGATTTTTCGAGAAGAGCCTTTAGGTCACGCACCTTGTCTACAGTGTACGGAATTAACTTTTGTCCACCGAAGCCGGGATTCACCGTCATGATAAGCACCATGTCCACCTTAGGCAACACATACTCAATTGCCGAGAGCGAAGTAGCCGGATTTAATGCTACACCTGCCAATATGCCTTTTTCCTTTATTGCCTCGATTGTCCTGTCAAGATGCTTACATGCCTCCGCATGAACAGTGATGATATCAGCTCCTGCTGCCACAAAATCATCTATGTATCTGCCCGGCTCATCTATCATCAGATGCACATCAAACATACGCTCTGTGCACTTTCTGATTGTCTTTATGACAGGCAGCCCAATTGATATGCTGGGAACGAAGCTGCCGTCCATAACATCTATATGCACATACTGTGCTCCGGCCTCGTCAAGCAGCTTAAGCTGCTCTCCAAGTATTGAATAATCCGCTGATAAAATTGATGGTGATAAACAGTTCATGTTTCCCTCCGTTTGATTATGCTTTAGTTTTGATAATGCTCTATTTTGCTTTAGTTTTGATTATATTTTAGTTGAAATGTATTATCTTAGTATACTTTTAATTAATATCTTTGTCTGTTTTTCAGCTCCTCATACAGAAGTTTATAGTTATCATAGCGCACCTGCGATATTTTTCCATCTGAAAGAGCCTCCTTCACGCCACAGTCCGGCTCGTTTATATGACTACAGCCTTTAAACCTGCAATACGGTTCATATTCTACAAACTCCGGATAACAAGTCCACAAATCTTCCTTTTTAAAGCCCGGCACATCCATCGAACTAAATCCGGGTGTATCCATGATATATGTGCCATCCTTTATCGGGACAATCTCAGAATGTCTGGTCGTATGCTTTCCGCGCTCTATTTTCTCACTTATATGTCCGGTCTCCATCTGCACATCATCCTGCAGACAGTTGATGATGGATGACTTGCCAACTCCCGAGGGACCTGCAACCGTGGTCGTCCTTCCCTCTAAAATGTGCTTTATCTCATCTATGCACTCACCTGTTTTCGTGCTGGTAAACAGCACTCTATAGCCAGCCGGCTCGTATATGCTTTTAAGCTCCTGCTGCTTTTGGGGCGTGATAAGATCCTTTTTGTTGAAGCATATGGTGACCGGCACATGCTGATACTCCATCATACACAAAAACCTATCAAGCAGGTTGAAATTGGGATCCGGCTTTGCGGATGCAAAAATAACCAGGGCCATGTCTATATTGGACACAGCCGGCCTGATAAGTTCGTTTTTCCGTGGCAGTATACGCTCGACATTGCCTATATGCTTTTCCTCGTCGAGGACTGCTATGTCAACTGTATCTCCTACCAGTGGCTTTATCTTTTGTTTTCTGAAGGTGCCTTTTGCTTTGCACTCGTATAGGGTGCCGCCTGTGGCATTTTCTTTTGCCCATTTGGTTTCTTCTACGTAAACGTAGTAGAAGCCGGCAATTCCTTTAATAATTTTTCCTGTCATGGTTTTCCTTGTGTGCTTTTGTATTTGCGGGAGTCACGCTTTCGGCAGGGTGCATGCCACGCTTTAAGGTTGTGTGAGTGGCGGGGGCAGGCATATATTCCTCTTAAAAAATATGAAGCCGGCCCCGGGCTCTCCTACGGACAGGCTATGGCTTGCTCTGCCCTGTTTTTTCCCCGGTAGGTTTATGGCATCCCGGGGCAATTCATATTTTTTTCTCGGAACACATGCCTGCCCCCGCTTCCTTACTTCCTCTCCGCGAGTTCAGGTTCTCGTCCGCGGGTTGGTGTGGTAGTGGAGTGCGGATAGCACCACTTTGTGGGTGCTATCCGGTGGCTACAATAAAGACATGTATTGGGTTGCTGCTTTGTACGCTATATGTGTATTGTGTGTATTTACAAATATGATGGCGATACGGAAAACTTGACGTAGCTGCGCTACGGCTCGTTTTCCTTGTGCTGCCCCACGCTATGACAATATCTACCTCTTTTTTGCTATTCCGGTTTATAATAATTATTTAACGTCTCTTATGCTTATGGCACGCTATACGTTACTGGATCAAGTGTAACAGTTGCAGGATTTCCTGCTTCATCTGTTTCCCCTGTCTCAATTTTCCAAGTAACCACAATACTTCCTGTAGCTTCTTTCATTGTTCCAGAAACTGTAAATGATGACGTATTTTCATATGACCCCTTATCGTATACAGTTCCACTTTTACCTACAAGCTTATACTCTACTTTAGCTACAGTTCCCTCTCCACTATAACTAATTTCTTTACTTACATTAGTTGATATCTCCTGCTTACCCTTACTGAGTGTCAGTGTGATTGTGGTGCCTGCGGCTACGGTTTCACCGGATTTGGTCTGGCTGATTACGCTGCCGGCGGCTACTGTGTCGCTATACTGGGAGTCGGCGTAGGTGTACTTGAGACCTGCTCCTGCGAGGGCGCTTTCTGCCTGTGTCTGTGTGTAGCCTACTACATTTGGCACGGTGATTGGCTTCTGACCAGGTGAGAGTGTGACTGTTACTGTGCTGCCCTTTGCGGCCTGGTTTTTGGCTGATGGTGACTGTGCTGTTACTACGTCTGCTGCTACACTGTCATTGTAATCTCCGTACTCAAAGTTGACATTAAAGCCTGCTGACTCAAGTGTGCTCTTTGCTGAGCTCTTTGTCTTTCCTATTACACTAGGTATCTTTACCATCTCTGATGTGTTATCACCTTTTCCTGCGATAACTACATTAATCTGAGTGCCTCGCTTTACCACATCTCCGGCCTTTACGTCCTGCTCCAGAATAGTGCCGTCCTCCTCATCTGACTGCCTTGTCTCATATGCAAATACAGTAAGATCAAGCTTTAATCTGTCGACTCTCTCCTGAGCATCATCCACTGACATTCCTCTGATGTCAACCATCTGTCCTTCTTTCTCTGTTTCTGACTCGAACTCTGATTCTGACTCTGATTCAGACTCTGTCTGTGTCTCTGTCTGCTGTGACTCTGAGTTTTTCTTTCCGGAAAACTTGAACACACCAAATACTGAAAGAGCAAGATAAATAATAACAATAACTATTATTACCGCTGTGACAATTCCCATAATTGTAATAGCCTTATCCATTTTCGGATTTAACAGCTTACCGTCATTCTCCTCATCATCTTCTTCATCATCATAATCCTCATCGTCAAGGAGTGAATCGTCAATCTCATCACTGTCATCATCTTCTTCATCATCCGTATCGTCCAGATTTTCAGCGACACCTCTTCCCTCTTTTATCTGTTCGAGCTCCTGTGGGCTTATAACTTTAGTTTTTCCATTATCAACCAATGGGGCAATTGTCACAAAATCCTCATCAGGATGTGCAAGCGAACGTCTTATATCCGCCAAAAGCTCTTCTATTGTCTGATATCTTCTGTCCGGAGTTTTCTGTGTACATTTCAGTATAATCTTTTCAAAGCTGATTGGCAGATCGGGTGCATATTTGCTTGGTCTGGCGATTTCCTCCTGTAAGTGCTGTAACGCAACCGCAACTGTCGTCTCTCCATCAAACGGTACACGACCTGTCACCATCTCAAACATCACAATACCGAGTGAATAAATGTCACTTCTTCCGTCAACAAATCCATTTCTTGCCTGCTCCGGTGATGCATAATGTACTGATCCCATCACGTCAGAGCTTATAGTATTTGATGATGTCGCCTTGGCAATTCCAAAGTCTGTTACCTTTACCTTGCCTTCTGTTGAAATAATAATATTCTGTGGCTTTATATCTCGATGAATGATATTTTTATTGTGTGCTGACTCAATTCCTCTTGCAACCTGAATTGCTATGCTCGCTGACTCTTTGAATGAAAGCTGTCCTTTCTTCTCAATATAAGTCTTGAGTGTGATTCCCTCCACATATTCCATAACAATGTAGTACAAACCATTTTCGCTGCCCACATCATATATGTTAACAATATTTGGGTGCTCCAGTCCTGCTGCTGACTGTGCCTCTGCACGAAACTTCGTCACAAATGAACTGTCCTCAGAAAACTCCTGCTTCAAAACTTTAATGGCAACAAAACGACTGAGGATATGATCCTTTGCTTTGTACACATCACTCATTCCGCCTGCGCCGACTTTACTTAGAATTTCATATCTATCCGACAAAAAACTTCCTACTTCTAACATTCCTTTACCTCGTTTTAAAATGGTTTAATAATCATTACTGTGATATTGTCACGGCCGCCATTTGCATTGGCCATTCCAACAAGCTGCGATGCTGCATCCTCAATATTGTCATTTTTTCTGATAATATCAAGTATTTCCTCATCCCTTACCATATTGGTAAGTCCATCCGTGCACAGAAGTATTTTGTCATCATCCGAAAGCTCAACCTCAAAAAAGTCTGCCTCCACATGTTCTGCTGCACCGACTGCTCTCGTGATAATATTCTTGTCTGGATGCACTCTAGCCTCATCAGCATTGATTTCACCCATTCTGACCATCTCGTCAACCAACGAATGATCCCTTGTTATCTGTCTAATAGGTTCTGTACTTCCCACAATATACAGCCTGCTGTCTCCGATATTAGCCACAAAAAGCTTATTTCCTATTATAGTTCCAATAACCAAAGTGGTACCCATACCACTTTTTGTTTCATCCTCTCGTGATTCCGCCACCAAAATCTCATTGGCCTTATTTATGGCCTCTTTTATGATGGAAACAGGCTCATCCCCACCATTTCTGGATACTGATGCCACTACACGCTCTATAGTATGTCTTGATGCGTAGTCACCTGCTTTGTGTCCTCCCATTCCATCTGCTACGATGAAAAGATTCGGAAGATTTCCTACTGCGGTATCTGATGAGAAGTAATAATCCTGATTCATCTCACGAATGATGCCTGCATCCGTAATGGAAAAAGTCTTCATCTAGTTTATTCCTCTCTCTTTATCTATATGCTTCTTGCGAAGCTGTCCACAGGCACCATCTATATCTCTGCCCATTTCCCTTCTAATAGTAACATTAATTCCGTTTTTTTCAAGTTTATTTTTAAAAGCCTCAATAACACCCTTGTTGGACTGCACGTAATCGCGCTCCTTTATAGGATTTACTGGAATCAGATTTATATGACAGTTCATGCCATGCACAAGTGCCGAAAGTTCTGCTGCATCCTCGGCTGTATCGTTCACTCCACCAACCAGGCTGTACTCAATTGTCACCCTGCGGCCGGTCTGTGCAAAATAATATTTGCATGCATCCACCACATCATGTATATCATAGCTGTTTGCAACCGGCATGAGAGCTTTTCTCTTTTCCTGGTTGGAGGCATGCAGTGAAAGTGCCAGCGTGATAGAAAGCTTTTCATCTGCAAGCTGTCTCATACGCGGTACGAGACCACATGTGGAAACTGTCAGATTACGCTGGCTGATATTGATTCCGTTTTCATCAGTAAGAAGCTCTATAAAGCGCAGCAGATTGTCGTAATTGTCAAGCGGCTCACCTGTGCCCATGACAACCACATTTGAGATGCGCTCCCCTATGTCCTTGCCTATCTGATAAATCTGGTCAATCATCTCGGACGGCCTAAGCCCCCTGACGAGACCATCAAGAGTGGATGCACAGAATCTGCACCCCATCCTGCAGCCAACCTGCGAAGATATGCACACCGAATTACCATGCTTGTACTTCATAAGCACACTCTCTATGACGTTGCCATCGTCCAGTGCAAAGAGATATTTTCTCGTGCCATCGAGCTTTGACACCTGCACCTCCTCTTTTTTTAGCGAGATGAGTATTGCATTGTCCTTTAATACCTGTATGAACTTTTTTGAAATATTGGTCATCTCATCAAAGCTGTCCACATGCTTCACATGAATCCACTCATATATCTGCTTCGCACGGAATTTCTTTTCTCCGAGCGATATGATAAACTCTGTGAGTTCATCCATATTCATTGATTTGATGTCAGTTAGTTGTTCTTTTATCTGTTCCATATTATTTTTATTAAATCTTCATTTAACTATTGTTTTATAATTCTACTAATTCGAACCCATTTATATTTATTAATTCATGATTTACTTTAATATCATAATTTGCTTTTTGTAAATCTTGCAATAAAGAATCCGTCACTTCCATGCTCACTGGGCAGCATCTGTTTCATTCCGGTGCCCTCAGCAAAGCTCTTATCCAGCTCAAACTCCGGATGCTTTTCAATAAACCAGCTCACATTGTCCTCGTTCTCAGCCTCGTCTATCGTACATGTACTGTACACGAGCACTCCGTTTGGCTTCACGTATGTATGCACGGTATCAAGTATCTGTCTTTGAAGAGCGGCAAGCTCATCTACAGACTCAGGTGTCATCTTGTAGCGGATGTCCTTCTTTCTTCCGAGCACTCCAAGCCCTGAGCACGGCAGATCACAGATGAGTATATCTGCCTTTCCCGCCGAATCAGCATCAGGTACTGTGGCATCCCACACCTCTGCCGACATATTGTTAAGACCATGCCTTTCTATATTTTCCTCAATCATATCGACCTTGTTATCGGTCAGGTCACGCGCGAGCACATGTCCGCTTCCCTGCAAAAGCTCAGCGATATGTGTGCTTTTGCCGCCCGGTGCTGCGCATACATCTATCACATAGTCGCCCTTCTTTGGAGCAGCAGTCTGGGCGACAAGCATGGAGCTGATATCCTGCACATAGAAAAGTCCGTCTCTGAAGCTCTGCAGGCCATTCAAATAATCAAATCCAGATATAACAAACGCATAATTAAGTTCATCAACCGCTGTGACCGTCACACCCTCTGCCTCAAGCATTGCACGAAGCTCATCCGGAGTACACCTGGTCAGGTTTGTCCTGATGCTTATTGTGCTCTTATTGTGAAAGGCCTTGAAAATCTCCTCTGCCTTCTTCTCTCCGTATGCTGATACAAATCTGTCCACTATCCACTGTGGCATGGAGTATCGGATGCTTAAGGTATCAAACTGTACTGAATCTATATTTCTTGCAATATTTCTGAGTACACCGTTTACAAAGCCCGAAAGCTGTGCAAACTTATGCCTCTTTGCAAGCTTCACCGCCTCATTGCATACAGCTGAATCCGGCACCGCGTCCATGTACTTTATCTGGTAGACGCTCATGCGAAGAAGGTTTCTGATGAAGGGCTTCATCTTCCTTACCTTTGTCTTTGAAAAAGAGTCTATGATGTAGTCGAGCTGCAGCATATACTCGATAGTGCCGTCAACAAGCCTCGTCATAAAGGCTCTGTCCTGCTTTGACAGATACTGATACTTGTCAAGCACACTACTAAGCACGATATGTGAAAATGCTCCACGCTCATTAATCTCAATAAGCATCTCAAGGGCAAGCTCACGCGTATCTACAGAGTGCTCATTATGCGCTGCCACATTTGATTTTGCCGGTCTGCCCGGTATATTATTTATGTTTATTTGGCTATTTTTATTACTATGATTATTTTTACTATGATTATTTATATTCTTATTCGATGTCATATAGATTAATCTACTTGCAGCTATTCAGAATCACTGAAATCAAAAAAACTTATGTATCATACTTTCATGAACGCAAAAGTTTTCAGTTACTCATGATGATGTTGCCGAATAGTTACATATACATTTAATTTTCTAACTAATATATCCAATTTGAACTGCCACCCTATAAAATCACAGGCAAACAGCAGCTACAACAGTATCAGTCGTCACGCCTGCGTCCGTTTGTGATGAGTATGATACGAAGGAGCTGTAAAATAGCAGCCGCCGCACTGGCTACATAGGTAAGTGCCGCTGATTTAAGTACCTTTCTAGTATACTTAAGCTCGTCATCTGCAAGTATGCCCTGTGTACGAAGCATGACAAGCGCACGTCTTGAAGCATCAAACTCTACCGGCAATGTCACGAGCTGGAAAAGCACTGCTGCCGAAAACAACAATATGCCTATATCAATAATAAGCCCTGACGAGCGTGTGTTAAAGAACAAGCCGATAAGTATGACAGGCCATGCAAGCATTGAGCCAAAATTAGCTATAGGCACAAGTGCACTCCTGATTGAAAGAGGTGCATAGCTTTTTGCATGCTGTATAGCGTGTCCACACTCATGGGCTGCTACGCCAAGTGCTGCGACCGATGTGGCATTGTACACAGGATCAGATAAATTCACTGTTTTGGTGCGCGGATCATAGTGGTCCGTCAGACTGCCGGACACATGACGCACCTGCACATCATATATGCCTGCCGCCTGAAGCACTCTCTGAGCTACCTGTGCGCCATTCATGCCTGACATGCTTCTTAGCTGCGAGTATTTATTAAATGTACCTTTAACTCTTGCCGATGCAATCATACATATAACTGCACCTATCACAACGAGTATATATGTCGGATCCCAGTAATAATATCCCATGTATCATCTCTCCTTGCTGCTTATTATAATGCGTGTAGTAGTTTGTCAATAGTTACTTATAATGATAACTATAATGTGAAGAACGAGCCCTCTTCCACATGACAGCCTCTCAAAAATGAACCTGTATCCATGCGCTTCTTGCCCTGGAGCTGTACCTCTACTAAAGATAATGCTCCTTTTCCTGTCTGTACATACATATCATTTTTTCCGATATGATAAATACAGCCCGGCTCATAATCATCGCTGCCGTCAATCACCTTTGCACTCCACACCTTAAATGTCTTACCGTTTAGGTTGGTGTATGCGCTCGGCCATGGATTAAGCCCCCTTATAAGCCTCTCAATTTCAACAGCCGGCTTTGTCCAGTCGATAAAGCCAAGCTCCTTACTAATCATTGATGTATGTGTGGCCTCCTCGCTGTTTTGAGGAGTATACTCTGCAGTGCCATCCTCTATCATCTTCATGGTCTCCACACACAGCCTTGCTCCCTCTGCTGAGAGCTTATCAAACAGGCTGCCGCCGGTCTCATCAGGTGCGAGTCTGACTGTACTCTTTGCAATCATATCACCGGTATCGACGCCCTCATCCATCCTCATGGTAGTGACACCTGTAAACTCGTCACCGTTAATCACAGCCCACTGGATAGGCGCCGCACCTCTGTACTTTGGCAAAAGTGAAGCATGCACATTGATACAGCCGTATCGAGGCATATCAAGAATACTCTTTGACAGAATCTGTCCAAAAGCAACCACAATTATTATATCTGCATTAAACTTTCTGAGATACTCTATATTAGTACTCTCTCTTATTTTAACCGGCTGGAATACCTCAATACCGTGCGAAAGCGCACACTCCTTGACAGGTGTATACTGCATTGTCTTGCCGCGGCCCTTTGGTTTGTCGGGCTGTGTGACAACCAGTGCCACCTCGTGCCCTGCCTCTATAATTGCCTCAAGTGTTCCCACCGAAAAGTCCGGTGTTCCCATGAAAATTACTCTCATCTTACTGCCTCCCAGATATTTTCCAAGCTCAGATAACAAATGTCATCCTAATGATTACTCCTGTGTATCCTCATATGTCACATCGTGAAGTGCGCCCTCAACCTTCTCCACATAGAGATGTCCGTCGAGATGGTCAAGCTCGTGGCATATACATCTGGCCAAAAGCTCTTCTCCCTCTATCTCATACTCATTCATATCCTCGCCCATGAAGCGAGCCTTTACATAATTCGGGCGGGTCACCTGTCCGGCCTTTCCCGGTACTGAAAGACAGCCCTCATCGCCGGTCTGCTCTCCGTCAGACTCGATAATTTCAGGATTAATCATCACGATTGGACCCTCGCCCACATCGATAACAACGATCCTCTTTAATATGCCAACCTGTGGTGCGGCAAGTCCTACACCATTAGCCTCATACATAGTCTCAAGCATATCATCAATAAGTGTTACTATCTTTGGAGTCACCTCCGTAACCTCTCTGCAGACCTTGCCAAGTACAGGGTCTCCCTCCACTCTAATAGTTCTAAGTGCCATAATTGCCTCCTTCTATATCTATCAAAATCCACTCATCGGATTGAAATCAAATGAGATATTAACATGTTTCATTGCCGTATCAGCTTTCACCGCCTGCTCTATGCCATCTTTTATGGAAATGAGCGCCGCATAGTCAGATGTCTTCATGTAAATCACCTTGCGGTATATGTCATTTACCTTGGCGATAGTCGCATCCGCAGGACCGATGAGCTGAATCAGATGCCTATCATCCGGGCTCTGATTTTCATCTGTATGCGATATCATTTGCGAAGCTATATCGTACACTTGCTGTGCCATGCTGCCGCACTCACTCTCATCAGGTGATGTGACATGTACTAAAAGCATATTCCATACAGGTGGATAGTTCATAAGCCTCCTGTACTCTATCTCCTTATCATAAAAAGCCTCATAATCCTGCTCTTTGGCAGTCCGGATGGCATAGTGGTCAGGGTCGTAGGTCTGGATAACCACATTGCCGGGCAGCTTTCCTCTGCCGGCGCGCCCTGCCGCCTGGGTCAGCAGCGCAAATGTGCGCTCCGCCGCATGAAAATCATTCACATGCAGTGACATATCCGCCGCCAGCACACCAACCAGCGTGACATTTGAAAAATCATGCCCCTTTACAATCATCTGCGTACCGATAAGTATATCGGCCTCATGATTGGAAAATGCCTGCAGAATCTTCTCATACGCATCCTTCGCCCTTGTGGTGTCATAATCCATGCGCAGTATGCGCGCCTGTGGAAAACGCTTTGCCACCATCGCTTCTATCTTCTGTGTGCCGGCCTTAAAGCCGCTAATGTACTTCGAGCCACAGCTCGGACACACCTTAGGCACCGGCTGTCTGTAGCCGCAGTAGTGACAGACCATCACTCCGCCGCTATGTTCACTGAGTGATACATCGCAATGAGGACATTTTACCACAAAACCGCACGCTCTGCACGACATAAATGCCGATTTGCCCCTTCTATTTAAAAAAAGCATGGTCTGCTGGCCATTTAGAAGCCTCTCCTCCATAAGCTCCTGAAGCCTGGTGGAAAGAATCGAGCGGTTTCCCTCACGAAGCTCCTGCCTCAAATCGACAACCTCACACTTTGGAAGAGGTCTGTCGTCCACACGCTTATCCAGCTCCAAAAGCCTGTAAACACCTGTCTTTGCCTTGTAATAGCTATCCACCGACGGTGTTGCAGAGCCAAGTACCACAATAGCATCGGACATGCGCGCATACTCTATCGCCACCTCTCTTGCATGATAGCGTGGCACCGACTCGCTCTTGTATGAATTCTCGTGCTCTTCATCTATTATGATAAGTCCTAAATTTGAAAAAGGTGTGAACAGCGCCGACCGCGGGCCAATCATGATATCAATATCACCATTCTTAGCTCTCTCAAACTGGTCATAACGCTCACCATTTGAAAGTCTTGAATTGATTATCGAAACCCTGTTCCCAAATCTGGCAAAAAAACGCATCACGGTCTGGTAAGTGAGGGCAATCTCGGGAATCAGCACAATCGTCTGACGCCCGGACTGTATACAGTGTGCGATAAGCTCCATGTACACCTCTGTCTTGCCGCTTCCGGTGACACCCTTAATCAGATAAGTATTTCTAAGGCCAGCGGCAATGTCGCCTTCTATCGCATCAACCACACTCTGCTGCGCAGCATTCAGTACCTTATCATAGGTGTCCACACTCATATGCTCCACAGGATTTCTGTAGCCGCTCTGTGTGATGACCTCGATAAAGCCGCTCTGCTCAAGCGCTCTTATAGTGGCAGCCGACACCGACAGCTTGCCTGTCACAAAGGAATACTCAAGGCGCGCCCCATCATCAGCATCAATCAGCGCACGGAAAAGCCTGGCCTTTGCCTTTTGTTTTTTTGCCTCGCAAAGCGCAAGCTGCGCCCTTGCCTTTACCTTGTCTATTTTCAGTGCAATACTGCGGCTCACCTGCTCCTTAGCCTGCTTCTTTACAGGTATAACAGTCTTAAGCGCCTGATTCATGGTAGAGCCGTAATTGCGCCGTATCCATGCCGCAAGTGCGATGAGCTTTGCCTCCACAGCCACAGAGTCTGCCTTTATCCCGATAAGAGGCTTTGTCCTTGCCGGGTCGTACTCAGGCTTATCCGTGACCTCAATCACATAGCCTGTGATAGTTCGGCTGCCAAATGGAATATCCACGCACACACCCGGACGGATGTCGCATAAAAGCTCATCCGGGATGCTGTACTGAAATGTCTTATCCAGTTTTTCGTGGGATATATCCACAATCACGTTGGCATACATAACTGATACTATTTAACTCCTTCGTATTTCTCCTCGCAGTACTTGCAGCGGTAGATTTCGTTTTTCTCATCGGAAAGCACGAAAATCTGGTCAAGCTCCTGCTCAATTGAAGTGATGCATCTTGGGTTTTTGCACTTGATGACATTTTTCACCTGATGAGGCAGCTTAAGCTCCATCTTGTCCACAATCTTGTCACCCTTTATCACATTTACAGTGATATTGTGGTCGATAAATCCAAGGATATCGAGGTCTAACGACTCTATCGGACACTCTACCTTGATGATATCCTTCTTGCCCATCTTGCTGCTCTTTGCATTCTTTATGATTGCAACTGTACAGTCGAGCTTGTCAAGCTTTAAATCCCTGTAAATCTGAAGACTCATACCTGCCTTGATATGATCGAGCACAAAGCCCTCATGTATTCCACTAATATTCAGCATATTATCCTCCTTTAGTCCTCAGCCAGTCCAAGCAATGTCAGAATAAGCGCCATACGCACGTAAACCGCATACTGTGCCTGCCTGAAATAGCATGCTCTCGGGTCATCATCCACATCAACAGAAATCTCATTCACACGTGGGAGCGGATGAAGTACAATCATATCATCCTTTGCAAGCTCCATCTTCTCCTTTGTCAGAATGTAGAAATCCTTCAGACGCACATAGTCCTCCTCATTGAAGAAACGCTCCTTCTGGACACGTGTCATGTAGAGCACATCAAGCTCTCCCATGGCATCCTCGAGCTTTTCTACCTCCTTGAACTCGATATTGTTGGCACGAAGCACATCATCACGCACATAGTCAGGCACCTTAAGCTCCTCAGGCGAGATAAGCACAATCCTCACATTGTCATATCTGATGAGTGCATTGATCAGTGAATGCACTGTACGTCCAAACTTTAAATCTCCGCAAAAGCCGATTGTGATATTATTCAATCTGCCCTTGATGGAACGAATTGTAAGGAGATCAGCAAGTGTCTGGGTAGGATGCTGATGACCTCCATCGCCTGCATTGATTACAGGGATACGCGATTTCTCTGAAGCCACAAGCGGTGCACCCTCCTTAGGATGACGCATTGCACAGATATCTGCATAGCAGGAAATAACCCTGATAGTATCTGAAACGCTCTCGCCCTTTGCCGCAGATGACGAATCAGCACTGTGGAAACCTAACACCGAGCCTCCCAAATTAAGCATGGCAGCCTCAAAGCTAAGCCTGGTTCTCGTGCTTGGCTCATAAAAACAGGTTGCAAGCTTCTTTCCATCACACTTGTGTGCATATTTCTCAGGATGAGCCTCTATATCATTTGCAAGATCCAGAAGCTTGTCCAACTCTTCTACAGAAAAATCCAACGGACTCATTAAGTGACGCATAATTTGCCTCCATTCTTTTTCGCGTAACAATTTTTATTACATTTTTTCTATCATATAATAACTTAGCGCAATATTCAAGTTGGCTTTTACACTTTTTTGTTGTAGAATATATGGCAGAATATAACTGTTCTGAACGCTTAGCAATTGTATTGAAGTTTTCATACAATTACAACAATTTCAACATCAAAAAGGAGAATAATATGTCTGTAAATGAATCACAAATCAAAAACACCACAGCCGGCGCAATCGATGATGACGATGCCGTAATCTTTAAGGAGAGAAAGAGACTGCTGTTTCTCGGTCTGCCGTGGACTTTCACAAAATATACCGTCACACCGTCCTTTATCACTGTAGAGTCCGGACTCTTAAGCACCACAGAGGATGACTGCTACATGTATAAGGTAGCTGATGTAAAGCTCACCACATCACTGATGGAGCGCATTTTTAAGCTCGGAACCATAGTCTGCTACACAGGCGACGTCACAAACCCTGAACTTAAGCTCGTTCACATAAAGCACTCACGCGAGATAAAGAGCTATCTGCTCAAGCAGTCTGAGGCCGCAAGACTTAAAAGACGCACCTTAAACACTGTGGATATCGGTGCGCACGGAGCAGACATGGCAGATTTGGATCATGATGGTATTCCGGATTCTATGGAATAATACAGCCGTTGCTGCGCAGCTGATTTTGCTCATATATGTGTGGATCTGAATAGTTACTTATGTCCATAAATAAAAGGGGATGTGAAAAAACTCAATCGAGTTTTTTCACATCCCCTTTTATTTTTCAGGTAACTATTCAGAATAATTCACAGATTAATATACCCGTCCATCATTCTGCAAATAATCAACCCAATAACTTGCACGAATTTCCATCTGTAACATCAGAAAAGCTTGACATCTAGCAGCAGAACATCTGCCAGCAAAAGAATGTGGCTAGCAGACTGCAGCACTCGTTTCCCCTGCTACTAGGGCGTCCGTATATGTCTCCCATATCCGAATACCACGAGCCACCATTTTCAATTATCTGCATAAACTGGCGGTACTGCATGTTGTTTGGCTCAAGCGACACTGCTCGCTGTATGTGTTCTATGGCAGTCGCTGTGTTGCCGAGCTTTTGGTTTGCGACAGCACTGTAGTAGTACCACCTTCCGCGTCTCTCAGCAAAAGGTACCTCCTCAAGCACCTTCAGTGCCTCATTGTAGTAGCCGTTGCTGATGAAATTGCCTGCTGCACGCACCTTTGGATTGTCATCCTGTGCACTGCTGCCTGCATTATTGTAGGTATAGCGGCCATAGAAACCACCAAACGGTCCACCTGCTCCCGGTCCACTACCATATGCTCCACCATAGGAGCTGCCGCCGTATGAGCTGCTGCTTCCCGCACTGCCATATCCACCGGCTCCGGCAGCACCGGACTGCTTTTCTTTCATTATCTGGTCATATGCCTGCTGCACCTGCTTAAACTTCTCCTCAGCCTGATCCTTGTTAGGATTGTTGATATTGGCATCAGGATGATATTTTCTGCTTAAGTTCCTGTAGGCCTTTTTTATTTCATCGTCACTTGCACTGCGGCTGACACCGAGCACCTGATATGGATCTATCATTTATGTTTCTTCCTTTTCTTCATCTGAATATACTCATACTTGCTCCACACACCGGAGTATAGAACATTTCTGATTATATCCGCATGTAAGAGAATTGGCAACCTCTCAAATATTTTTGCTGCCTCTGAAAGCATAGATGTCATCATAAGCCGACAGGATTTGTCAAATTTTTCCTGATCATTATTGCAGCAATGCATGAGCTGTATAAGTGGATTATATGACTTCTTTTTCACATCATCCCCTATGTCCTCATATGCATCCATTATATAAATAAATTTGCCCATGTAGCAGCCAAATTCCTTCAAATCCTTCTGCCACTCATCCTGCTTCCACGCAAAAAGTATGCCGAGCATCTCTCCTGTCAGCCCTGCAACTGCATCAATATTGGTATCATTACTCTTCTCGCACTCTGCAAGCCTTGCAATGTAGTCCTCTATCGCTTTAGCCTGTATCGGATAGCCTTTTTTTGCCTTCTCAAAGTCCTTCTTCAGCATCTCTGCGTATGTCTTCTTCGTCAGGCTTTTATCGTCCTTCCAGTCATCTATCAGATTGTAGTATGCAAGCAGTATGTTCATAGCTGCAGCATACTCTGTAATCTCATTGGTGCGAAGTGTACGCTTCTTCGTAGGGTGCACGCTGCATACAAATCCATCCCGCGTCACACTATCCGGCTCATACAAGCCTGTCAGAAGCACTATGAGAAAAGTCATGTCATAGTTTAGTGCCATCTGTGCACGCCTGCCATACTGCGACTTCATTGTCTGGCACAGCCCGCAATAATAGCTTTGATATATTTTTTTATTTTCCTCGGACAAGGTGTCCTTATTGACAGTTATATATCCAAACATTTCTCTTCTCCATGCTCTTATGTACAGGTATATATATTGACATACTAGCTGCGTCTCACGAACTGCTCCCGGCACTTCGGACAGGTTATACAGATCTTGCCATGTCCTCTTGGCACCCTGACCTCCTGCTTGCACATAGGACACTTGAAGAACTTGTACTGCTTCCTCTGTGCAAAGCGCTTTTTCCTGCGCTCTGCCTTTACGGTCCACTCATACCTGGCATTTAAAAACTTCTGATTCTCTGCATAGCGCTTGTTTACATTCCTTGAAAATACACGAAAATACATATGTATCATCAGTCCTATAGCCAGTATATCAAGTATCGCCGACCTTGTAAATATTGAAGCCACAAGTAATATCATTACTACCCATGACTCAGCCCTTGCAAGCTCGTCCATCCCGTTTCTTCCATTCATAAATCTGATAAATTTTTCTCTCATATTACCGCCTCGCCCTATATTTTCATTATAGCCAAATTCTTACCTCATACAGTGTCCACGCTATGAATTTGAGGTTTTAAATTGCTCTTTACATTATTAAGATAATATTGAAGATAAAAACCGTCAATAGACCTATCGTCTTTTAAGAAACATTTTATATTTCGTTTATTAAAGTTGGTAAAAGGGCTTGATTTTTAGAAAAATGCTTGGTATATTAAATAAATATGCAGGACAGGTGATCGCGGCTGCAGGTGTCGAAAGACCGCAGGTGAGGAAAGTCCGGGCTTCATAGGGCAGGATGCCGGTTAACGGCCGGTGGAGGAAACTCTAAGGACAGTGCAACAGAAATATACCGCCACTTTTGTGGTAAGGGTGGAATGGCAGTGTAAGAGACTACCGCCTCACTGGTAACAGGGAGGGCACATGTAAACCCCATCCGAAGCAAGACCGAAACAAAGCTTTGACGTGGCCCGCCAGCTTTAGGTAGGTCGCTTGAGGCGTCTGGCAACAGGCGTCCTAGATAGATGATCACTCAACGACATAACCCGGCTTATCGTCCTGCGTATTTTAATAATCTAAAGCCTATTGGCGTTTCGTAAAATAACTTATTAGTAACGTGCGCCGCAAGGTGCACCATTAAAAATGCAACTGAGATATCTCAGTTGCATTTTGTTATTTCCCGGTAACTACCATTTGCTGTTGTATGTAATATATTATACTGGTAACTATCACTTGCTGTTGTATGTAATAAAGTCTACCGCCATCTCTATCTGCTCCTCGAAAGCCACATCAGGTGTACCGTCTCCCTTTTGCAGACCATAGCTTCCAAAATAGGAATGGCACCCGCCATCAATGACATACTCATATGTATCCTCCGGCAGGTTTGAGCGGTATTTGCGGTATTTGTCCATATCAAGCACACCATCCTCTGAGCCATACACACTAAAAACCCTCAGATCTGAATCCGACAGGTCAGCGGTAGAATATGCTGCAAAAAGATATAGTCCATCAAACTCATCTGCATGCTTTGACACATATTCTGCAGCCATGGCTCCGCCTAAGGAGTGGCCTCCCATGTACCATTCCTGTATGGATGGGTATATTTCCTTGTATTTTTCAATGATACCGTCAGCTGCATTCTGGTCCAATACTGCGAGGTTGCCCGGCATATGTACAAGTATGCACACGAAATTATTCTTTGCAAGCTCATGCATCAGCGGCGCATACGCCGTATACTGCACCCTGCCTCCCAGGTAAAAAATCAATGCCTTTGTGGCTTTTTCCTTATCCTGCGGTGCAAAGGTTATCGTATAATTCTTAAGCTTTAAGTCGTACTGGGTGGCCTGTATACGCTTGTCCTTCTTTTCTATGGTAACAGAAATCTCTCTGTCTGAATCGATTGCAGCCTCCGCAATTGAATCTGCACGATAATAATTTCCCACATAACAATTTACGGCAATACCGCCAATAGCCATGACTGCAATTGCCACAAGCAGTATTCTATACACAGCCGGAATGCGTGATTTTTTAGTTTTAAACATTAAAGCAGCTTCCTCCTACAAACTCACGAAGCAGTGAATTGTTTGGTATGCCATCAGCCGGCATCGGAAGGAAGTAGTCTAAGAGCTTAAGCAGCCTCTTTGCCTCGAGATACTCCGGGCAGTCTCTTTCTATGCCAAAAAGCAACGGCTCCGCATACACCTTGAGTACCGCAAGCTCATACACAAGTGCAGAGTTAAACATCACATCCGCCTGTTCCTGGAAAGGAAAGATATTCTCCCTTTCACCCTTTCTGACAGACGGCCACATAGCGATGGTCTCCATGGCATTGGTACCTCGTGTGCGCGCATCACGCACAATCCGGCGTATCAGTCTTTCATCTGTGGTGGAAAGAGGATTGTGCTCGTCAATATTGAGCTGTGTAAGCGCTGAGATATAGATTTTGAACTTGTGCTCAGGCGGGATAAGCTGTGAAAGCCTGTCATTTAGGCCGTGAATACCCTCAATAACAAGTATATCATCAGGGCCAAGCATCAGCTTTCTTCCGCGGTACTCTCTCTTTCCTGTCTTGAAATTGAAGGAAGGCATATCAACAGCCTCTCCTTTAAGAAGCCTGTTCATATCCTCATTGAACAGCTTTACATCAATAGATTCAAGGCACTCAAAATCAAAGCTTCCGTCCGGATTCTTCGGGCAAAACTCCCTGTCCACATAGTAGTCATCCAGACTTAACGGATGTGGCTTTCTGCCCTTTGCGATAAGCTGGATTGACAGTCTGTTGGCAAACGATGTCTTGCCTGATGATGAAGGACCTGCTATCATGACAAATTTCTTTTTGTCATCCGAAGCAATCTGCGCTGCAAGATTTCCTATCTTCTGCTCCATCAGTGCCTCCTGAAGCAGCATGATTTCCTGTCCCCTGCCTGCTGCAATCGCATCATTTAGTGAGCCTATCGTGCCTATTCCAAGCATCTTGCTCCATTCCCTGGAATCATCCAGCGTGTGAAACAGCTTATTTGATGTCACAAGCGGCTCAACACTGCTGCTGTGAGCACCCGGAAAAAGAAGCACAAAGCCACTCTCATACGGCACTATATCAAAATATTTGAGCATGCCTGTCGAAGGTGCCATAAATCCGTAGAAATAATCCACCACACCATCCAGCTCATAGAGATTGACTCTGGAGCTTCTCCTGTAGTGCAATAACCTCTCCTTATCATGCAGCCCTTTTTCCTTGAAAAGCTGCTCCGCATACTGTGTTTTTGCACTGTGCTTGATAATCGTGAGGTCTTTTTCCACAAATGAGTACATGCTGCATACTATCCTGTCGATATCATGCTCTGTCACGCTTTTCACACTGTTTTCTCTGCTGCCTTGTAAGTCTGTATCTTCATTATATTTTTCCTGTTGGCTGTCCGCACACTCTACCGCTTTCTCAAGCTGACAATAATAGCCTTCTCCGAGCGAATGCATCACATGAAGCTGTGTCATGCTGCCATATACATCGTATATAGCCCTCTGCAAAAGCAGCACAACACTTCTTCTGTATGTACGCCTGCCATCCCTGTCAGCTGTCGTCACAAAGCTAAGCTCACAGTCACTTTTTATTTGCTTATTCAGTTCACGAAGCCTGCCGTTTACAATTCCAAGGATTATGTCATCCTCATAATAATCCTTGACTCTGTCTGCTACGGCTTCTAAAGTATCACTTTCTGATGCTGTCACTGCCATGACCTGTCCATCCGGCAAGGTCACCTTCACACTATATTCCTGCATTTCTTATTGCCCCCATAGTCGAATATGCTGCCTCATTGTATGCCATCATCTCGTTTATCTGCTCGATTCTGTCCATGATGGAATCACTCATCTCCTGTGTCCTTAGCTGCTGCATGATGGCAGCCAGCTTGTGGTGTTCCCTGACAAGGAACTTTCTAAGCACCGGATTGCCGTTTTTGATAAGTACCGGTCCGTACAAATCGCATACAGTAACCGTCGTCTCGTCCATATTGTCCCATGCGGAATTGTCCGCACACGGCACACATCTGAACATCGGATAGTATTTTCCGTCCTCCAAAATCATATCCTCATCAACTATCTTATATCCTGTGTTCCTTACATATTCACGGACTTTGCTCACTTCCGACTGTGGCTGCAGAATCAGCTCCTTTGCCGACCTGCACACTGTCTCCCCTGCGGTTAAAATGTGAATAACAAGCTCTCCTCCCATTCCTGCTATGACAATAGAGTCAACCTCTCCGTCGTGTATCGCTTCAAGCCCATTGGAAAACCTTGTGGTAATCTGCTCTGTCAGACCGTTTGCCCTTATATGCTCATTGGCGCGCTCAAGCGGTCCCTTATTTATATCAACAGCAATTGCCTTCGGTATTATATTCCCCTGCACCAGGGCAATAGGCACATAGCCATGGTCGGTTCCCACATCACACAGCGTGTAGCCGGCCGTGACCATTGATGCCACTGCCTTCATTCTTCTGGATAGCCTAATCATCTTACTCTAAGTAGTCCTTAAGCTTTCTACTTCTGCTTGGATGACGAAGCTTTCTTAGCGCCTTTGCCTCAATCTGGCGGATACGCTCACGAGTGACGTTGAACTCCTTACCTACTTCTTCAAGTGTTCTGGCTCTGCCGTCCTCTAAGCCAAAGCGGAGTGTGAGTACCTTCTGCTCTCTCTCTGTAAGAGTGCCAAGCACCTCCTCAAGCTGTTCCTTAAGAAGTGTGAATGCTGCCGCATCAGCAGGAACCGGTACATTATCATCCTTGATGAAATCACCAAGATGTGAATCCTCCTCCTCACCGATTGGAGTCTCAAGTGAAACAGGCTCCTGCGATATCTTGAGTATCTCACGCACACGCTCTACCGGCATGTTCATCTCCTTGGCAATTTCCTCTGGTGAAGGCTCTCTGCCAAGCTCCTGAAGGAGCTGTCTTGACACACGGATGAGCTTGTTGATTGTCTCAACCATATGCACAGGGATACGGATTGTTCTGGCCTGATCAGCTATGGCTCTTGTGATAGCCTGGCGAATCCACCATGTGGCATATGTAGAGAATTTGTAGCCCTTCTTGTAGTCGAACTTCTCAACTGCCTTGATAAGACCTAAGTTTCCCTCCTGAATCAGGTCAAGGAAAAGCATTCCTCTTCCCACATATCTCTTTGCAATGCTGACAACAAGACGCAGGTTTGCTTCTGCAAGACGCTTTTTGGCATCCGCTCCCTTGTCCACATCCCTCTGCAGTGTCTTTATTTCTGCCTTTATCTCAGCCTTTTCCTCTTCCGATGCACCATCAAGGCGGCCCTTTAGTACATTAATCTTCTCGGTTGCTACCGCTCCGTCCTCCATATTCTGGGCGAGCTCAATCTCCTCATCTGCAGAGAGAAGAGGTACCTTACCTATTTCCTTAAGATACATACGGACAGGATCCTCGACGCTGACTCCCTCCGGTACTGAGAGATCAATCTTTTCAACCTCTACCTCATCCTCATCATCGAGTATGATATCATCATCCACGTCATCATCATTGCTGATTTTAAGCACGTCTATGCCGTTTTGCTCAAGATAATCTATTACCATCTCAAACTTCTCCGGATCCAGATTTAAGTCCTTGAAAAAATCTGCAATTTCCTCATATTCGAGCATATTCTTTTTCTTTTTTCCAAGCTCAAGAATCTCAATAAGCTTCTGCTGGAATTTCAGTCTCTGCTCCTGCTCCTGTGCCATGTCTTTTTGTTCCTTTTTCTTTGCCATTTTATTTTCCTCTTTATTCTGGTATTTTTTGCAATTCTTCGAGTGCACGCTTATCCTCAATAATCCTCATCATGCCCTCCATATCTGTAGGTGCCAGATGCTTTGAACGGTAGTCTATGCTGTTTTGCTTGATACGGACAACGGTTTCCCTTAGTGCGGTTGCCTTGTCATTTTTGCCCTCCACCTGATGGATTGTGGCATTGAAAAGCCCTGCCACCTCACGCTGTTCGTCCTCATCAGTAAACATGCTTACTATCCTGGCTGGATTTACTGTATGCGTGGTCTCATACTGTGAAAAAACCTCCTTAGCCACCTTGTGGTACAGCTCTTCGGTAAAGTCATCTGCACTGATAAGCCCCTTTATCCTGTCAAAAAGTGAATTATCCTCTATGAGCCATGTGAGGAGAAGCTTCTGCGACTGCTTCATGCCATCCTCCTTTTTATTTTTCTCATTGATTCCACTTTTAAGTTTGGTCTGTGGCTTTACGATACCGCCCTTCATTGCCATACTGTTTACGAGCTTTCTTAAGTCGTCGTATGGTATGCTGTACTCTCTGGACACTGCCTGCGTATAGTTTGTCCGCTCAAGCTCCTCGGTAAAACCAAGCAGCTTCTTTGCGATTTCATTATAAAATGCGGTTTTCGACTCGGGATCGTCCATATCATAGCCTGCCTGCATGATCCGTATCTGAAACATAAAGCTGTTTTCAGCCTTTTTGATACGCTCCTCATACTCCTGTGCGCCAAGCGCCTTGATAAACTCATCCGGGTCCTTGTACGGCCGCATGTTAATGACCTTTGTTGTGATGCCTACCTCCTTGAGTATCGGAATCGCACGCAGCGCTGCCTTTACCCCGGCGCCATCACTGTCATATGTCAGATATACCTCATTGGTGTATCTCTTTAATAGTGAGGCATGTCCGCTCGTGAGCGCCGTGCCAAGCGACGCCACCGCATTGTCAAAACCCGCCTGATGCAGTGCTATGACATCCATGTAGCCCTCACACAAAAGGAGCTGGTTTTTCCTCGTGCTCCTTGCTATATTAAGTCCGTAAAGATTACGGCTCTTATCAAATATCTTTGTCTCCGGAGAGTTTAAATACTTTGGCTCTCCGTCCCCCATCACTCGGCCTCCAAAGCCTATGACACGGTTGTGCACATCCATAATCGGAAACATCGCACGATTCCAGAACTTATCGTGCCCGCCTCTGACCTCATCTATCGTCACAAGACCTGTCTCCTTAAGTATCTCATCATCATAGCCCTTGCTGCGCAGATACTTGTACAGATCATCACTGTACTGGTCCGAGTAACCAAGCCCGAACTTCTGCATTGTCTCATCGGACAGCTCTCTCTTTTTGAAATACTCATGTGCCTTCTGTCCTCTCGGTCCACGAAGCAGCATATAAAAATACTTTGCAGCCTCTTTATTTATCTCAAGCAGCTGTGTGCGCCTGTCTGCTTCTCTCCTTTGTGCTGATGTCATCTCCTGCTTGGGAAGCTCAATTCCCACACGGTCTGCAAGCTCCTGCATGGCCTCTGGGAAGGTAAAGTTCTCATACTGCATGAGAAATGTAAATACATTTCCTCCGGCTCCACAGCCGAAGCAATAGTACATCTGCTTATTCGGTGAGACTGAAAAGGATCCTGTCTTTTCGTTATGGAATGGGCATAATCCAAAATAGGTACTTCCCTTTTTCTGAAGATGCACGTAGCTTCCTATAACATCGACTATGTCATTTCGCGAACGTACCTCCTCTATAAGCTCGTCAGAGTAGTACGGCATTTTATCATCCCCTTACTGTTCATCTTTGTTGTCATTTGTGTCGCCCGGCGAGCGCGTCTGCAGTGCGGCACTTAGCTCTTACAACCGGCTAACGCTACGCTGCCAAGAGTCTGTACGAATTATGCCTGCAGTTTTTCTATGCTTGACGAAACCGTCGATACTCGCCATCCATGGCTCGATATCTCCTTGCCCCAGCTTCCATGCCGGTGCATTTCTGTGCTTCATGTGCATAATTCTACAGTCTCTAAGCAGCTTCGCTAGTCGCCTCTGCAAGAGCTAAGTGCCGCACTGCAGACGCGCTCACCAGGCGGTTTTTACAGAATTATAAATAATCTCAGTAACCATCGATTTCCCATGCTACCGGTACGAAATACTCGTGGAACTTCGTGGTGGCATACTGGTCTGTCATACCTGATATATAGTCGCATATGATGCGCCCCTTGTCATCACCCTGCCCTAGCATGACGAGATACTTCTGCGGCAGCTCCTCTATATGCTCCATATAATAGAAATAAAGCTGCTTGAGCATCGCCTTGGCCTTTTTCTCCTCGCTTTTTGCGACTGGATTGTTGTAGAGGTTTGCGAACATGAATTTACGCAAATCCTGCATTGCCTGCGCGGACTCTTTTGACATGCATATATCGTCCTTTCCCATGCTGTTTGTGATGATATTGTGCACCATATGATTGAGCCTGGCCTTGGTGCTGTGTCCAAGCGTGTTTCTTATCTCAAGCGGTATATCATCCTCGCACAGAAGCTGTGCGCGGATTGCATCATCAAAGTCTGAATTTATGTAGGCTATCTTGTCTGAAAGCCTGACTATTTTGCCCTCTAAAGTGTGAGGCATGAGCGAGGTCTGGTGATTTAGCATACCATCTCTGACCTCCCAGGTCAGATTGAGTCCTGCTCCGTCCTTTTCGAGCTTCTCCACTATGCGCACACTCTGCTCATTATGCTTAAAGCCACCCTCGTATATCTCATTGAGGATGCGCTCACCCGCATGTCCAAACGGTGTATGCCCCAGGTCGTGCCCCAGCGCTATAGCCTCCACCAGATCCTCATTCAGTCTCAGTGCCTTGGCTATTGTCCTGGCATTCTGCGACACCTCAAGCGTATGCGACATACGTGTGCGGTAATGGTCGCCCTTTGGCGTAAGAAACACCTGTGTCTTATTTTTCAGACGCCTGAATGCCTTGCTATGCAGTATCCGGTCCCTGTCCCGCTGAAAAACAGGCCTGATATCGCACTGCGGCTCATCATAGTCCCTGCCTCTTGAGTTGATGCTCAGGCATGCGAACGGACTAAGTATTTCCTGCTCACGTTTTTCTATCTGCTCGCGAATAGTCATTTATCTGCCTCCTCGCTGTCACAGTCGTTATGTTCTGCTGCTATTCACACACAAATGTAACAAATAGCGTTACATTCCACTAATAGTGCTCTACACTAGTTATTATTCGACGTGATTTTTAAAAATCCTTTTTTTATTTCTTTTTACTTTAATTTTCTTTCGGCAAAAATTAAATGCTATATCAATTACCGCCGAGCACATGGCGCAGCATCTGAAGCTGTCCGCCTGTGATTTCATTGTCGTAGCTTCCATAGTAAAATTTATCGTCTTTTGCCAGTATGCAGCCCACCCAAGTGCCCACATGACTGTCACTCTCTACGGCATCCTTCATGGATTTGTAGCCTTCTATTGTAAAATAGGCATCATAGCCCTTGAAGTCTGCCGGATTTATTTTCACTGCACCAAAGGTATCCTCAAGACTTTTTATGAAATCCTCATCGCACTCCGTATAGCCTGTGACATCCTTGCTGTAGCGCGACTCTGACTGCCACTCCTCATCCCACATGAGAAAAACGCTGCAGTCCTTCCATGAATTGCTTTTTTCAACTACAGACAGCTTCTTGTATGAATTTGATGCGTTGCCCGCCATCTGTAAATATGTATCGTCACCGTTCTTATTCATATATAAGATGTTTGATGCTGCAAACTCATAGTACCTGCTGCTATAGTCCTGATCCTTGTATACAATATAGCCAAGCGGACTGCCAGTCCCTGCATAGTCAAGCTCTATGTTTATCGGAATATACACCTGACTGTCATAAACCATAGGCCCAAGCCTGTCATCATTTGTGATACAGCTTGCGACCTTTTCATACTCAGCCGGCTCGTTTGAAGGCGACATAAAATATGTGTAAACAACAATAATTGCAATGACAACGACCGGCACAATGACTATTACAGCTTTTAATGTTTTCCTTCGGACCCTGCGTCTGTGAATGCGCACTTTCCTGTCTGCATGCTCATCGCAATACCTGTATTTCACCAGTCTGTATACAACGAAAAGCTCCAGCACAAGCAAAAGCACAGCAAAGGCCATCATACAGCCGGCCTGCCACATCACCTTGTGATTGACAAATTTCTTATCTATAAACCTAAGCGGTATGAGTATTATCGTCCAAAAAAGTGTAGTTCCCAACGCATACCGTGCATATATTTTCCTGCTTTTTATTACGGTAAGCGGAAAAAGTGAAACAATCACTGTCAGCATGAGCACAATTGCAAAAAAATATCCCCATATCTCTGACAGGGTTGAGCCGTACAGTGCCTTGAAATACTGCGCCGGACCAAGCTTTTTGATATTGCCCCAGCCTGAGTATTTTGAGATAAAGAGCACTACCGTGCCGATAAACCATGTCAGTATATAGATGCCCATGTAGCATGCCATATTTTTCCTTGCAAAGCTGCCATATCTCATAACGGAATATGACACAATCCCCCCTGCAAGCACAGGAAATCCACCCACTCTGCCAATCAAAAGATTTACATACTCCATAACAGCAAAGGACAAAACAAACACACATATTACATTAATATAAGATAGATTCAATCTCTTCACGCTGCAATCCCATCTCCAATATAATAATCAAATTCCTGTGACAGCTGTACCCCTCAGTGTGGCAGGCAACGGTTATAGACCATTAATAGCCAATAGGCTTTCAAAATTATCTGCACAAAATAAAATAGGAAGTCGTTCACCGACTTCCCTGTTAATGCAGGAGATGGGACTTGAACCCACACGATATTGCTACCACAGGCACCTGAAGCCTGCGCGTCTGCCAATTCCGCCACTCCTGCGAACAAGCATTATTCTACCAAAAAGTTTAGAATAATGCAAGCAAAATTTTTAAAAACTATACGAAAAATATAAATTTGTTACTACACCAGCTTTGATATATCTAAAACCAGTGCATCAACCTCCTCCTGTTTTGTGGCCCAGCTGGTGCAGAATCGTACTATAGTGCCCTCTTTTTCTCTTTCCATCTCTTCAAAATAGTACTTCTCGGCAAGCGTCTTCTTCTGCTCATCCGATAAAATCACAAACTGCTGATTTGTAAAGCTCTCAACCCAAAACGGTACCTTCTTCTGTTCAAATGCCTCTTTAATCTGCATGGCAAGCTCATCAGCACGCTTTGTCTTTTCAAAATAATCGCCATTCTCAAGCATAGTGGCAAACTGCAAGCCCATCAGCCAGCCCTTTGCAAGCACTGCACCATTTTGCTTCATATAAGCCTTAAAACGATACTTGATATCCTCAGCATTTATAACCAGCGCTTCGCCAAAGAGCGCACCACACTTTGTGCCACCGATATAAAAAACATCCGAAAGCATGGCAAAATCACAAAGTGTAAGGTCATTTTTATCTGAGCCCAGTCCATAACCCATTCTCGCACCATCAACAAACAGGTACATGCCGTATTTCTTGCAGACAGCACTGATATCGCAAATCTCTCTTTTCGTGTAAAGAGTACCCTGCTCAGTCGGAAATGAAATATAAACCATCTTCGGCTCCGTCAGATACTCAGGCTTTGCATTGTCATAATACTCTGCGGCACACGCCTCAATCTGCGCAGCACTGATTTTACCATCCGTGTTAGGAAGCGCAAGAATCTTATGACCTGTATTCTCAATAGAAGCTGCCTCGTGGCAATAGATATGTCCCGTATCCGCTGCAATCACGCTCTGCACCGGTGAAAGCGCCGCCGCAACCACAACATAATTCGCCTGTGTCGCACCCGGAATAAATTTAATCATGGAATCATCTCTGCCAATAAGCCCCTTAATAATCTGCTCAGCCTTATCGCACCACTCATCCTCACCATATCCCGGATAGCTAGTTGTATTTGTATCCGCCAGTGCCTTCAAAATGCAATCAAATGCACCGCGGTTATAATCGTTATTAAATCTAATCATAAAAATCTTTCCTTTCCTGTCTTATCATTATAAAGAGCCTGCCCCCGCAACAACCGGAGCCTTGCGGAAGATGGGTTGCAAGACGTCCGGGGGGACGTCTGCTCTGCAACGACCGAAGCGGAGCGGAGACCGCAAGACGTCCGGGGGACGTCTGTTCTGCAACGACCGAAGCGGAGCGGAGACCGAGTGAGGTCCGGGGGGACCTCATGCCACGAGCCGACCGAGCCGGAGGCGAGACCTTGAACCATGGGCGCCTGCCCCACAACGACCGTAGCCTTGCGGAAGATGGGTTGCAAGACGTCCGGGGGACGTCTGTTCTGCAACGACCGAAGCGGAGCGGAGACCTTGGACCCATGGGGACAAGGTTCGCTTCCGCTTTTAAAATCAAAAAGGGCTAAGCCCTAAGGCTTAACCCTTTTTAATTTTATAATGCGGAAGATGGGACTTGAACCCACACGATTGCAATAATCACAAGATCCTTAGTCTTGCTCGTCTGCCAGTTCCGACACTTCCGCATGTATTTTGTTTTCGCCGCTTGTCTCACGCGACTTATATATAATATCAGATCATTTTCAAAAATGCAAGCACTTTTTTCAAAAAAATCATATTTTTTTACAGACTCTTTTCATAGCACAAAAACGGCTGCCCAAACAGACTGCATTCACCCACTGTATCAAATCCAAACACTGCATACGAGCGCAGAGCCTTCACATTAAGCTTGTTGACTAAAAAATGCACACTTTTGTATCCTCTCCTTGCGAGCTCTTCCATCCCAAATACCAGCATTTGTCTCGCAATTTTCTGATTCTGAAAATCCGGATGAACCGCAAGTCTTGAAAGCTCAGCCCCGGGTGCCAGCTTATGGCTCCAGCAATCAAGCCTCTCCACCTGTGGATCATCATCAATTGAAATCGCTGCGATAATTCTGTCCTCTTTGCTTCCGGCATCAGCATTAATCTCCTGCCCATCAATCATTACAAACAAAGATTCTCTACCAAGATCAAACTCAATCTCCTTCATTCCCGGATAAGAATCGTCCCATGGACAAAATTCCCTGCCGAGCTGTATCTTATACAATTTTAAAATTTCTTCTTTATTTTCTTCTGTAGCTGCTACTATTTTTCTCATTCTGTTTCTCATTTCCAACTAAATATAATGGTCAAAGGGATTCAACCTTGCAAGCTTGAAGTTTGTACTCTAATGAACATGAAACTACCTTCTTATAAATGAAAAATCATATACATTTCTGAACTTTTGCGTTACTCTCTGATTGTGTGTATAACAATTATAATACGATAACCATACCCATTGCTTCGTTTCTTTTTCTAATCGACAATCCTCCATTTGACAAAATTTCACAACCCCATTTGGTAGACTGTTAGAATTTAATACTTCTGTCAATGCTCTTGAAAATGTATTTTTACATTCTCTAATTTCTTGAATATGTTTTGTTTTTTTCATATTTTCTTCCGCAATTGCTACTTTTTTAATCCGAATGGAATCCCAGATTGTTGATAATCCAACGTATATCCAAGGCGAATATAGTAAATGATACCATCTCGTTCAATAAAAGCACTTGATTTAATCAAATTCGTTTTTTCATTGTTTTTTATATCTCTTTTCATATAAACAATCTCATTTATATCGTTGTTGATTTCCATATTTCATTTACATCAAACCTAATCCATTAACTTCAAATTCGTCTCTCAGTATTACTGAAATTTATTGTTTAAAACTTCTAACAATAAAGTAAACCAGCCATTCTACCACTAATATGCCATAATAAAAGAATTCTACTACATGTAATGTTATAAAAAACTGACAGATAATCTACTTCCCATTTCTATGCTTATTTAGCAACAATATACTCCATTTCTTCGCTTTTAGAAAGAATATCTAAAAGCCTGAACACCGGTCCTGTCGGATGAGTTCTACCACCTTCCCATGCTTCCACTGTTTTAATTGAAACCCCCATATATGAAGCAAATACACTTTGAGTCATCCCCGCCTTTGTCCTAATATCACGTATTTCTTTTCCACTATACTCTTTGACCGGCAAAATCATATATGTTTTTACTCTCCCCGCTCCATATCCTTTCTCATAAGCTATAGCTTCCTCGAGTCCTTCTTTTAAATCCTCAAATAATGAGCTCATAGAAATCACCTCCTGTTTTTAGCAGCTTCCTCTCTCAACGATTTAACTAATTTCTTTAAAATGCTTTTTTCTTCCTCTGTAAGATTTTCCTGACTCTTTTTTTGGAATGCTGTAATCAGATATATTACTTCATACTCCGCAAAATCAGTATAACAAACTCGTACGCTACCACTTTTACCTCTATTTTGGAGAGGAAATCTGACCTTGCGAATTCCACCAGTTCCTTCCATTATAGGTCCTGACACAGGATCTTTAAGTAACATTATCTGAAGTGCTCGTAATTCATCCTCACCTAATCCAATCTCTTTCCATCTTTTTGAAAACAACGGAACCTCTATAAAAGGTCTTGTCATTTGTAATTTTCCCTTCTCTTTTTAACTATATTATACCCTATATTATAGGGTGTCAACACAATTCATCTTTATATATGCCATCCCTCCATTACTTCCGATTTTCTCTACTAATACCAATAAGTAATATTACTTAATCTCAAAAAATTCACTACAAGCATCCCTTAATTCTTTTGGAGCTTTCTTTTCACCAATTCCAACAACTTTCTTACCTTGTCTTCTTAATTCTTTAACAGTATCCGTATAACCTTTGTCAGATGCTTTCCTTAACTCATCTACCACAAAATAGATTTCATCCTCATCCCATCCATCCTTGTTTTCCTTATGACATTTTTCTAAATCTGATCTTGTTTGAAATGCCACATCTCCGATCAGAATACAACCACCCTTTTAATAATGTTTTTAATAATTGAATAAATTGAATTTTCTCATCATCTGTTAGGTGATGTAAGGAATATGTTGCAATAATAAAATCATATGCATTATAGCATTTTTGTAAATAGAGATTGATTCATCTAAAATTATTTTATTGTCGACTGTATTTTACTGCTTTCACGACTGTCTCAATGCAATTAATTGTTAATGCCAAAATGATGATTGATAGAAATACCTTATTGTAGTGTATAAAAACATGTGAAATACCTTCTGCATCCGTTCCAAGTAACTGCTCAATACCATCAAAAAATCCACTATTCATGATCCTATCATTTAACAGCCAAATGCTTGTTAATACTCCATCAATAATATTGGTAATAATGGTAACAAGCATCACTCTTTTGGTATAGCTGCCATCAATAAGTCTCACACTGTCCCTTGTAACACCCAAAATTCCAAATGCAAGAATGAAATACCATGTTTGTCTGATATATTCTAAATTAAAAAGTGGTTCATACACACCTACCCCATTTTTTACAAATGCAATGCATAAAATCTGTGGGCATACAAGAAATACAAGAGTGAAGATAACCGAAAAAACAATTCCTACAATCGCATCTACTTTTGAAATCCTATAAGACTTTTGTGGAACAGGAGGCAAATTATCTATTCCATCATTTAACCCATCCACCTTAATTCCTTTTTTATAAAAGAATGCAAATAATAATGTCACAAATGCAAATCCTGTCAATATACCGCCAAAAATCCCACCGATGGTTCTATAGATAGCTATATACCAGATTGTATGCGATGTTAATGCTGCCATAATTTGAGCAAGTAACATTCCTCCACTGATGCACACTGTCACAATTTTCAATACATACACATATAAACTGTAATACGGCTGTCCAATCAAACAATCCTGTGTTTCACCTTTATATTTCGAAGCCAACTCATTCGGTGTTCCCAGTTCCGTTAGAACAACTTTGATATCACGCTCCGTTGGAGTAACATCCTCACATCGTTCCTCCAACATATCTTGTATGATCGTCTCTAATTCCGCCGCCACGTCTTTTTTCATGGCGGATTTCATATGTTTTGTAACTGCATAAATGTATCTGTCGATCAAATCATTTTTTACCATTTATTCTTCCTCCATTAAAACATTGATTGACTGTGAAAATTTTTTCCAGTGTTCTTTAATTTTTTTATAAACCAGCTTTCCATCCTCTGTGATGATATAATATTTTCTTGGCTTCGTTGCCTCAGTTTCCCATTCACTTTTTAGCAGACCTTGACTCTCTAGTCTTCTCAGTAGAGGATATAATGTATTGCCTTCTATCGAAATACCTTTTCCTTCTAATTCCTTTACCAATGAATATCCATACATTGGTTTATTTAGTTGTGCTAACACTACCATGATGAGTGTGCCCCGTCTGAATTCTAAAATTAATCCTGAAACAATTTCATCACAATTCATCAAATCTCCTCCCTTCGGTATCCTTTATTTAAATTCACTGTGTTTATTGCACTGTATTGTGTGTTGCACACTATGTGTTTAACATAGTATACTGTGTATCACACATCATGTCAACAAGTTTATCCTTTGCATTTTAAATTTTGCATATTATACCCTATATTATAGGGTGTCAACACAATTCATGTGCTCCTTACATTTAATACAATAACGCTGAAAAATGTGGTGTCAGTGATGGGAATAGCCAAGGATTTTGATATAGGATTAGCGATAGTGTAGATAATACAAAAAGGACAGTGTCCTCTCAACACTGTCCTCCCTAACTTTACATGATTGAATTTTCATAATCTTGTAATTCGTGATATATACCTTCTATGATAACCCTATTTCCAGCCACTCTATAAACTAATAAATATCTATGCTTTGCAAAACTTATTTATCATATTGCTTTTCTGCCAACTCTGAAAGTTCTACATCAAACTTCTCATTTTCTTATTTCACCAGCATCTCATAAGTAACCCCGTACTTCTGCGCAATCTCGCTTGCATAGGATTTGCCCTCCGGAGGCGCCACTTCAATCTGATAGGAACGCTCTGTTCCCTTCATGTGCACGATCATGGAAAACGCTTTCCCATCTGTGTGCTCTGCCTTCTGTTGCTCTTCATTCATTTCCTCCACATCAAATGCCAGCTTATGCATATGTGTATTATAAATAGTCCTCATTCCCTTATGTAAAATCGCCCTGACACTATCCTTGGCAATGTAGTATCCCTCTTCAAACGAAGTGGTAGAAAATGATTCATTCATCAAAAGCAGACTCCTGCTGTCAGCATCCTCATATATTGCCTTAAAACGCTTACACTCTTCCCCAAGCCTTCCTAAATCCAATGTCTTGTCCTCATCTGCCGGGAAATGGGTGTAAATACCTGTAACAGGGGAAAATGTAAATGCTTTTCCCGGAATATATATGCCACCCTGCGCCAACACAAACAACTGCCCAACAGCCTGTGTAATTGTCGTCTTTCCACCTCGGTTGGCACCTGTTAAGATATACACTCTCCTATTCCGGTCGAAATCCATATCATTCGGTACAATATTCCCGAACTCCTCTGTCTCAAAAACAGCAAGCTTTAAATTGTAAATTCCACGTGCCTGCATCATATACGGATCAGATTCATTTTCTCCCTCTTTATATACAGAAGCTTTAGCAAAGGTAAAGCCCTGTTCCTGCAATTTTTGGATGTACTGCGCCCATTTGATATAGTAGAGCAGCTCCGGAATCAAGTCTGTCATGTCGGTAATGGTAATAGAAACATATTTGTTCAGTACTTCTCTGACTCTTTTCACCATATGGGAAATCATATGGTTGACGATTCGGTCTGTATAACGAGTCACATCCTTTGCCTGATCTCCCTCGGGAATCTTCACAATGCCACCCCGGCTTTCCGACCGCATAACAGCTGTATCCATCACTTTCTGCATAGGAGTGCTAATCACCGAATCTGCATTCACATCAAATGGCTGAAATTTGAAATTCTTTTTCCATATGGTATCCTCATTGATCCGATCCTTTGACGCAATATGGTCATAAAAATTGCCCAGAATTCCGGACTTGGTAAAATATTTGCTGTTTACAGATATCAGACCGATTCCATCCGCTTCAAAGCGGTCATTCAAGTTAATACCTACCGTAATGCTCTTAAGCTGTGAAGTATCCATTTTCAGTTCTGAGATATCTTTTTTCAGTTCTGCAAATCCGTTGTCCGCATAGATTTTCTCCACATAGGCTTTTAAACCCAGAAAGCCTGCGGAATGAATGTCCGAAGCTGCCAGACATGTATGAAGCGCATCCACGCACTTGATATAATCATTAAGCTCGTCCAGACGATGCAAAAGATCCCAGATGCAGGCACTCTCATCATATTCCCGGTTAAAGCTACCGTACTCCCTCAGAAAGCTGATGCGCTCGAGTATTTCCATAAGATCATCACGCATTTTTTTCTGTTGAAGGACATCCTCGAAAATATCGCAGCGGTACTGTGTCACCGCCGGATCTGCATACATACGCGCCATCACGTTTTGGATGTAGTTCTGCTCCCGCTCCTTTGCTGACAGCTTTTTGCAGATTTGATCCATCCCCAGATCATGCATAGTCACATCACTCAAGGTCCGGTATTGTGCATTTGTATCCGGGTATAATAAACTGTATTTTTTCTGGCTCATAAGCTTGTCCTCTCCTTCTGATCTAATATGCAATTTTGAGCGAAATCCGTATAATTTAGCTTACCCCATTTTAACGCGGAAGATGGAGTGCAGAGGCGAGACCTTGACCCATGGGCGCCTGCCACGCAACAACCGAAGCCATGCGGAAGATGGGGCGAGTGAGGTCCGGGGGACCTCATGCCACGAGCCGACCGAGCCGGAGGCGAGACCTTGAACCATGGGTTCAAGGCTCGCTTCGGCTTTGAACAATAAGACAGGGACCAAACGCTTTGCTTGGTCCCTGTCTTATTGTTCAATGCGGAAGATGGGACTTGAACCCACACGATTGCAATAATCACAAGATCCTTAGTCTTGCTCGTCTGCCAGTTCCGACACTTCCGCATATATTTGATTTTCTGTCGCTTGTCTCACACGACTTTGATATAATATCAAATCAAACCAAATATGTCAACACTTATTTCAAATTTTTTTATTTTTTCAGCTTATATTTTTAAAATACATTAAACATTAATTAAGAAACCTCTTTAATCAATCGAGTCCGTCTTCAATCTGATCCTGAATCTTAACCAGACATTTGAGCAGAATTGGATTAAACGTACCGCATTCCCTATTCAGAATCATCTGCATGGCCTTCTCATGCGAAAATGCCTTCTTGTAAACACGATCGCTTGTCAGTGCATCATACACATCTGCAACCGAGACCACCTGTGCAGATATCGGAATCTCATCTCCAACCAGACCATCCGGATACCCCTTACCATCATACCGCTCATGGTGCCATCTGCATATCTGCCATGCTGTTTTCAAAAGCTTTTCTCCCTTGAACGCATCAATATCATCAAGCATCTTTGAACCTATAATGGTATGTGTTTTCATTATCTCAAACTCTTCGTCAGTGAGTCGTCCCGGCTTGTTGAGTATTTCATCCGCAATGCCGATTTTACCAATATCATGCAGTGCCGACGCAGTAGAGATGAGCTCAATATCGCTGCCACTTATCGTGTATTTATCAGTCTCCACAATAAGCTCCTTTAAAAGCAAATCTGTAAGCTTGTTTATATGTATCACATGACTTCCACTTTCTCCGTTTCTAAACTCAACTATATGGCTCAAGATTGAAATCAGGATTTTATTATTATTCTCACGTCTGTATATCTGATCTGTCACCATCCTTATAAGCCTGCGCTGCTTTGTATACAGCTTAATGGTATTAACCACACGCTGATGTACAATCTTCATATCAAATGGTCTGCTTATATAATCTGACACGCCAAGCTCATATGCTTTTCTAACACAATTTTCAGAGTCCTCACCCGATATCATAATAACAGGAATATCTCCGATCCAGTGATTTTTATTCATATAATTAAGCACACCATAGCCATCCATGTTTGGCATAACAATGTCAAGCAGTACTATTGCTATTCCTGTGCCATACTGTTCGATTTTCTCAATAGCCTCGATTCCGTCTGTTGCCTCAATGATTCTAAAATCGTCATTTAACATTTCTGTCAGGATTTCACGATTAACCTTTGAATCATCAACTATAAGGACCTGCTGTTTTATCTCATCAATCTCTTTATTTGCTATATCCCCATCTTTTTCAGTAATTACAATATTTTTTCTGTTTTTAGCTATATACAAAAGAGAGTCCGCCTTAAGCATCGCATTCATAACAGTTTCATCATCACATATAATGCCTCCGATGCTCACATGAAGCTGGAGCTTTAAGAGCCCGGGAATAACCGTCCTGTTTATAGCTTCGTGAATATCATTAAGTTTTTTGCCAAACTCCTGCTCTGTCACATCATGTATAATTATAAGAAACTCATCTCCACCATAACGGATTACCATATCAGACTTTCTGATACTGCTTTTAATGACATCCGCCACTGCACAAAGAGCCATATCTCCTGCCATATGCCCGAGTGAATCATTGTACAGTTTAAAATCATCTATATCAAGCATCGCCACTCCGGCAGCCTTCATAATATTGTTTTTGACATTTTCCTCATAAAACCGTCGGTTATAGACTCCTGTCAGCGCATCACTGTACATTTTCTCCTTGTAGCTTACAATTTTTGATTCCAGCTTTTTCCTGACCTCTTCATCTGCAATTGTATTATTATCCATGCGGTTTACAAGCTCCATCACGTAATCTTCACCGTCAATATTATAATATCTGGAAATAACCTGATATGCGTCGAACCCGGAAAACTCCATCTTTATACGCTGTACTCTGTCTTTCATTGTCTTTGAAGATATACAATTTGCACATTGCTCGTTTTTCTTCCAGAACGAATAACATGGACATGGGTCTAGTTTATCCTCATTATCACAATCCAGCTCCATGCGCTCCATTCTCTTTTTGTCAATGAGGCGGACCACATCAAAGATTTCCCTGTAATCCTTTATTTTTTCCTCTATCTGCTCCATTGTATATTGCTTCTGCCCGACTATTTCTTTTTTCATGCTAATGCCTCTTTTAGATATATTTACTCTCAAAATCTTTTATACACATAGGCTTATCAAAATAATATCCCTGTATATAATCAATCCCAATGTTTTTGATTATATCATATTGTCTAGAAGTTTCAACTCCTTCTACACACACTTTTACTCCAATAGCATTGGCAAGCTCACTTACCATCCTCACAAATGCATTTGAAAAATCATCATCCCCAAGATGTTCAATGAAACATTTATCGATTTTAATGATATCTATAGGCATTTCTCTTATATGATTGAGAGATGAATAACCTGTACCAAAATCATCCAGTGCCACCGCAACACCAAGCGATTTTATTTCACTGAGTATACGTTTCATCCTGACCATGTCATTGATTGCAAGGCTTTCCGTCACCTCCAGACATAAATTACACGGTTTAATCTTCACCTCGTCTATCACCTTTTTTATCTTTTTTACAACATCATTCTGTAAAAGCTGGACAACTGAAAGATTCACATTCACCTTATAATCAGGATACCCCATATCATTCCAATATTTGCAATGTTTTGCCGCCTCATAGAGCACATGCTCCCCGATTGGATTGATAAGTCCAAGATATTCTGCAAGCGGGATAAAATCTGCCGGATTAATAAATCCAAGCATAGAAGAATTCCATCTGACCAGTGCCTCTGCTCCTGCGCAGGTATCCTCTCCGGTCACATCAATAATAGGCTGAAAGTAAACCATAAATTCCTCACACGCATTCATTGCTGCCTTTCGCATATGTTTCTCAAGGTCAAGCCTTTTAGTACTCTTTCCGTCTATCTTTCCGTCAAAATAAACTATGCGGTTCTTTCCTTCTTTTTTCGCATTAAAAAGTGCAATGTCAGCTTTTCTGATTACCTCCTCAACAGTTGTTGCATCCGTCGGAAAGAAAGCCACACCACCGCTGATTGTACAATAATAATCTTCACCCTTTAAATACCATGGCTTTACAAATATCTGCTGGATATCATTAAGAATATGCTCCAGTTGTGGCATTGACTCGCCTGTCACAATCACTATAAACTCATCCCCACCCATTCTGTAACAATGATTTTCTATACCATGCACATGCGTTAAGCTGTGGGAAATTGCTTTTAAAAGTACATCACCATACTGATGTCCGAGTCCGTCATTTATATGCTTGAAATCGTCCAGATCTATATAAATAAGTGCTCCCGTGCTACTGCTGTTTACTGCATCATTTATGAATCTGTCAAGATCCTGCTCGCATCTCATTCTGTTATAAAGACCCGTGAGAAAATCATTATTGGCCTGCGTTTCCATCTTTTGCTGATAACGCTTTTTCTGTGTTATATCATATAATGTCACAAGTCTGACCTGTCTGCCGTCTACCCATTTGATATCTGTCCGGTGCACGTCAAACCATTTGTCCTCCTCAACCGAATATATTTCCTCAAAGCTTTTAGCATTCGCAGCATCTAAAAGCACATGATTTTCAAGCTGGTTCTGCTCTATTGTATTTCCCAGGAGTGCCTTACACCAACTGTTCATATATAAGATCTCCTGCTTTAATACATCCGCAACATATATGCCACAGCCTGTATTCTCAAGAATGGCCTCGAGTGAAGCATATGAACCGGCAAGTGAATTGGTGGTTATTTTTTTGCCGAGCACGCTCTGTATTACGCATTTTGTATCATTCAAAAAACTGATATCCGACTTTTCCCATGTTCTTCCATCATTTCTGTCGTAGAAGCAGACATACATCTGGCAGTTGTTTTTTATATACATTGGCTGAAAAACTGCAGCATTTATAGCATATTTTCCCATGAAATTTCTGAACTTTTCCGGCCGTACCGAGTTCGATGAAATAATATACTGTCTGCCTGTAAAAAACGGAACCTCGCTCGTGCTTATCGTCTTAAGTCTGTTGTCTCCACTTGATACAATAACCTCAAAACTTGCTCCATCAACATTTTGTCTTATAATAAATGCCCCCGAAAGTCCCAATGCCTTTACTGTGCTCTCAAGTGCCTTTTCTGCTGTAGAAACAAAGCTATCATCCGGCTCTAAAAGCTTTATCACTGAATTGAGCTCCTCAAGCATATGACATTGCTGCTTGATTTCTTCATCACTCTTTTTTATTTTTTCAAGAGCCTCATTGGCAAGGCTCTCATTCTTCATAGTGATAAGAAGCTGCCTGGTCAAAAGCTCTAAAAACTCTAATGCGAGCGACACTCCCTGCTCTGTTGTGGTTAATGTTCCCTGAGGCAGCTTTTCCCTGACAGCATCCGGTATCTTTTCATCAATAAGCGCAAGTGCTGCCCACATAAGCTTCTGTTCCCCATCCACACTGACAGATACTCCATACAGCTTTGCATATTCAACATCAAGAGGCTCCTCTATCACGCTCTCAACAGCGCAATCCTCCAGCCTGCTCAGGAGATTCATATACCTGCTTTCTCCCGCAATACTGTGCAAAAACACCTTTTCGTTTTCTGTTCCATACGCCTTTGTTATAACACCATCTTCACGGTTCAGGCACGAAAGGTATACTCTGTTTGCCCTGCAAAAATAATCCTGTATTTTTTGAAAAAGTGTGGGTTTTGACATATTAATTCTCCTAAGTAAAATCTAATCCTATACCATATACCTGATTACAAAAAGATAAAAGCCTTTTTTGTCAAGTATACAAGTTTCCTGCAACAACTTATACTCCGGTCTGAGCCTTATCTGTTTCTTCACAAAACCAATCTCATTTGAATACATAACAATAATACCGCCCTTTGCCAGTATCTGCTTTGCCTTATCAAAGAACCTCTCATAAAACAGCTCCATTTCAGAACGTGTCTGTTTTCCTCTGACAGGCATATCCGTTATAAGCTCATCGAATTTATAGTCATGTTTGAAATCAAAGAAATCCCTATGTATAAAATTAATTCCTGTTTTAGCAATTCTTGCATTTTCCCTGCCCATTTCAATGGCATCACCGTATATATCCGTCGCATATATCTCCCTCGCCGGTACTGCGAGCTTACGCTCTATCAGCATTGTTCCCACGCCGCAAAAAGGATCCATGATCTGCGCATTTTCTTTTAGATATGGCTTTGCAAGCTCTACCAGAAGTGCTGCTGTTGATGGATGAATTGATGTGGACAAAACATTTTTACGATACGTAAATCTATCATCCTTAACAGAGCAAAGCCTTAAGCACGGAAAATAACTGCCATCTCTGGTCTGTATTAATTTAATCACGATTTCATAATTGTTTGCTGAGTTTATCAGCTTACCGCCGGAAAGTCTGTCTAATGCGGCAGAAAGGCGACTTTGAAACTCCCCATCTGCGCTGCTTTCTATCCTGTAATAAAAAGGTCCCGGTTCCCTGTGCATGCGTCTTAATATATCATACATATCTGATTTCCAGAGCTGTGATGCCATCTCCCTTTCATCACCTGACAGAAGGCCTTCTGTATTTATCATGAAATACATCTGTCTATATGTACGCACCTTCATGATAAGCCTGATATTATCTGTTTTTACAATCACGCCGAGCGGGTGAAGCTTTGTCTCCTTAACCGGAAGCTGGCGCCTGACAATCTCTCTGTGCAGCTTATTTGTGGTGAGCAAAAGCTCTGCTCTGACGCCCTCAAGTATTGGTGTATGCCGTTTGATTCCATTATATTTAATCAGGATTTTATTTATCTCACGCAGTTCTTCATCAACATGTTTTCTGTTTTCTTCAGTTATCTCAGTCTGTTCAAGAAGCTTTTTCTGGTCTACAAGCTTTGGGACAAGCTGCGGTATATCAAGCTGCAAAAGTGCAGTCAGATATGAGCTCTTCACAAAACGTGTATTCTCTGATTCATATGCTTTAAATAAATCATCAGCAAGATGTGAGATTTGTAAATCACCGATCAATAAAGCAGCATTTTTTCTGGTCTTCGCATCCTCCGATGCCAGAAAAGAAATAAGTAAATCATCATGTTCCTTAAGAAGCTCATAAGCCTGCACCTTACACTCCTGCTCCTTTATAAGGCTCCTCAATCTACTAAGATTCTGACGTGTATTTTCCTGTTTTAACAATTCTTCAATAACTTCTCTCATCTTTATTTAATCATCCTTTAATTATTTTCCGTCGAATTTTCCTTTGGCACACCATTTTCTTTGATATAGTTATCCAGATCCCTGTGAAACTGCTCCCACGCATCCTCATGCTCCACGAAGTAGAGCGGACACTTCTTTCCTGTCACATCGTAATGTCTTATTACATCATCCGCACTCAGATCATACCGTCCCATAAGCCATGTCGTGAGCTCTATAAGTGACTGGTATGTACTGTCATTGAACTTTCCGGTCTCATCCTCTATACAGCACTCTATTGATATGGTGTCATTGTTTCTGTTATTTGATGCATACGATATCTCATTGCACGGTATGCACTGCACTATCTCACCCTCTAATCCTATCACAAAATGTGAGCTTGCTTTGGTCTTTTTGGTCTCTGCCAGGCCGTTGAAATAGTCTCTGTTTTGTCTGGCTGTAGTCCCGGGATTTGCTGTGTAATGTACAACTATGCCGTTTGCCTTCTCAAGTGCCTTCTGTGGTCTGGAATACGGATTGGGTGTCAGCAGCTCTACATCCAGCTTTGGCTCTGTGGGATTGTAGAGAGTACTGGTCACCTCTGCCTTTACCTCTTCCTGCTTTGCCTTTCTGGCTCTTTGCACTCCCACTATGATTATCGCAGCAATTAAAATTATTATCATGCCTATCACAACGGCATCAGTTATGAGCTGCTTCCTTCGAACCTGTGCGCGGTGTCTCTTTCTATATGCTTCGCGCTTTTTCTGCCTTATCTTTTCGTACTCGTCCATTTAATTATCCCCGGTTATCTCTTTTGTTTGCTTTTATATCTCTACTCCAAGCTTTTATAAACATTTGCATATATATAAGAATATATTAGCACAAATCGGCTTATTATGCCACATAAAATAATACAAAAGCACCAGATATTACGACGTAACATAATACCCGGTGCTTTATTATAAATGTGTATTCTTATTATTAATCACACTTAATCTCGTGAACCCATCCATCCGGTCCATCAATGTGCCCCATCTGGATGCCTGTAAGTGTGTCACGAAGCTTCTTGGTGACAGGTCCCATCTCGTCCATACCGCTTGGGAAGCAGATTTCCTTGCCGTGGTCTACAATCTTTCCTACCGGTGAGATTACTGCTGCTGTTCCGCAAAGTCCACACTCAGCAAAATCCTTTACCTCATCAAAGAGCACCTCTCTGTGCTCAACCTTGAGTCCTAAGTACTTCTCTGCAACTACCATCAGTGAACGGCGTGTGATTGATGGCAGGATGCTGTCTGATTTAGGTGTAACAAATGTGCCATCCTTTGTGATAAATATGAAGTTTGCTCCACCTGTCTCCTCTACCTTTGTACGTGTTGCAGGATCGAGGTACATATTCTCTGCAAAGCCCTGTGCGTGTGCATCTACAATGGCATGAAGACTCATTGCATAGTTGAGTCCGGCTTTGATATGTCCTGTTCCGTGAGGTGCTGCTCTATCAAAGTCTGACACACGGATTGTGATTGGCTTTGCGCCACCCTTGAAGTATGGTCCTACAGGTGTTACAAGGATTCTGAACTGATACTCATCAGCAGGCTTTACACCGATTACTGCGTTTGTTCCCATAATATATGGTCTGATATAGAGTGTAGCGCCTGAGCCGTATGGTGGGACCCATGCTGCATTTGCCTTTACTACTTCCTCAACTGCCTTTACAAATCTATCCTCCGGGAATACTGGCATCTCAAGTCTCTCACATGAATCCTTAAGACGCTGTGCGTTTAAGTCAGGTCTGAAGCAGACAATTCTGCCATCCTCTGTCGTGTAAGCCTTAAGTCCCTCGAAGCATGTCTGTGCATACTGGAATACTCCCGCACACTCATTAAGTGTCACTGTATGATCCTTTGTGAGCTGTCCATCGTCCCACTTTCCATCTTTATAATTAGAAACATAGCTGTAATCTGTTTCCTGGTAGCCAAAACTAAGGTTTGACCAATCGATATCCTTCTTTTCCATCTTTATATCCTCCGTTTCTTTACGGATCCGATATAACCTAGTGTTATCATATATCGGGTCTATTATCATTTATGCTCATTCTAGTACAATAGGAAAAAAATGTCTAGTACTATTTTTTTATAATAACCATAACTTAAGTTTCTATATAATTTTTTAACCATTCAAAACTTTTTATCTTATAAAATAAGACCTGACTTTTTCTTACTTTTTTCAATTGCCGTATTGAGCTTTCCAAACGGGCACCCAAGCAGCAGACCAATCACCAGTGATACGGCTATAAATATAAGAAGGATTGCAAGATCCCTGCCATAATCAAAGCGGTACATGCCGCCCACGCACTCTCTTAGGGCATTCATGGCATAGTTAAACGGCATAAACTTATACAGCGCTCTGTACACCTGTGGCAGCACCTCAACCGGGAATGTGCCACCTGCGCCTGCCACCTGAATGACCATAATGACTACTGCTACAGCCTGTCCCACATTGCCCCAGGCTGCTGTGAGCGAGTACATAAGAAGCGTGAATACAAGGCTTGTCAGCGCGCTTGCGCACCAGAAAAGGAACGGATGCCTGCACTGTATGCCGACGAAGAACAAATCACCTAGTACCGTCACAAGTGTCTGCAGCTGTCCTATCACGAAAAATGTAATATATCTGCCAAAAAACTTATGTACGCTGTTTACTTTGCCAAGTGATTTTATATCGTCAGTGTCCTTTACCTTTGTTTTCACAAGTGCAACAGTTATCAGACCTCCCACCCACAGAGCCAGCACTGTGTAAAACGGTGCCATGGCTGAGCCATATGTGGATATCTCATATATCTTCTGCTCATCCATAGACAGCGGTGATGTCACAAACTGCGCAATGAGTGTCGGATCTGTCCGAAGCAGCTTTACAATCTCATTAAACTGCTCATCGTTTGATAAATTGTCAAATCCTGATATAACATTCTGTAAACCATCTCTGATCTGCTGTACATACTGTCTGGTATTTACAATATCGGCATTTCCTGATTTAAGAACTGCCGAATAATCATCGAGTGCTTTTTGTATATCCGGAAAGCTGTTGTCCAGAGAACCAAGCATGGACTGTGTCTCAATAAGTGCATATTCTATATCATATACCGCTCCTGTGAGATTCGGTGACACGCTGTGGTCAAATGTATTTTTAAGTGTATCTATTGCAGACTTGGCACTTGACACATCGGCTTTTATCGACTCCTTAAGAAGCTTTAGCTTATCTGCCGTCAATTCAGTATCAGACTTAAGGTCTTTTATCTGTGTTTTAATGCTTTGGATATTTTTTCTGACAGCCTCTATCTGCGAGCTATCCACTCCCTTTAAGCCTTGAATGGTGGCAAGCGTATTCTCAGCAAGCTGCTCTACCGTATCAAAGCCGGCCACAGAAACAGATATATCCGCAGTATCGGCATCAGCTAATCCCGACGCATTTAAGAGCTGTATGGAGTTTTCCAGCACATCGAGCTGGCTGTTTATGTTTGATAAGCTTATGTCGACCATCTGTGTGATGGTTTGTGCTGTCTGCGCCCCCGAGAGCACTGATGACTGCATGCCGCTTACCGATGACTGTCCCCCGTCAATCAGCCCCTGCACACTCGGAAGCAGTGACTGTGTCGAGCCTATCAGGCTGTCTGCTGAATCCGTCAGCATGGCAAAGGTATCGAGCATGCCTGCATATGTAGAAAGAGTCGTATCCATATCCTTTAGCTTGTCAACAACCGTTCCGGCCAGGTTATCGCCTGATTTGCCGTCTCCCACTATGAGCTCTCCCGACTTTGACGCTATCTCCGTAATCGTGCTCACCATTGAAGAGTTTACAGACTGCTGCACCGTGGTCTTGACCTTTGAGGTTATCTTTGTTGCTATGGCATTTTTCTTGCTGTTTTCATAGTATTCTATCTGCGGATTGACCGGCTCACCGCTTAGGAAGCTAAGCATATCAGCCGAAAAATCCTTCGGCACAATAAAGGCTGCATAGCACTTTCCACTATAAACATACTCCAGTGCCTCTTTACTGCTATCTGTGAAAATCCAACCAATTGCATCGTTTTCCTTCAGCCCCTTTATGACACTGTCTCCCATACATAGCTTTAAATCACTGATGCTCATCCCCTCATCCTCAGAATATACTGCTATGTGCATCTGTGATGTAGCTTCCTCTCCGTAAGGATCCCAGTTGGACATAATATTAAACCATGCGTACAAAGCAGGGATGATGCCAAGTCCCATAATAATGACTATGGCAACCACATTTGTAGATATGCGTTTCAGGTCAGCCAGATATATTTGAAATATTTTTTTCATTGCTCGGCATCCTCCCCTGTACTTTGCTGCATCGTATCAAATCTCTGCTCCACTCTTTCGGCTATTTCCTGCACCCTGTCCTCAATCTGCACGACAGGACTCACGCTCATATTCTGCGCATCACTGCCGCTTATCTCATTCATCTTCTCCTGCAGCTTATAGTCCACATACTCGACTCCGATTAAATACACTGCGATAGCAAACAGGCTCACTATCCACAGCACAAGAAAAATGATTTTTGAACTGTCCGGTACAATCATCAGCAGCACCAGAAAAAAGAGTGGAATGATGTATATGCACCTTAATCCTATTTTTATCCGTTTTTGATTCTGCTCATGTATGGTCTTTTCATATCCGACCAGCTTATCGTACATCTCGCGCAATCTCTTATCATCGGATAGTGGCTGCTCATTCACATTATTATTTGCATTGTTATTCATATCATTATCCATATTGGAATCTTTATTACTGTTTCTATCTTTATCCTGCATACTTTCCTTCCTGCTTTATAGCTTACGGCACATCAGAAGCACCATATTAATATGTCAATTATCAATTTATTAATTGTACATTTAACTATAGCATCTCAGTATCTTCCATACGCTTCTCTATAAAATGATTGAGTCTGATAAACGGCTTTCGTATCACAAGTCCTATCACCAAAGAGGTTGCACCAAAAAGTAAAAGCGTGATATAACATTTGCCAAGTGTATTTTCGTACATACCTCCTATACACTCCCTCATCGCATTTATCGCATATGGGAATGGGAAGAAAATATACACTGCCCTGAAAAATGACGGCAGCGCCTCTATCGGATATGTGCCGCCGCTTCCTGCAATCTGAAGCACCATGACAACCACCGCCAGTGCCTTTCCTATATCACCAAAGGATATGGTCAGTGAATATATGAGCAGTGAAAATGTAAGGCTTGTCACTGCGCCTGTCACAATAAATGAAACCGGATGCACACACTGTATTTTAAGCAGATATAAATCACCCAGCACAATGATAAAAGTCTGTACCTGTGACAGTAAAAAGAATGTCAGATATCTGCCAAAATAAAGCTGTGAAGGCTTTAGTTTCCCAAGTCCCTTAGTGTCTGCGTGAACCTTTACCAGTGAAACAAGTATAGTCATGCCCACCCATATGGCAAGTGTTGTGTAAAAAGGTGCTACTCCGGAGCCATAATTGGCTATCTCGTAGATATAATTATCTGATACCTGCACCGGCTCTGAAAAGAAGATGCCAAGCTTTTCAGGATTCCCCGAAAGAAGATTCACTATGATATCAGCTTTTTCATCCTCAGAGGCTACTTCAAGCTTGTCGAGTGTCGTATTTATCTTGTCAGATGCTGATTCTATGACTCCCTTAAGCTGTGTCATGCTCATATTGAGTGTATCAAGCGTACTGTCCACTCCGTCAAACACCTGCGCCATAGAGCCTGATGTCTGACTTAGATTGCCAAGTGTGGTCTGCATTGAATCAAGAACAGACGACATACTGCTTATCATGCCGTCCACCTGTGGCACTATCTGTGAGGTATATGTATCATTCACTGCTGACGCGGTCGATGAAAGAGCCGACATTACGCTCTTAAGTGTTTCTGCAGAATTCTGTGTCTTCCCCGATAAATCCACATACTGTGTGCTTTCTATCATGCTCTTTGTCTGTTCCTTGACAAGCTCTATATTGGAAATAATTGTGCCGACATGGGTATCGTCCATATCCGGCTTTATTTTGTTGATTTTGTCCTCAAGAGTGTCAATATTACCTTTCAAATCATCCGCTGACTGTTTAATATTTTGCACATCACTTTGAATAGTATTTACATCCTGTGACAGATTTGCATCTGAAATCTGCTTTGATATATCATCAATCGAGCTCTTCACCTTTGCTAATGCCGATGTGATATCTGCGCTAAAGCTGTCGAAAGATTGTCTGGTGGACTGCAGATCATTTTTACTCTCTTCAAGCCTGTCTGTGCCCTTTGCAAGCTTATCCTGTCCATCTTTGAGTGCTTCGCCCGTTTCTTTTGACACCTGTGATAATGCCTTATTTCCGTCAATAAACGTATCTATCATGGCATCGTACTGCGCAAGACTCTCAGATACCGCTTCAAGCTTACCTGTCATCTGCCCCACAGCATCCTTTTCCTTCACGTCATCGGATATTACGTTGGTCTCCTTAAATACCTGCTCTGCAAGCACCTTTATAAACTGCTTATTAATACTTGATTTAACAGCACTTGCTGCGCTGTCCGTTATCTTTGTCGCAACAGCATTTTTCTTGTCGTTGAGATAGTAGGTAATCCTTGGATTTTCAATATTGTCAGCTACACCATGATACATGCTGTAGGTAAACTGCTCATCTATGACAAGTGCAGAATAATATCTGCCTGACTTAACACCCTCAACAGCCTTTTCCTCTGATTTAACAAATTTCCATCCTATAGTATCCTTTTGCTTTAATGACTCTACCACACCATCGCCCATATTGACAGTTTCGCTGTCATTCTTCGTCCAGCCCTTGTCCAGATTGACTACTGCAATTGCTATATTTCCGGTGTTGCCATACGGGTCCCAGTTGGCATAGATATTAAACCATGCATACAGCGCCGGCAGCACGCACAGTCCAATAACTATAATGAGTACAAGCACATTTCGGAATATGCCGCACATATCTCTTTTAAAAATTCTTAAAATATCAGCCATGAATCATCCTCTTATATCCGGTGTTTATATCCGGTGCTGTTTAAGCTCCCCAATAAAATACAATGAGCCAAATGCAACATTTTTCGTATCTCTTTTCAGGTGCTTTCTTATCTCATCAACTCCTGAAAGCTCTGTTGCTTCAACTCCCTCTTTTCTGATAAAATCAGCAAGGTGCGATGCCTGCAGTGCCCTGTCTGAATCCGGTGTCACTGTATAAAACTCCTCAGCAAAAGGTAAAATCTCACGTATCATCACATCATAGTCCTTATCAGCCATGACTCCCATGAAAAAGCAAAATTTCTCACCCGGATACATCTGCATGAGGCTTTCCTTAAGCGCATCAACTCCATTGCTGTTGTGTGCTCCGTCCACTAGCAGAAACGGCTCCTTTGATACTATCTCCATGCGTCCCGGCCACACAGCTTCTTCAAGAGCGCTTTTTATCCTTTTATTCAGGTCTGTTTCCTCTCTCTTTGGCTCTGTCTTATCATATTGCATTTCGTATTCCAGCCCGCTATAGTGCTTTCCCAGCACATACCGCGCCGCAAGCTCTGCCGCTGCTGCATTCTCCCACTGAAATGTGCCACAAAGTCTCAGTGCGTAGCCGCTGCAGCGTGCTATATCGCTTTGCTCCACAGTGATTATCCTTGCATGCTTTTTTTGCGCTTCCTGCTCAATCACCTGCATAGCACGTTTATCCTGCTGTTCCACCACCACTGTGCCGTTTTCCTTTATGATACCGGCCTTCTCAGCCGCTATATCCGCTATATCACTGCCAAGGATAGCCATATGGTCATAGCCTATCTTTGTAATAACGGCACATTGCGGTGTGCCGATTGCATTCGTTGAGTCAAGCCTGCCTCCGAGCCCTGTCTCAATGACCATATAATCGCACTGCTGCTCCTCAAAGTACAAAAGAGCCATAGCAAGGCAGTAGTCAAACATCGTAAGCCCTATACCAAAATCTATATCAAGCAGATAGTTTCCAAGCCGTGTAACATCCTCCTTAGGTATCATACGCCCATCAACAGTGATGCGCTCCTCAAAATCCACCAGATGCGGTGATACAAACGTGCCTACCCTCATATGCTCTTTTTTTAATATACTAGAAAAAAAAGCGCACACCGAACCCTTTCCATTGGTGCCTGCCACATGGATATACGGTATTATGCGCTTTTGCTTTCCTTTTTCTCTCAGCACGTTTATTACCTGTGCCGTCACCACCACTCCGGGCTCATTGCCGAAACGGTGTGTGTTTTCTATTTTGTTTAAAACCTGTGTGTAATCTAAATTTCCCATGCCATCATTATAATATATCCGGCCGATAAAATAAAGGCCATATCCTTATACTGCTATAATAATGCCCCCGTCATTTGCATACATGCTTGAGATGCCGGCAGTATCCACAATGACAATCTTCTTAAATCTGGCAAGTTTCTCAAGGCATGCCTTCACATACTGCGCACGCTCCGGGCAGTTGCAGTGTGAAATTGCAAGAATCCTGTGCTCACAGTCCTTTGTGGCAGCCACAACATCCTCTACCATCTTGGCAAGTGCCCTCTTCATGCCTCTGGCCTGACCAAGCTGCTGGATTGAGCCTTCATCTGTTGAGCCCATGACAGGCTTTATATTTAAAGTGCTGGCCACAAAAGCCTTCAAGTTGCTTAATCGTCCTGCCTTTCTTAATGTATCAAGAGTCTCAAGCACAAAGAATGTATTCATGGAAGAAATATACTCCTCGGTCTGCTTTACAACCTCATCAAATGAAAGTCCACTCTCTTCAAACTCCTGTACCTTCATGCCGATTAGTGTCTCGCCTATAGATGCTGAGCGGGAATTGAATACATAGATTTGCTTGCCACAGTCCTCATGCTCCTCGTTGTACAGATTGACTGCTAAAACAGCGCTGTTGTATGAGCCGCTGAGCTTTCCCGAAAGTGTGACAACATAGATATGATCAGCCTCTCCCTCAAAGGACTGCATATATTCCTCAGGAGACGGGCATGACGACTTTGGTCCCTTTACACTCTCCTTTACTCTTCTTAAGAAATCATGCTGGTCAAAGCTCTCATCATCGCGGATTCTGTATCCGTCAACATCAAGCTCGAGTGCCACATTGCAAAAATGTCCATCCTTCTTAAGGCTATCTGTGAGCTCACCACAGCTATCTATTATAATCTTATACATATCTATTCCTTCCTATTCTGTCAAGCCTAAAATGTAGATTTTTCAAGGCTTTGACGTATTTTTATTACCTCTAAAACAGAGCCGAGGGTGATGAATATCGTAGTATCGAGTACCGA
>NZ_JBQKGQ010000012.1:0-85969 GCF_052118705.1 Agathobacter sp. LCP21S3_B2 | reverse complement strand
TTGCGGGAAGGGCTCCGGAGCCTTTCCTTTTATCTTAATAAGGACAGTATAATGGTCTATGGCTGGACAATCAAGAGGTCAGGTGATGGACAAGATAAGAAATCATAAACACCTGCGGCAGCGCCTCATACGTTGTGGTGTTTACAAGTGATAAACTTTATCAATAAGTCCGGGAGGGCGCATGGTATGGGGATTTGCGGGCTTGGATTAGCGCTGACTGCATGAGATTAGGCTTGTATAACAGTATTTCCGGGAAATATAATGTTTTTTGTAAGTAAACTTTAACTAGAATTTTTGTAAATATACAGGAGGAAAACATTATGTCATTTAATTGGAAAGCTTCAGGTTTATTCGCAGCAGGTGTTGCTTTTGGTACAGCAGGTATCAAGATTTTATCAAGCAAGGATGCTAAGCGTGCTTATACACAGTGTACTGCAGCAGCGCTTCGTGCTAAGGATTGTGTTATGAAGACTGTTAATACTGTTCAGGAGAATGCAGAGGATATTCTTGCTGAGGCTAAGAGCATCAACGAGGAGCGCGAGGCTAAGGCTGAGGCTGCTAAGGTTTCGGATGCATCTGAGGATGTATGCGAGTGTGCTAAGGCTGATGAGCAGGAAGCAGAGCAGGCTGAGGTTACAGCAGAGACTGCTGAGGCATAGAAGATAAGAGGCGGTCATATGAAATTTACGATTAAGCATGAGTCAAGAGGCCGTATGCGTGTTCATATGGAGCAGTACCGCATGACATATGAGCAGGCAGACACTCTGCTTTATGTGATTCACAATCACAGGAATGTTACCTTTGTAAAGGTTTATGACAGGACTGCTGATGCTGTGATTGAGTATGTAGGAGACAGGAAGCAGATTATAGAGCTGCTTCGCCACTTTCATTATGAGAGCGCCAATGTGCCACAGACTGTTATTAAGACATCAGGAAGAGAGCTTAATAATTCATATCAGGAAAAGCTTTTCGGAAGTGTTGTCTGGCATTACAGTAAAAAGCTCCTGCTGCCTTGGCCAATCAGGACAGCGCTTACTGTTGGACGCTCTATAAAGTATATTGGAATTGGGCTTAAGTGTCTGCTGCAGAGAAAAATTGAGGTGCCGGTGCTTGATGCTACTGCCATCACGGTTTCGCTTGTCACAAAGGATTTTTCTACCGCAAGCTCTATTATGTTTCTGCTTGGAATAGGTGAGCTTTTGGAGGAATGGACACACAAGAAGTCTGTTGATGACCTGGCCAGAAGCATGTCGCTTAATGTAAGCAAGGTATGGCTTAGGACACCTGAGAATCAGGAGATACTCGTTGAGTCCTCAAAGATTGAAAAGGGCGACAAGGTTGTTGTCCACATGGGAAATGTCATACCGTTCGACGGAGAGGTCTTAGATGGCGATGCGATGGTCAATCAGGCTTCCCTGACAGGTGAGTCGGTTCCGGTTCAAAGAACTGTCGGCAATACTGTGTTTGCAGGCACTGTTGTCGAGGAGGGCGAGATTACTATCAGGGTCAAGGAGGTTGAAGGAAACAACCGTTTTGACCAGATTGTTACTATGATAGAGGAGTCCGAAAAGCTTAAATCAGAGCTGGAGGGCAAGGCTGAGCACTATGCTGACAAGCTTGTGCCGTGGACGCTTGGAGCTACAGGGCTTACATATCTTCTGACAAGAAATGTGACAAAGGCTATGTCAATTCTCATGGTGGATTTCTGCTGTGCACTCAAGCTTGCTATGCCAATCTCTGTGCTTTCTGCTATCAGAGAGGCAAGCCTTTATAATGTAACAGTAAAGGGAGGAAAGTTCCTTGAGGCTGTTGCAGAGGCTGATACCATCGTCTTTGACAAGACCGGTACACTCACAAAGGCACATCCGACTGTGGTTGATGTGGTTAACTTCAATGATGAGTATTCATCAGATGACATGCTTCGTGTCGCAGCCTGTCTGGAGGAGCATTTCCCTCATTCAATGGCAAAGGCGGTGGTAGATGCTGCTTCTAAGAAGGGACTTTCCCACGAGGAAATGCATACAAAGGTGGAGTATATTGTGGCTCATGGAATTGCAACCTCCATCAATGGCAAGCGTACTGTTATCGGAAGCTATCATTTCGTCTTTGAGGATGAAAAATGTGTTGTTCCTGCAGGAAAGGAGCCACTGTTTGAGTCGCTTCCGCTGTATTATTCTCACCTGTATCTGGCTATTGAGGGTAAGCTTTCGGCAGTTATCTGTATTGAGGATCCTCTGCGTGATGAGGCAGCGGCGGTTGTTACTTCATTAAAGAAGGCGGGCATATCAAAGGTTGTCATGATGACAGGCGACAGTGAGCGTACAGCTTCTGTCATTGCGAAAAAAGTAGGTGTAGATGAATATTACGCCGAGGTTTTACCTGAGGACAAGGCTGCCTTTGTGGAGAGAGAAAAGGCTAAGGGCAGAAAGGTCATTATGATTGGTGACGGCATAAATGATTCACCGGCTCTATCTGCAGCAAATGTCGGTATTGCAATCAGTGATGGCGCTGAAATTGCACGCGAGATTGCTGATATTACGGTGGGCTCTGACGATCTCTACCAGATTGTAACTCTTAAATATATAAGTAATGCTCTTATGAAACGTATAAAGAGCAACTATCGAAAGATTGTTGGTTTTAACTCAGGGCTCATTGCTCTTGGTGTGGCAGGTGTGCTTCCGCCGACTACGACAGCACTTTTGCACAATGGATCGACAATTCTTATCAGTGTGAACAGTATGAAGAATCTGCTTGAGTAGATTTTGGATGTCAATGTTTATTGATGTAGTACGGGGCGCTGCCGCGGTGCCCACGGCAGCGCCCCTTACGCTGTGAAAGTATGTACATTATTCCGCTCGCTTCGCTTTGCGGCATAATTTCTACAGTATCTAACCCATTGCGCTATTCACACACGTGATAGTACGTGTGCCACCGCGGTGCCTGCGGCAGCGCCCCTTACGTTGTGGTGGAAATAATGTAGGAATTGTGATAAACTAACTAATATGTAATGTAGATTTTTTTATGAGGTTAGATTATTGAAGGTTGAAGAGGTTATAAGCAGGGTTGCAGAGCTTTGCAGACATTATGATGCCCAACAGGTAATTTTATATGGTTCAAGAGCTAAGGGTACTGCATTGGAACGCAGTGATATTGATATAGCGGTATCGGGAGTGAAGGATTTTGATGCGCTTTCTGATGAAGTGGAGGATTTGCCTACCTTGTACAGTGTTGATTTACTGAATTTGGATACATGCAGGAATGACTTATTATTGGAGGATATCAGACAGTATGGACGCGAAATTTGAGAGACGTTTTAAATCTTTTTGTAATTCACTGGATGCGTTAGCTGAGGCAAGGCAGAGAGACCTTACAGATTCGTTTGTTTTGAGTGGTACAAGTGCTAAATTTAGCATTACTTTTGATTTATCGTGGAAGGTAATGAAAGATATTCTGGTACAATATTATTCGATAACCGGGTTTGTTACAGGTTCACCGCGAGAGGTGTTACGTGAATCCTTCAAGGCAAAGCTGATTTCTGATGATGCGTGGATGGATATGCTTAAGGTCAGAAATGAACTTGCACATGACTATGATTGTGAGGTTGTAAGGACACATTGTAATACAATTGTTGAAAAATATATTGATTTGTTTTATGATTTTAAGAATACAATAAATGACTTATTGAGACTTGGATAAGGCTTGCAGCTGTGTGAAATTTTTAAGAGTTAAAGAAATAAAATGACAGATTTAAAGATTACAAAAGATAATAATTATATATGTGTATATGAGAGGCTTAATGATGATTGCATTAGGCTTCTTCATATGTATGGGAAAAATCCGGTGTGTGTGGTGCCGGATATGCTTGACGGCATGAGAGTGACGGAGCTTGCGGAGTATTGCTTTTCTTTCAAGAGCATGCCTGAAAAATTGAAAACAGAGCTTGGGATTGATGATATTCTGGGTCCTGATATGACGGAGCTGTGTGATGATTATATTGAAAAAGTTGTTCTTCCTGACACCATGAAGAAGATTGGCAGGCTGTGTTTTTATAATTGTTCAAGGCTTACAGTGCTTGAGCTGCCATCCGACATATGTGATGTGGATGGTGACGTTTTCATGAACTGCACAAAACTTTATATGCTTGTGATGAGAGGCTCACCGAAGGATAAGTCGTGTCTTAAGCAGATTCTTTCACAGATAAGCACTCTTGTGAGGGTTAGATGGACTGACAGCGATGGAAATGCGATTGCGCAGGCATGTTTTTTCGAGTACGACCAGACATATGATGAGATTGGTCCTGCTCATATTTTTAAACTGAACATGAACGGAGAAGGCTTTCGCGCCAGACAGGCTTTTATGGACCGCGTGTTTGTGTGGAAGCAGTATGATGAAATATTTTCAGAGGCGATTGCGCAGGAGAGTGAGGATGATCTTTTAGATATGGCCTTTTACAGGCTTATTTATGCGTATGAGCTTTCAAAAGAAGCGAGACGGCAGTTTGTGGAGTATATTGTCAATCATAAAAAAAGGCTGTCTGAGCTTATCATAAGAAAAAGGGATTCGGGTTTGCTGCAGAGTTTTCTGGAGCTTAAAGACGGTGAGGAAAATTTTATCGCAGATGCCTTGGCTGTTACTGATATGCTTGCACTTGCAGCACAGGATGAATGGAGTGAGGGCAGTGTGATTTTACATAGATTTAAGAAGGAAAATCTGGCGGTGTCCAGGAAAAAGAGGTTTGAATTTTAGATTTGAGTGTAAATGAAAAGGATATATTGCTACTTTTAAAAATTTAAATACCTAAAAAGGCTCTTTATTTTAAAGGGCTTTTTTATTATGTAAAAAAATATATTACTTTATCTAATCACTATAATAAATATTCCAATAAATTTTTGCTTAACTTTAAAACTTAACTTAAATAATTAACTTAATTACTTTGCTTAAAATTATTAACTTAAATTAATAAGCACAAAAGAGTATAAAAATGCTTTGGTTTGAGCGATAATCCACAAAAAACAAAGAACAAAACTATGCATAATATAGAAAAATGATAAATAAACCATGTAATCTTGAAAATATTTTAAATTAATGATAAGATTAAAATAACTTAAATGTAACAGAAAAAATAATAAATTAAGTAATAGATAAAGTTAGGTCAGCTTCAATGGCAGTAGTAATGGGTGTATCAATGGCTGGATGTTGAAGCAGCAAAAAAGTTGGAGAGAAGACGAATGAAAGATGTGAATTTGAAAAGACTGAAAGATTGCATGAAAAGAGCTGAGGCAGGAGAAGAGCTTACGATTGGATTTTTAGGTGGATCAATCACGCAGGGAAGCCTTGCATCAACAATGGAAAATACATATTCCTATCGTGTGTTTATGTGGTGGAAGCAGATGTTCCCCAAAGCAAACTTTCATTATGTAAACGGAGGAATCGGTGGAACAACTTCTCATTACGGAGTTTCCAGAGCAGTGACAGATGTATTAATGTATCGACCGGATTTCGTAGTTGTTGATTTTAGTGTGAATGACGAGGCAGACACATTTTTCAGGGAAACGTATGAAGGCGTTGTCAGAAAGCTGTTGAGCTGGGATTCAAAACCGGCAGTGGTTCTTTTGAATAATGTTTTTTATGATACCGGTCTGAATGCGCAGGAATATCATAATGAAATTGGAAACTGGTATCAGGTGCCACATGTGAGCGTAAAAGATACAATTTATCAGCGAATGAAGGCAGGAAAATATACGAGGGAAGAACTTACACAGGATGGACTTCATCCAAATGATAAAGGGCATAAGCTTGTTGCAGAAGAAATTGAAAAATTCCTTGAAAGCGTGAAAGCAGAATTAGGAGTTGAGGAAGAAGAACCTGTCATGCCGGAACCAATGACGGAGAATGCTTATGAGAATGCAAGACGCTTAACAATTCGTGAGATTTCACCGAAACTGTGTGGATTTCACGCAGATACAGAAGAAAAGACGGGACATTTGGATCATTTTAAGAATGGATGGATTGGAAAAAAAGCCGGCGATTCGATTCGTTTTGAAGTAACTGCTTCATGTATTGCTGTGCAGTATAGAAAAACAATTAAACTTCCGGCAGCAAGAGCGAAGCTCGTGTTAGATGGCGATAAAGAAAAAGCTATCCTTTTAGATGGAAATTTCGATGAGGATTGGGGAGATTGTCTGTATTTAGAGAATATATTGCATCATGGAGAAAAGAAAACACACACAGTGGAAATAACAATTCTTCCGGAAGAAGCAGCGGATGTAACTCCATTTTATCTGATGTCGTTAATTATTGCATAGATTTTTGAAGGAGAGAAAGTAATGAGTATTTTAAAATTAAAACCAAGCTGTAAGGACTATCTGTGGGGAGGTCACAGGCTGGCTGAGGAATATGGAGTAGAGTATGATGGAGACATTCTTGCGGAGGCATGGGAACTTTCCTGTCATCCGGACGGACCGTCTTATATCACAAATGGAAAATATACCGGAAAGACACTGGAAGAATTCATTGAGACAGAAGGTAAAGATGTTCTTGGTATACATTGCAGAAGATTCCGCGATTTCCCAATTTTAATAAAATTTATTGATGCAAAGCAGAACCTGTCAATTCAGGTGCATCCGAACAATCGTTATGCGTTGAAGAATGAAGGCCAGTATGGAAAGACAGAGATGTGGTATATTATGGATGCAGAGCCGGGGGCATTTCTGTATTACGGATTTAAAGAAGAAATCAGTAAAGAAGAGTTTGCAAAAAGAATTGAGGAGGACACACTTCTAGAGGTCCTGAATGCAGTACCGGTCCAGAAAGGGGATGTACTTTTTATTGAATCGGGAACAATCCATGCAATTGGAGAAGGAATTCTGATAGCAGAGATTCAGCAGAATTCTAATGTGACATATCGAGTCTATGATTATGGTCGTGTAGGAAAAGATGGTAAGAAGCGAGATCTGCATATTGAGAAAGCACTCGCGGTTACAAATCGAGTACCAATCGTAAAGGATAAGAGCAGTTATCCTCATGTGGCAGATTGTGATTACTTTACAGTAGATAAACTGAATCTGGATGGGACATTCATGAAGAAGATGGAAGGTATTGTTTCAGATGCATCCTTTGCAAGCATTCTGTTCCTTGATGGAAAAGGAACAATCACAAATAATGGAGAGACACTGCCTTTCAAAAAAGGAGACAGCTTCTTCCTGACAGCCGGAAGTGGCAGTTATACAGTAGAAGGACGGTGTGATGCACTTGTTACAACAATCCGTGAAAAGGCAGCTCCGGTCAGAATCGGAATCGATATCGGAGGCACTAAGACAAAGATCGGACTGGTGGATATTCACCAGAAGCTGATCGTATCGGACACAATGGATACTAATGCACAACGTCCGGCAGAAGAAGTAATCCGTGAGATTGCACAGAAGACACTGGAGCTTCTGGATGCACAGGGCATTGCAATGGATCAGTGTGTAGGAGCAGGAATCGGCGTTCCGGGAACTGTAGATACGAAAAACGGAGTAGTCCGCTATTCCAATAACATCAAATGGGAAAATGTAGAGCTTGCGAAAGAAATGGGAAATTATCTACCGATTCCGATTAAAATTGCAAATGATGCAGATTGCGCGACACTTGGAGAAGCAGTTGCAGGAGCAGGAAAAGAGTGCCGGGATGTGATTATGCTTACACTTGGAACCGGAGTGGGCGGTGGAATCATCATTGACGGCAGGATTTATGAAGGAAAAGGACTTGGCGGAAGCGAACTGGGACACATGGTAATAGTAGAAAATGGTGAGCCTTGCACTTGTGGAAGAAGAGGATGCCTGGAGGCATATGCATCAGCTACAGCTCTGAAAAGAGATGCAAAGCGTGCTACCGGAAAAGAGCTTCTTCCAGAAGAAATTTTCAAGGGAGCCCAGGAAGGTGATGAGAAGCTTTCACAGGTTGTTCAGTCCTATATCGGAAAGCTTGGAACAGGAATTGTCAATATTGTAAATATCTTCCGTCCACAGCTTGTGATCCTTGGCGGAGGTATTTCAGCCCAGGGAGAGATACTTCTTGAACCGCTTCGTGAGATGATGAAAGTCGGATGCTTCGGTGGTGAGAAGGGAGAACTTCCGGAGATTGAAACTGCAGCACTTGGAAATGAAGCAGGAATGATCGGTGCTGCAAGCTTACTGTAAAATATGAGGGGGATAAGATGAGAATTAATCCTGATAATAAAAAAATACGTTATAGCGGAAGAATTGACTGGACTAATCCCAATGAACCGATTTGGGTTTATCCATGTACATCAGCAGAATTTAGCTTTACAGGAAAGTATTTGAAAGTTGTTTTGAAAAATAAAAATGAATACTGGCAGAATTATCTTGGATGTATTTTAGATGGGGTTCAGTCCTGCTATTATCTGGAGAATAACAAAGAGAATGAAATAGAGATTCGTGTTCCGGAAAATGAGAATGGAGAGCATCATGTGCTTTTCTTCAAACGTCAGGATTCCTGTCATGAGATACATATCCTTGGATTTGAAATTGAAGACGGAGCAAAACTACTGGAACTTGCTGATGCACCGAAAAGAAAAATCGAAGTTTACGGAGATTCAGTATCAGCAGGAGAAGTGACAGAAGCTGTCGACTATACAGGAAAGACAGACCCTGAACATCAGGGGGGATATTCTAACAGCTGGTATTCCTATGCATGGATGACAGCACGTATGCTGAATGCACAGATCCATGATATCGCACAGGGTGGAATTGCATTGATGGATGGACAGGGATGGTTCCATGAGCCACAGCAGGTTGGAATGGAAAGTGCCTGGAATAAAATTCGCTTTAATAAAACATTCGGTGAACTGACAGAATGGGATTTTGACCAATATACACCGCAGGTTGTTGTCGTGGCAATTGGCCAGAATGATAATCATCCGTTTGATTACATGGCAGAAGATTACATGTGTGAGAAAGCAGTTCTCTGGAGAGAACACTATACAAATCTTTTAAAAAACCTGCGTCAGGTATATCCGAAAGCATCGATCGTCTGCTGTACGACATTGCTTGAGCATGATGTTTCCTGGGATAAAGCAATTGATGATGTAGTTGTTTCTATGAAAGATAGTAAAATATCTCATTGTATTTTTAAGAGAAACGGAGCGGCAACTCCTGGACATCTTAGAATACCGGAGACCTATGAGATGGCGAGAGAACTTGCTGATTACATAGAGAATCTGGGAATTGAGGAATGGAAATAAATTGATAATCCCGGATAGTTTATGATTTTATCATGAACTATCCGGGATTACTTTTTTTAAATACACTGGTTAAGATATTGTTTGTGAATGACATTTTATTGAGAAAATAATGTTACTATAGTATAATAAATTCTGAAAATATTGCAGTAGAATAATCAGAAAAGGAAGGAGGCCGCTTCATGAAAAAACATATCCAGACAGATTCAGAGTGGCAGGAGGAAATGTCACAGAAAATAATAGATGGAATACAGTGCGAGCTGTATCTCGACATGCCTTTTATGAAGCTGGCGCTCTCGGCTCTTTCCCCAAAGGTGAACGAGCAGCTTTACTCCATGGCAACTGACGGCACATATATTTATTACAATCCAATCAGGCTGATTGATATATTTAAGAAAAATGGCATGTATCTGAACCGGGCTTATCTGCACAGTGTGCTGCACTGTCTGTTTTTTCACCTGTGGACTAAAGGTGAGAGGGATGAATTCCTGTGGAATACAGCATGTGATATAATGGTTGAGTATACGATTGATACAATGGAAAAGAAAAGCACAAAGCGTATCCTAAGCTATATAAGAAAAACCACGTATGAGAGGCTTAAAAAAGAGCATGTCGTGATTGCTCCCGGAGCCTTGTACGCGTGGCTATACAAGCAGTATGCAGAAATAGAGGCTGAAGAAACCACAGATATAGATGAGATTGCAAATACAAAGGATAAAAATGAGCTTGTGATTCTGGCACGGGAATTTTACACAGATGACCACGCCCTTTGGCCGCAGGAGAAAAACGACAATGCTATGCCACTAAGTTCATCCGAGGCCCAAAAGCAGTGGCAGAAAATATCCAGACAGACACGCATGGAGAAAAGCCATTCAAAGGACAGCAAATCCGAGGGCGAGCAGGTAATGATGAGGGAGCTGTCCGCGAAAAGAAGCAGACGAAGCTACAAGGAGTTTCTGCGCAGGTTTGCAGTGCTTCGTGAGGAGGTACACGCAGATTATGATTCCTTTGATATGGGGTATTACGCGTATGGACTTTCGCTCTATGGCAATATGCCGCTTATTGAGCCTCTTGAAACGAGGGAGACATACAAGATAAGGGATTTTGTCATAGTGCTTGATACGAGCTATTCTGTGAGCGGAGAGCTGGTGGAGCACTTTTTACAGGAGACCTTTACGATTCTAACGGAGTCGGACAGCTTTTTTGTCAGGAATAAAATACGCATCATACAGTGTGATGACAGCGTAAAGACTGACGAGGAAATTACAGATGAAAAGCAGATTAAGCCGCTTTTAAACAAGTTTACGCTCGTAGGAGGCGGAGGCACAGATTTCAGACCGGCATTTTCGTATGTGAGAGACCTTTTGGATAAGGGTGAGCTTAAGAACATGTGCGGACTTATATATTTTACTGATGGCAAGGGAATTTTCCCGGCAAAGTGTCCGCCGTACAAGTGTGCATTTGTGTCGGTTGGTGCATATGAGGGCAATGAGGTGCCGCCATGGGCGATGCAGGTGGAGCTGGAGGAAACATTATGAATATAAAACAGGCAAAAAACGAAGTGAAAAATACAGTGAAGGCATACCTGTCAAAGGATGCACACGGAGATTATGTGATACCGCAGATCAGGCAGAGACCGATGCTTTTAATCGGACCGCCAGGCGTAGGTAAGACACAGATTATGGAGCAGATTGCAAGAGAGTGCAAAATAGGTCTTGTGGCGTATACCATCACGCATCACACGCGCCAGTCGGCGGTAGGACTGCCGTTTATAAAGGAGCGTGAGTATGACGGAAAGAGCTATTCCGTCACGGAATACACGATGAGCGAGATTATAGCCAGCGTTTATGAAAAGATGGAAGCAACAAGGCTTAAGGAGGGCATACTTTTTATTGATGAGATAAACTGCGTGTCCGAGACACTCGCGCCAATGATGCTTCAGTTTTTGCAGTGCAAGACCTTTGGCAATCAGGCTGTTCCAAAGGGATGGGTGATAGTTGCGGCAGGCAATCCGCCTGAGTACAATAAATCGGTGCGCGATTTTGATATGGTCACACTCGACCGTGTCAGATATATATCGATAGAAGCGGACTATCAGGTGTGGAAGGAATATGCCAGAAATGTGCATATCCATGATGCGCTTTTAAGCTATCTGGAGCTTCATCCAAACAATTTTTATAAGGTGGAAACAGACGTGGATAGCATGAATTTCGTCACGGCAAGAGGCTGGGAGGATTTAAGCAGCCTGCTTAAGGTGTATGAGGCGGGAGACATTGCAGTCACTGAGGACGTAATAGGTGAGTTTATCCATCATCCTGATATAGCAGAGGATGTGTATGCATATCTGGAAATCTACAGGAAATACAATGAGGATTATGGTATAAGCGATATACTTTCCGGAAACGTGAAAAAGTCAGTGTATAAGCGAGTGTTTGATGCCGATTTCGATGAGAGAATCACGGTGGTGAATCTGCTTTTAAGCGGACTGACGGTTGTTTTTTCGGATGTGGCCAGAGAGCGGAAAATGGTGCAGCTATGGTATGAGTTTTTGAAGGAATACAAAAAGTCACAAAAAAGCCTTGAGGAGCAGCAGGAGCTGTACAACAGTGCTGTTGAGCAGTTTTCAAGGAATATGGAGATATTGAAGGAGAGCTCTCTTATTTTGCCAAAGGAGTATTACATCAGACAGGACGTCTTAAAGCACATCAAGGGTGATTTTGATACGGTGATGGATGATTTTACCGAAGAATCAGAGAAGCTTTCGACGATGGAGGATGCGGCAGGAGAGAAGCTAAACCACGCATTTGATTTTGTGGAGGATGTATTCTCAGACGGGCAGGAGATGCTTGTCTTTGTGACAGAGCTGACCATCACACCGGAAATCAGCAGCTTTTTAGCTGAGAATGAATGTGAAAAATACGATATCTACAATGAAAAGCTCATGGTTGGAAGCAATAGGACTAAGCTTTTAAAGGAGCTCGAGAGATAAAGCCTGTTGATGTATGCAGGAAATATTTGAAGGAATTATCTATGATTTATATATTTAGCGCTTTTTATGCTGAAGTAAAAAATATAATAGACCACTATGGCTTAAAAAAGGAAAAAAGCCCTAAAACGGTCAGATTTGATGTGTTTGCAAATGAGAGTATCAGGCTTGTGATAACAGGCGTAGGAGAAATCAATGCGGCGGCAGCAGTTTCAAATATCGGTGGTGCTTATGGGATTTCACCGGATGATGAGATTTTGAATGTGGGGTGTGGCGCCGGTTTTGGCAATGAGACCTGTTTAGGCAGTATATTTCTTGGAAACAAGCTCACTGAGCAGATGACGGGGCGTACATTTTACCCAGATATGCTGATGAAAACAAATCTTATGGAGTGCGAAATAGTAACGGTCACAAGGGTGCTCAATGAAGGGTGCGATTCGGTTGTATATGATATGGAGGCAGCCGCCGTTTATCAGGCAGCCGCGTTTTTCGTGGGACCGCACCATATGCATTTTATAAAGCTTGTTTCAGATGCAGGAGAGAGAATAGACCAGTCGAAAATCACAGAGCTTTTTGCTTTGCAGGAAGAAAAAATATGCGGCTATATTGATATGCTTTTAAGTGTAGGTGGTAATAAGACTTCAATAGATGATAAGACTAAAGGCGAAAATATGGCAGACGGCAATGCGACAGATGATACTAAATCCGCTTGGAATATGGATAGGCTGACAAGCGATATGCGCTGTTCCAAGGTAATGGGAGATCAGCTGGCACAGCTTATAAAGTATTGCAGACTAAGTGGTATAGATTATAAAGCTGTTCTGGATGAGTACTATACAAATGGCTTGCTTCCGTGTGAGAGCAAGCGTGAAGGAAAGAAATGTCTGTTTGAATTGAAACAGAGATTGTTGTAAGAAGGAAATGTCAAATGTGCCAATACAATAAAATGTTTTCACATGTATATGTGGAAAAAGGCGTGGCCGAGCATCCACGTACAAAGCAGATTTTAGAAAAGCTGAATAATACAACAGTCATAGAAATTGACCACTACAAGGATGTTTTCTGCCGCAAAAAGCAAAGTATTTCTGCTCAAAGCAATGCCAAGGCGCTCATTCTGGCAGAGAATACAAGTGGCTGCATATATGAAGGTGCACCGGTGTGTCAGAGCTTTGGAAATGAGAATTTCTACTATTGCTCATGCATGATGAACTGCATATTTGACTGCGAATACTGCTATTTAAAGGGCATGTATCCGTCTGGTAATCTTGTGGTGTTTGTAAATCTGGAGGATATTTTTGCGGAGCTTGAAGCACTTCTGGCGCAAAAAAGCATATATCTTTGCGTGTCATATGATGCAGACCTCGTGGCCATAGAGTCGCTTACCGGCTTTGTGAGGGAATGGATTGCTTTTACAAAGAAGCATGAGAATCTTACAATTGAAATCCGCACCAAGAGTGGCAGGTGTGATTTGTGGAGCAATTACGAAGCCTGTGACAGGGTAATTATTGCCTATACAGTTTCGCCTCAAAGGGTTGCAGCAGAGTATGAGCATTTTGCGTCTGCACCTATGGAGCGGATTCAGGCAGCAAAATGTGCTATGGATAGTGGATTTCCAGTGCGACTGTGCTTTGATCCGATGATATACTGCAAGGACTGGAGAGGTGAATACAGCAGGCTGGTTGATGACGTATTTTCACAGATAGACGGTTCTAAGCTGTGGGATGTGAGTATCGGAAGCTTCCGCATATCGCAGGATTATCTGAAGAAAATGCGAAAGGACATGCCTCGTAGTGCTGTGGTGAATTTTCCATACGACAATGTGAATGGGTATTACCAGTATCCGGAAAACATACGAAGTGATATGGAAGAGTTTATGATACAGGCTGTATCCGAATATGTGGATAAGGACAGGATATTTATGTGGAAGTGATATTATTGCAATACATTTTCAATATATATCACATAGTATAAAGGAGCGATCAGATGAACAAAGCAATTGTAACCGGGGCATCTTCCGGCATCGGAAAAGCTATATGCAGGCAGCTTGCAGCGAATGGCTGGCTGGTTTACGGAATAGGAAGAAGCTTCAATCAAAGTGATGATATTGCAGGGATAGAGCGTATAGTATGCGATATTACCGATACCGCAAAGCTCATCAAGACAATAAAAGAAATTAATAAAAATCATGACATATCACTTCTCATAAACAATGCAGGCGTCGGCTTTTACGCTCTTCATGAGGAACTTAATCCTGTAAAAATATCACAGATGGTGAGGACAAATCTTGAGGCACCGATGATTATCACAAATCTGCTGCTTCGCGATTTAAAGAAAAACAAAGGAACAATAATAAATATCTCATCAATCACTGCTGAAAAGACGAATCCGCACGGCTGTGCCTATGGTGCCACAAAGGCAGGGCTTACGAGCTTTTCCCACAGCCTGTTTGAGGAGGCGAGAAAGTACGGTGTGCGTGTGGTAAATTTAGAGCCTGATATGACCGATACCAATCTGTACAGGAATGCTGATTTTTCAGTGGATGAAAATGAAGCTGCAAGAATACAGCCAAATGAGGTTGCAGACGCAGTGCTTTATGTTTTGGGGCAAAGAGAAGGCCTTGTGATGACAGATATCACCATAAGGCCACAGCTTCACAGAATTGCAAGAAAGTAAAGTGTTTATATTTTAAAAAGCATCAAATGCCATTCGAACGATTGACTTATAGTCATTAAGCGTCTGGCATTTTTTTATTTTCTTCCAAAGCTTTTCAGAGTCAGAAAACAGCCCATACATATATGCCCAGATTTCCTTCATGCGGAAAATGGCATCCTTTTCACCGGAAAAGATGGACAGATAACCGGATAAAATCTCATCATGCCAGTTCTTTAAGCGCTCGCGAAGCTCGGCTTTATCCATGCTTATACCTTTAAGCTCTGCGATAAGAGCAGGATTTGCAAACAGTCCGCGGCCTATCATGATTTCATCAATATCAGGGAAGCAGTCGGTTAGGGCATTAAAACTATTAGTATCAGTGATATCTCCGTTGTAGCAGAGTATGGTTTTATCAGGATTTATTTTCTGCATGGCGAGGGCGAAGTCATCCATGCGCGGCGTATTTTTATAAAAATCCTTCTGGACTCTCGGATGCACGGTAAGCTCACTTATCGGATATTTACTGTATATTTCGATAAGCCTGGGCCATAGCTCATCATCGTTAAAGCCCACGCGGGTTTTTATTGAAACAGGAAAATCAGCTTTTGTATACAGCTCATCGAGGAAGCTATCCAGCATATCAGGATATGCGAGTATGCCGGAGCCTCGTTTCTTGGATACGACGGTGCCTGACGGACAGCCGAGATTTACATTTATCTCATCATATCCGTAAGGAACAAGCTGTCTGTGCAGGTCGATGACCTCGTCTGCCACTATAGACATGGCCTGCGGTATGAGAGTGATTCCATCGTTGTTTACCGGGTCTATGTCTCTTTTTATCTTGGCATTCATGCGCTTTGAGGCAGGGATGAACGGTGTGTAGTATTTGTCTATGTAGTCAAAATGGTGGTGGAATGCATTTCTTACTGTATATCCGGTCAGCCCTTGCATCGGTGCGAGAAAAAATTTCATGTGATTGTGAATCTCCTCATTTATGATTAATCAGATTACTACATGCTACGCATTCGCGTAATCTGACTTCACCTCGAAATCCGCTAATTTTAAACGTCACCGCAGCAAATTGCTACTTTCTCGGTGGAGTCTTTTGACCCTTTAATCATAATATGGGAAAAAGTCTGAAATGTAAACCCCCATAACGTGAAAAGAAGCCGAGGGAAGCGGCTTCTTTTCGAGGAGTTTAGTTTATGAAAAAATGTTTAAAAAAGGGAATTTGTAAAGGTGTATCTCCTTTACAGGTATTACTATACTAAATAAATTTGTCCAAATTGTGTCTTTAATCGAAAAGAATAATAAAATACTTAAATAATTTATGAAGAAAAAAGCTAAAAAAATCATTTGAATTTGCACATGGAATATATTGAAAAAAAATTGATAATTAGATACAATAGACAGTAAACGGGTAATTGTATCGGTTGAATACTTATGGTTAGGGAGCAGATAATATGAGTTATGCAGATAAGGTTTTTGTAGCGATGTGTCAGGATATTCTGGAAAATGGCACAAGCACTGAGGGAGAGCTGGTGCGTCCCCATTGGGAGGACGGCACAAGCGCCTATACAATAAAGAAGTTTGGTGTCGTCAACAGATATGATTTATCAAAGGAATTTCCGGCTATCACTTTAAGAAAGACATATATCAAGAGTGCAACGGATGAGCTTCTTTGGATATGGCAGAAGAAATCCAACAATATCCATGATTTAAAAAGCCATGTGTGGGATGAGTGGGCAGATGAGGATGGTTCAATCGGCAAGGCCTACGGATATCAGCTTGGTGTAAAGCATCAGTATAAGGAAGGCATGATGGATCAGGTGGACAGAGTCATCTATGATTTGAAGCATACACCTTTTTCAAGAAGAATACTTACCAATATATATGTGCATCAGGATCTGCATGAGATGAATCTGTATCCGTGCGCATACAGCATGACATTCAACGTGACACAGAAAAAGGGTGATGACAGGCTCACATTAAATGGTATCTTAAACCAGCGCTCACAGGATGTGCTTGCGGCGAACAATTGGAATGTATGCCAGTATGCGGTGCTTATGCATATGCTGGCGCAGGTGTGTGATATGAGAGTCGGGGAGCTGGTGCACGTGATTGCAGATGCACACATTTACGACAGGCATGTGCCAATTGTGAAGGAGCTGATTGAGAGACCACAGTACGATGCTCCAAAGTTCTGGCTCAATCCTGACATAAAGGATTTCTATCAGTTTACGACGGATGATATCAAGATAACAGACTATGTGACAGGTGAGCAGATTAAGGATATACCTATTGCGGTTTAAAGAATGTGGATATGAAGCAGTTATAAGAAGGTTATTGTTCACTACTTTGTGTGAACAGCAACGATTACAACAGGGAGAAAATCATGAATTTAATAGCAGCAGTTGACAATAACTGGGCAATTGGAAAAAACAACCAGTTGCTCGTTCGAATACCTATGGACCAGAAGTTTTTCCGCGAGATGACTACAGGAAAGGTTGTAGTCATGGGCAGAAAGACACTTGAGAGCTTTCCAAACAGCAGACCTCTTAAGAACAGAACCAACATAGTGCTCACACATAACCCATCCTATGAGGTGGAGGGCGCTGTGGTGGTTCACTCACTTGATGAGCTTCACAAGGAGCTTGAAAAATACAATTCTGAGGATATTTATATCATTGGTGGACAGAAAATTTATGAGCAGCTCGTGGATGAATGCGATGTAGCCCACATCACAAAGGTGGACTTCGAGTATGATGCGGATGCATATTTTCCAAATCTTGACGAGAAGCCTGAGTGGCAGATTACGGGAGACAGCGAAGAGCAGACATACTTTGATTTGGAGTTTTATTTCCTTCGATATGAGAGAGTAAAATAAACTATTAAAATAGAAACGTAAAATAGAAACGAGGATGACAGCAGTATGGACATCACAGGAAGAAAATTATTTGTAAAAGCATTGGAGGAGGAAGGCGTAGATACTATTTTTGCCTATCCGGGAGGAACAGTTACAGATTTATTCGATGAGTTATACAAGACTAATTCAATCAATCTGGTTCTGCCGAGACATGAGCAGGGCCTGATTCATGAGGCTGAGGGCTATGCCAAGTCTACAGGCAAGGTGGGTGTCTGCCTTGTGACAAGCGGTCCCGGTGCTACCAACACAGTTACAGGTCTTGCAGATGCGCATTATGACAATGTGCCACTTGTGTGCTTTACAGGACAGGTACCGCTTCCACTTATCGGAAATGATGCCTTTCAGGAAGTGGATATAGTCGGAATCACCAGAAATATCACAAAGTATTCTGTTACAGTCCGTGACAGAAAGGACCTTGGAAAAATCATAAAGATGGCATTTCATATTGCAAGGACCGGAAAGCCGGGCCCTGTACTGATTGACTTGCCAAAGGATATACAGACCGCATCAGGTCCGGCAGAGTATCCGGACAAGGTGGAAATCAGAGGATATCGTGTAAATGATACAGTACATGTCGGACAGCTTAAGCGCGCCTACAAGATGTTAAAGAGTGCTAAAAAACCGCTTATCCTTGCAGGAGGCGGTATAAATGTTGCCAGGGCAAATGAAAATCTGCGCCGTTTTGCGGAGGCAGAGAATGTGCCTGTTGTCACTACAATAATGGGTAAGGGAGCTATACCTACCACTCATCCGCTTTATGTGGGAAACTGTGGTATGCATGGCAAATATGCGGCAAACAAGGCAGTCAGTGAGTGTGATTTACTTTTTTCAATAGGTACACGATTTAATGACAGAATAACCGGTGACTTAAATGAGTTCGCTCCAAAGGCAAAGATTGTACATATTGATGTGGATACTGCATCTATTTCACGAAATGTAGTGGTTGATGTGCCTATCGTTGCAGATGCCAATGTGGCGCTCGACAAGTTAAACGAGTGGGCTGAGCCGAAAAAGACTGCTGAGTGGCAGAAGCAGATTAAGGCATGGGATGAGGAAAATCCTCTTGGCATGAGAAGAGACAAGGGCATGACACCTCAGATGATTATGGAGCATATCAATAAGAACTATAAGGATGCAATCTTCGTTACAGATGTAGGTCAGCATCAGATGTGGGCTACACAGTACTTAGAGCTTGACAGCAACAGCCAGCTTCTTACATCGGGAGGTCTTGGAACCATGGGCTTTGGTCTTCCGGCAGCAATAGGTGCAAAGATTGCAAATCCTGACAAGGATGTTGTATGCATTAGCGGTGACGGTGGACTTCAGATGAATATACAGGAGCTTGCCACCTCAGTTGTACAGGGAGCAGGAGTGACCATATGCGTGCTCAACAACTACTATCTGGGCATGGTGCGCCAGATGCAGCAGCTTTTTTATGGCAAGCGTTATTCTGCAACCTGCCTTCGAAGAAGAAAGGGCTGCCCGGCTGAGTGCAAGGGACCAAACGAGGCATGTCCGCCATACACACCGGATTTTCTCAAGCTTGTTGAAAGCTATGGTGGACACGGAATCCGCGTGGAAAAGGAAGAGGATATCGATGCAGCCTTTGCAGAGGCAAAGAAATATAAGGATGTACCTGTAATTATTGAGTTTATGATAGCTACGGATGAGATTGTTCTTCCAATGGTCAAGAGCGGAAATCCTATGAGCGAAATGATTTTAAAGTAGGAGGTGCAGAAGATGAATAGTATTGAAATGAAAAACAGATGGATTGCACTTTATGTGGAGAATGAGGTCGGTGTTTTAGCAAAGGTTTCAGGACTTTTCTCTGCAAAATCCTACAATTTACAGTCTCTTACGGTTGGAACCACAGAGGATGAGACTATTTCCAGAATGACTATTTGCGTTACAAGCGATGATATTACCTTTGAGCAGATAAAGAAGCAGCTCAACAGAATGGTCGAGGTCATCAAGGTTATTGACCTGACTGATGTGCCTCTGCATATGAAGGAAATACTCTATGTCAGAGTATCAAAGCTCACCCGCGAGGAAATCACTGATATCTTCCAGACAGCGCAGGTTTTTAATATTGATGTGGTGGACAAGAATGCCGACAGCGTGATCTTAGAGAGCAAGCTCACAGAGCACCGCAATGATGATCTTATAGCCCTGCTCAAGTCACAGTACAAGCATATCTCGGTTGTGCGCGGTGGTGCCGTGGCCATTGAAGCTATGAGTACCGGCTGCCGATAGATTATATATAGAATCTTGTGACAGTAATGCGAGGACAATTTGTATGTGTTGTTGCACAATGGTTAAATTTGTGTAATATTAACATAGAGTAAGGGACGAGAAGAACCCTAATATGTATTTATAAGCGATTACGAAGTGACTTAGATATTGTTAGAATTATGCCATGAAACACAGAAATGCCCTGCCATGGACGGCAGGGCAAGGCGTTATGCGCCACGGACGGCGCATAAAAGCCGGTTTCGTCAAGCATAGAAAACCTTAAAGCATAATTCTTACAATTATCATAGCCACGTAGTTTTAAGCGCATAAATATATATTAGGGTTCTTCTCGTCCCGTAGTATTGTCATAAAATTAGCGAGCCGTAACCTCAATAATTTCACCAACATACATAGTGTGCATATCGTGATCGCCGTACCATTGACGCATAATGGCTTTGTCTGTAAATGAAGCCTCTTCAATAGGCACAGCAGCCATCTTGCGACAGAGGAATACAAGATTTGCCTCATCCGGATATGGTATGCCATGGCGTGTAGCAGGAGTCAGACCGGCCTTTAACCATTTGTCTTCGCCACGTCCAGAGTGAGCACCACAGTATTTTAAGGCATCGCGGTATTTCTCGCTAAGGAAAGAAAGTGAGAAAAAATCACCATTGTCTATGAAATCCTTAGTATATCTGGATTCCCTGATAAAAATAAATACGACATTTTTGCCCCAGAGGACACCGGTTCCACCCCATGAAACGGTCATGGTGTTTGATTTTTCCTTGTCGCCGGCTGTCACGAGAGCCCACTCCTTACTGAGCTTGGTGAATGGATTGATATCGAGCATGTCGATTGGATATGGTTGAAATGTATGCATAATTTTCCTCCTGAATATTAATAAAATTGACAAATGCTGCTAAGTGTGTGATACGCAGTGCAAGTCAGAAAAATCTGAGATTTTCCTGACTGTACGGGCAGTTGCCCTATCAAATTAAAAATATATAAAAAGTGCTCAGCAAGCTGTCATTTTTATATATTTTCAATTTGGCACTGCTCGTTGCCTACGCTCATTATATCATATGCTTACGCATATGATAGGCCTGCGGCTGATACTTATGCGCATTCGCGCGTGATATAATTCGCTACGCTCATTATATCATATGCCACGCACTTTGTGCATATTATTGTAAAAAGATATTAAGGTAATAATATTCATGAAAAATCTGCACATTTTACAACAGGAGTCAATTGATGAGGGGCGGCTTCAGGTGAGAGTACGACAGAAAAACATGGGGACGCCGGTTGCGGATGCAAGGGTGTCAGTCAGCTATTCCGGGGATCCGCAGGGAAAGATAGAGGAGACTGATACCAACGAATCGGGAAGCATAGAGGCAGTTGAGATTGCCACTCCGCCACTTGAGTATTCTATGTCGCCCAGTGAGTCACAGCCGTATTCGGAGGTGACGGTAACTGTTTCAGCTAACGGATACAGAGATATCACGGTTTCGGGCGTTGAGGTGATGCCCGACAGACTTTCCATACAGGATATTGAGCTGGAAGTACTTGATGCACCGGGAAATGATGTGGACAATATTGTTATTCCGGCACATACACTCTACGGTGATTATCCTGCCAAGATACCTGAGCCGGAGATTATGCCGGTTGCTGAGACCGGTGAGATTGTACTTAATCGTGTTGTGATTCCGGAATATGTTATTGTGCATGATGGGGCACCATCGGATTCCACAGCGGCAAATTATTATGTCAGATATAAGGATTACATCAAAAATGTAGCTTCCAGTGAGATATATGCGACCTGGCCTGATGCCACTATAAGGGCAAATGTGCTTGCGATTATGTCATTTACGTTAAACAGGATATACACGGAGTTCTATCGGGGAAAGGGCTATAATTTTAATATCACTTCGTCCACGGCATATGACCACAAATTCATCTATGGCAGAAATATATATGACAATATCTCGCTGATAGTAAATGAAATGTTTGAAAACTATTTGTCGAGACCTAATGTGAAGCAACCGATTCTGACGCAGTACTGTGACGGACAGAAGGTCTCCTGTCCGAGCTGGATGACACAGTGGGGCTCTAAAAGTCTCGGTGACCAGGGCTACAGTGCAATTGAGATACTCAGATACTTTTACGGCAGCAACATGTATATCAATACCGCGGAGGCTGTATCAGGAATCCCGGCGTCATGGCCCGGCTACAATATAGGCATAGGCTCGTCCGGGCAGAATGTATATCAGATACAAAAACAGCTCGCCCGCATCGCAAAGGCATATCCGGCCATTCCATCTATTGTGCCGGATGGAATATACGGGCCAAAGACAAAGGCGGCCGTGGAAAAATTTCAAGCTGTATTCGGACTTCCGGTTTCAGGTGTGGTGGACTACAATACATGGTATGAGATATCAAATATATATGTCGCTGTGACACGTATTGCGGAGCTTGCTTAATGGGATTAAAGGAGCAAAACAGTGCTGGCAAGAGAAAAAATGATGTGATATTATATAAAATAAAAGTAACTATTCAGAACCACTGAGAAAAAAAAAGCTGATGCGTCATGCTTGCATGTAAGCGGCAGGTTTTCTTGTTCTCAAGGTGGCTCGAATAGAGCCACCCCCACATATATGAGCAAAATTAGCTGCGAAGCAGCGGGAAAGCACGAGTATCGTGCGGTTTTGCGAATGTATGTGGGGTGGTTGTGAATAGTTACAACCAAAAGTAACTATTCACAACCCTATTTTTCAGATAAAGAAAGACAATTTTATGAATACAGAAACCCAAAATTACAAGATAATTGTGGCATACGACGGCACACGCTACAAAGGCTGGCAGGTGCAGAAATCCACAGATGATACAATACAGGGAAAGCTTCAGCATGTGCTTTCCACGCTGGCAGGAAAGCCGGTTGAGGTCATAGGCTCAGGGCGCACGGATGCGGGAGTGCATGCGGTAGGGCAGGTGGCAAGCTTTCACATGCCGAAGCATTTTTCCAAGGATGAGATATTTATATGGCTGAATGAGCATCTGCCGGCAGATATTGCGGTGACAGATATTTCAAATGTGCCTGACAGATTTCATGCCAGGTACAATGCTGTGTCAAAGACATATGTGTATACAATACACACCGGTATTGTGTCAGATGTGTTCAGGAGAAAATATGTATACGACTATGATAAGCCGCTTGACACAGACCGGATGAAAAAAGCAGCAGCGTATCTTCTCGGAGAGCATGATTTTAAAGCCTTTTGTGGCAACAAACATATGAAAAAGTCAACGATCAGGACAATTTTTTCTATTGATATAGAAAAAACAGGCGCTGATATTGTTATCAGCTACACCGGAGATGGATTTTTACAGAATATGATAAGAATCATCACAGGAACGCTTATCGAGGTGGGCGATGGAAGGAAAAATCCGGATGCTGTGATGGAAATTTTAGCTTCAAAGGATAGGGCACAGGCAGGCTACACAGCACCGGCGTGTGGGCTGAGACTGGAAAGGGTAGATTATGGCAAAGTGGTATGTTAGTGCGAAGAAGGCTGATTTTGCGGCAATCGGAGCGAAGTTTGGAATAGATCAGGTGACGGCGCGGATAATCAGAAACAGAGGTGTGATAGGAGATGACGCGGTAAATGAATTTTTAAACGGCAAAATCTCAGACATTGCAGACCCGGCTCTTTTAAAGGATGGTCAGAGGCTGGTTGACATTCTTGCCCAAAAGATAGCTGACAAGGCCAAAATCAGGATAATCGGCGACTATGACATAGACGGAGTGATGTCTACATATATTCTTGTGAAGGCACTTAAAAGAGCCGGTGCATGTGTGGATTATATGATTCCCGACAGAGTGAAGGATGGCTATGGTTTGAATGTGCATCTGATTGACAAGGCATATGAGGACGGGATAGACACTGTGGTCACCTGTGACAACGGAATTGCGGCGATTGAGGAAATCGCCCATGCAAAGGAGCTTGGAATGACGGTTCTCGTAACAGACCACCATGCAGTGCCTTTTGAAGATATAAAGGGTATAAAGATTTACAAGGAGAGCAAAGCAGATGCCGTTGTAAATCCACATCAGATAGAGTGCAGCTATCCGTACAAGGAGCTTTGCGGAGCAGCTGTTGCCTGGAAAATCGTCATATTACTATATAGAAAAATCGGCATAGATGAGAAAGAGGCCATGGATTTTATAGAGAATGTGGCATTTGCAACAGTCGGTGATGTCATGCCGCTGACGGGTGAAAACCGTATACTCGTAAAGGCCGGTTTAAAGAGTATTCATCATACGACAAATATCGGCATGAAAGCCCTGCTTGAATGTTGTAATATAGAGGCTGAAAATGTAGATGCATATCATTTTGGATTTGTTCTTGGACCCTGTGTCAATGCGACAGGCCGTCTGGATACAGCCAAAAGAGCACTTGAGCTGTTTTTATGTGACAGGCAGGAGGAGGCCATGCGCATCGCATCAGAGCTTGTAGCGCTCAATGATGACAGGAAGGAAATGACTGCAAAGGGTGTCGAAACCGCAGTTGAGATATATGAGAGGGACAATTACGAAAAAGACAGGGTGCTTGTCATATATCTGCCGGATGTGCATGAGAGCATAGCTGGAATCATAGCAGGCCGTATCAGGGAGAAATACAATAAGCCAACCTTTATACTCACAAAGAGTGAGGACGGAGTAAAGGGCTCAGGCCGATCGATAGAGGAGTACTCCATGTATGAGGAAATGTGCAAATGCAGTGAGCTGTTCACGAAGTTTGGTGGCCACCCGATGGCTGCAGGACTTTCACTGCCACAAGAAAACGTTGAGCCATTCCGTAAGAAAATAAATGAGTATGCATCGCTTACGGACGATGACCTCGTGCCTAAAATACATATAGATGTGCCGATGCCGGTGGATTATGTATCAATGAGACTTGTGTCTGAGTTTTCAGTACTAGCACCGTTTGGAAAGGGCAATCCAAAGCCTGTTTTTGCGGATAAAAATCTACGTGTGAGCCGCATGTGGGTAGTTGGTAAAAACAACAATGTGCTTAGACTTTCTTTGATATCCTCATATGGCACGCCAATCAATGCAATTTATTTTGGTGATATAGAAAGCTTTTTTGACTATATCAGGCAAAGGTTTGGTTCGGACGCGCTTGAAGCTGCACAAAGAGGAAGGTTCAATAATATAGTGCTGTCCGTAGTATATTCACCAAAGATAAATGTATTCAGGGAAAATGAGTCACTGCAGTTTGAAATACAGTATTATAAGTGATATTATATTCTAAAAAGGTAACCGGTAAAGGAGAATAGATCAGTGTTTGGGAACAGAGCAAAAATATCCGCTGAGGAATTAGCGTATATGAAGGAACAATTGGATAATGACAGGGGATTTTTCGAGAATGTAAATGCAAAGTCAAAGCTTATAGAGGCTGATTTTGATGAGCTGGAGAAATCAAGGCAGCTTGAGGAGTCATCCCTTAAGCAGCTAAATGATAATGCAAATAATGTGGTGGAATTTTCAAAGGACAGCATGGATGCCATATCAGCCTTAAACGACAGCTTTACAGAGTGTGTAAAGGCGGCTGCGGACAATCTTACAAGTCTTGAGAGTGCGGCAAAGGCAATTGCAACACAGCATGAGGATACATGTGCGCTTGTCGAAAACAATAAGCATTTTACAGCTCCGGCTAAGAGCTTGTCAGAGACATCGGACAGGCTTGAGGAGCATGTGGATAGCTGTGCGGATATAGCTGCGCAGATGAAGGAACAGAATAAGCAGATGAGTGTTCTCTCGCTCAATGCTGCTATAGAGGCGGGCATGCTGGGAGAGCAGGGAAAGCTGTTCGTGGAGGCTGCTGAGAGCATAAGGGAGGCATCTGTTTCATATGACAGTGCAATTGATGCTGTTAAACAGGAGCTTTCAGAGGCAAAAGCTGAGATTAGTGCACTTAAAGAGCAGGTGAGCCACCTTGTAGGGCTTCTAAAGGACAACAATGTTGCCACGACAAAGCTCATGAAGCAGGGAGTGGAGCTCAATCATGTGTTTTCACAGTGTGATGAGATTTCAGTTGACATGATAGAAGCATGCAGACAGCAGATTGTGTCAATCCGCAATACACAGGAGGAGATTATCAAGTTTGAGGAGCGCAATAAGCTGCAGATAGAAGATGCATACGCAGAAATTTCGACTCAGAGGAAAAATTCAGTAGAAATAAAATCTACTGTGGACAAGGTGCTCGACTACAGCAGGGAGAGAGTCAGATAACAGGACAGATATGCAGACTGTGAGTGAAATGTAAAAAGACATCAACCGGTGTAAAAACCGGCTGATGTCTTTTTGAGTTGAAAGCTGCAATCATTAAATCAAACACGAACCTTGCGGTTTGCCGCATCCTGGAAGCTTCCGCTCTTCTGTGGCAGATGCATCCAGTTTTTGATGTAGACCACATTGTACATAACGAAAGCAAGCATAAAGGCTGTAGAAACGTCAAATACTGAGTGCTGTTTGATAAACATGGTAGACAGTATAATCAGAACACAAAGCACTAAGGATGCGTGCTGAACGTGCTTTTTATCCTTGAAATAGCTGCTGTGCATCACCGCAAAATGAATGCCGAGCGAATTGTATACGTGAATGCTCGGAAACAGGTTCGTCGGTGTGTCAGTGGAGTAAAGCCACTCGCAAAGCGCTGTAAACATATTGTGGTGCGTGAAATAATAAGGCCTTAAATTGTGACCATTTGGGTAGAGCGTTGATATAACCAAAAATACGGTCATACCGGTGTATAAAAACGCACACAGTCTGTAAAATTCTTTTTTGTCATGTAATGCCGTGAAAGCAATTCCAAAGGCCACATAGCCAAACCACATGATATAAGGAATAACAAAGTATTCACAAAACGGTATATAATCATCTATCGGAAGATGAATCAAGTGATAATGTGTGGTAACAGTGCGCTCTAAATATCCAAACCAGGTCAGATATATGATAAAGTATGATAAAATCCACACATGCTTGTAGCGGTTGAAAAGCTCTATAAGCTTATTCTGTATTTTCTTCATAAAACCACCTTTTTAATCCGCTTGAAATTATAACACTGAAAAATAATTCAAACAACACCAAAACAAAAGACTTAATAAATTTTATGAAAAAATTAATAATTAAGACCTTATATAATGAGCTTTTTGTGAAATATTTATCTGCAGCAAAAAGCATAGGATAAAACAGCACTGTTAAAGGGCCACTTTAAGCTGTGGGCTAATCTGCATAAAGAATGCTAAAATCCCATGGTGCAAGAGTTATACAATCGCCTGCTGATACTGTACTGTCATCGCAAAGCTTCTTGAGACCGTCTGCATGGCAGGTAACAGTCTGCTCATCATCCGAGTAGTTAAGCAGATAAATGATTTCTTCGCCCTGCATATTGGTGCCGCGCTTTATGACAACGGGATAAGAAGCATCAAATTCATTTTTTTGCTCGCCGAAGAAAAGCTTTAGGGCTTCTATCAGCGTGCCCTCACCAAAAAGTGTGGCAAGATACATGGCACGTCCTTTGCCATAAGAGTTTTCTGTGATAGCTGCGTGTACTCCCCAATGCTTGTGCTCATACATAGCAACAGGCGTGGCAGTGGTGCAGTCGACCATCTCCATCCAGTCACGAGCTTTTGAGGATTTGCCGCCACAGGTTACGGTGACATCGTCAGGCAGGGTGAACTCATCGTATTGTATGCCGAGAGCCTTGTTTATAATATAAGGCTGTACGTCATGGCGTATTTTAAGGTGTTCATCCGAAAAAGCAGATTTAAAGGTCACCACCATATTGCCGCCGTTTGCAACAAATTCATTTAAGGCATTGAGCACCTCATCTGTTGCGCTATAGAGTGCAGGCACAAGTATATTCTCATATGAAGTAAAAAGTGCCGGGTCGGCAGGAATCACGTCGTACTCAATGTTCATCAGATACAGGGCATCGCAAAGCCATCTGAAAACGGTATTGTAATTGGAGTCGCTTTCGTTGTTCAGCTTAAATTCATTAAGCCCTGTAAGAGAGGCGTTGTCAGCAATAACCGCAAACTTATTTATCTTTTTCAAATTTACCAGCCTGTGTCCGTATTTTTTTAGTTCGTTTCCGATGACACTGCACTCCTTATAAAGCCGGTTCGGTCTAAGGTCGTGGGAGAGCACGCCCTTCCAGTAGCTTTCTATGGCATTGTGGATAGAATGCCAGTGCCAGTATTCAACCATGCATGCACCGTTTGCAATGTGGCTTATGGCCTGAAGCCTCAGTTGTCCCGGATAAGGAAGCCATGGGTGATTTCCGGCAGCCTCGGTCTCAAGTACCAGATAATTATCACCTTTTATGCCCCTTGCAATATTGCCGCAGGCGGTAATCTCGCGGCCGCTCAGACTGCTCTGGGACGGGTGATATATATCGCAGCCGGCGATATCCATACACTTGGCAGCCTCGTACTGATTGACCTCCGGCTGCATGCCGTAAGAGTAATCGTGCCATTCAAAGTCGAAATTTTGAGTGATGAACTGGTCATCTCTCTTGTATTTTTTGACGATATCGGCCTGCCATGCAAAAAAGTCTGTCACGAGCTTTCTCTGGAATTTTTTGTATTCCGCATCAAGACTCATATTTATAGTGCCGCGGATATCAGGAAAGGCATCCCAGTCATCCACACGGTTGCTCCAGTAATCAAGTCCAAACTCCCTGTTAAACTCGTCAATGTCAGGAAATTCATTTTTCAGATATTCTACGAATTTAGCCTGAGCGTATTTGGAACAGGTGTCATAAGGCTTTGTCTCATTGTCGAGCTGGAAGCCAATCACGCAGTCGTAGTCCTTTACCTGCTCCATGAGCTTTTCAATGATAATCTGTGCGTGGTGCAGATAGTCAGGGTTTGTGATATCCATGTTCTGGCGGTGACCGTAGAGCTCTTTGCCGTTATGTGTTACAGCGAGAATATCGGGATATTTTTTTGCAAGCCATGATGGAATAGCATATGTAGGTGTTCCGACAATGACATTCAGCTCATATTTTGCTGCGCAGTCAAGCATGCGGTGCAGGTGTGTAAAATCAAATACTCCCTCCTCAGGCTCCCATGTGCTCCAGGTGGATTCGGCAATCCTGATAACATTCATGCCGGCATCGCGTATCATCTTAAAATCTGTTTCTATGCGGTCGTAAGGCATATATTCGTCGTAATATGCCACACCATATAATATTTCGTTAAAATTCATTTATATGTACCTCCAATAGTTATAATATGATATGAGGGTCAAAAGGTATTTTGCCCCTCATTTATGATTAATCAGATTACTACATGCTACGCATTCCCGTAATCTGACTCCACCTCGAAATCCGCTAATTTCCTGCGTTTTCGCAGCAAATTGCTACTTTCTCGGTGTAGTGCGGGTCACTAAGGTATGCATCGAATTGCATGCAAGCATGCATCGATGATACCTTTTGACCCTTTAATCATAATATAAATATACGTTAGTAAATGAATGGTGTAAACATTAAATCATCAGAAAACAAAATGTTGAGCGAATATGCGTGGAAGAATGAGTCAGTTGCGCAAAAATTGCATGTCTGGGATGACAAGTGTATGAAGATAGGTTATAATGAAAAACAATAGAGTTGCGCAACAAATAAAAGTTGTTCAGTGATTAATCACATTTAGATGAAAGAGGCGGCAGAATGAGTAACAATATCACGATATCAGATGTAGCAGAGGCACTTGGTGTTTCAAAGACAACAGTAAGCAGGGCTATATCGGGGAAGGGCAGGATAGGCGCTGCAACAAGAAAAAGAGTGCTTGAATATATACAGGAGCATGATTATAAACCTAATGTAATAGCAAGGGGGCTTGCACAGTCAAAGACATTTAATATATGTGTGGTGATGCCGGGGGATTATGCACTTGTTGATCTGCCTTTTTTCCAGGAAGCTATAATGGGGATTCAGGAGATAGCAGGTATGATGGAATACGACCTTTTGCTTTGTATAGGCTCAGGCAATGATATGGCGGGGCTTAGGCGTATCATACAGAATCATAAGGTGGATGGAGTGGTGCTGCTTCGCACGATGGTAGATGATCCACAGGTGACATTCTTACAGGAGCGCAGGATACCGTTTGTTACAGCTGGCTCATGCAAATATAAGGATGTAAAGCAGATTGACCATGACCATAAAAGTGCCTGCAGGGAGCTGACATCAATTATGCTCATGCGTGGCATGAAAAAGATGGCGCTTCTCGGTGGAAGTGAGGATATTGTTGTAAATCAGACCAGATACGCAGGCGTAGTGGATGCCCATGAGCAGTTTGGAATGAAAATAAATGAAAATCTTGTATTTTTAAACCTTGAAGGCAAAGCATATATCGAAAAGGCTGTAGATGATGCAATTGACAGAGGCTGCGACTGTCTGCTGTGTATGGATGATGCAGTCTGTGCGCAGGCCATGAGACGGCTCCGCGAAAGGCATATAAAGGTGCCGCAGCAGGTGAAGGTGGCTTCATTTTACAACAGCTTAGTGCTGGAAAATAATGTGCCGTCCATTACATCGCTTTCATTTGATTCAAAGGAGCTTGGAGCAAGAGCCTGCAAGAATCTGTTCAGACAGATAGAGGGTGAAGAGACTGAGAACAGGACACTTCTGCCGTATGAGGTAGTGTTAAAGGAGTCCACACAGTAAATTATATAAGTACGTAACTGTTTGGTACATTCACAGTTACGAGCCGAAAGAAGTAAAAGCCGGAGCCGACAAATTGTCAGACTCCGGCTTTTGCTTTATATAGTTTTAAAACTGTTAAATCATCGCCAGATAAACCGTTGCGAGTGACACAACAATCTGGATAATTGCAAATCTGAAAACAACCTGTGCATTTGACCAGCCGAGCTTCTTTCTGACGTGGTCATGGATAGGAGTTGTGGTATTCTTTAAAATATGTATCTTCAAAAATCTAAGAAGAGAAACCTTTACGAGTCCAAGTCCACCGTCGATGATAAGCACGAGACCTGCCAGTATGTAGATGAATGGGCTTTGTGATTTAAGAGCACAAATAGCTATGAATATACCCATGGCTCTTGAGCCCGCATCACCCATCAAAAGCTTGCTTGGTGTGGCATTGTACCACAGATATCCGAGCAGACATACCGCAAATAATAAAATACAATAGTTGAAGCTGTCAGCTATTTTGAGCACTGAATCAAGCACGAAGAAAGTCATTATGGTAATGATGGTAAGTGTTCCGGAAAGACCATCAACACCGTCTGAACAGTTTGTGACATTGATTGATACCCAGACTAAGATGACTGTGAGTATTCCAAACACAACAGGTGGAATATTTACAGAGCCGCCAAATATGGCAAAGGTGATTGTGCTTGAGTTGAAATGCAGATACACAACTGCCACAACAATGGCAACCGCAAAATCAAGTGCGCCCTTTAAATACTCGCCCCATGGCTTTTCAGCCGCATCGTCAAAGTAGCCTGTGAGCATCTCAATAACTATAAGCACAAGATAAATGGCAATCTCCGTATTGATTTGTGAGAAAAGCAGTGCCGATATCACAAATGTGAATATAAAGATAATACCGGCGCCTCTCGGCTTCCCGGCTGAAAGCTTTCCGTCCACAGCAAACTGTCTGCCGAGGTCCTTTGGTAAAAATTTATTTAATTTTGCAATAGCAATACATGTGAGTGCGAATGCAAAAATCACTCCGATGAAAGCTATTATCGACATATCTGTCGAAGTCAAATAAGAAATCATATAGTCCTCCTTTGATATTGTATTACAACCTCATTCATTATATTAGTCTGACAAAAAAAAGTAAAGTTTTACTTGCAATTTTAAATAATTGTGTTATTATACTTATATGCTTTAAAGCGTTGAAGCATTAAAACTTTAAATTGTAACATCAAGCTACAGTAATATTTATATTTGTTACAATAATATTTATACTTGGAGGAAACAAAAATGGCTCAGAAAGGTGATTTAATGACAGCACGCCCTGATATCCGCGTGCTTGACGCTACCATTAGGGATGGAGGACTGGTAAACAACTTTATGTTTACAGATGATTTTATCAATGCTCTTTATCGTGCAAACGTAAAGGCAGGCATCGACTATATGGAGTTTGGTTATAAAGCATCTAAGGAGCTTTTTGATGTAAATAAATTCGGCAAATGGAAGTTCTGTGATGAGGCAGCTATCCGTGAGATAGTCGGAGACAACAACTCTGATATGAAGATTTCTGTCATGGCGGATGTCGGCAGATGTGACTACAAGAAGGATATTCTCCCTCGCGAGGACAGTGTGATTGACATGGTGCGTGTGGCTACATATGTACATCAGATGCCAGCAGCAATCGAGATGATTGAGGATGCCAAGTCCAAGGGATACGAGGTAACCTGCAACATCATGGCTATCTCAAATACACAGGAATCAGACTTAGATCAGGCACTTGACATGGTTGCCAAGAGCTCTGCAGACGGCATATACATCGTGGACAGCTACGGAGCTCTCTACCCTGAGCAGATTCGCCGCACTGCCGATAAATACACAGAAATTGCTGAGGCAAACGGAAAGTTCGTAGGAATGCATGCGCACAATAATCAGCAGCTTGCATTTGCAAATACCATAGAGGCAGCAGCCCAGGGAGTCAGCCTGTTAGATGCAACAATGATGGGCATGGGACGAGGCGCAGGAAACTGTGCGATGGAGCTTTTACTCAGCTTCCTCAAAAATCCAAAATACAATGTATTCCCTGTACTCAAATTCATTGAAGAGCATATGCTTCCTCTCAAGGAGAGCGGTGCTGTATGGGGCTACGATATTCCATACCTGCTCACAGGACGCTTAAATCAGCATCCATCAGCAGCCATTGACTACATCAAGTCAGGTGAGACACATTACGCTGATTTCTACACAGATTTGCTTGATAAATAAAAATAGATAGATGTATAAATAAATCCGCTATGCCAGATTTTGGTGTAGCGGATTGTTGTTTATGCGCGTGAAGCATAATTCTTACAGCCTCTTGGCTGCGTAATATTAGCGTATTTTGCATCAGTGCTGTTGCGAGGCTCCGTCATTTTAGCCAATAAACTGAGACACTTTATTTATTTTTCCACGCAAGCAGTCTCTCCACATGAAGCGGTTTTCCCTGAATAGCCTGCACCTTCAATCTGTTCTCCTCACTGAAACCAACCAGAATATCATGATTAGCCTCAGCCAGATAATCGATGATACCATCGATATCAGACTTCGTGTTCTTCGGACAGTGAATATACAGATGCTTATTTGCGGAAATATGCAGTGTATATGATATGCTGAAATGATACCACAGAATCTTGTGCAGGGTAGAGTATTTGTAAATCCATAAAATCTCTTTGATAGGCACGATGGCATTGCCATAAGGCGAGGTCATGATAAAATAGTGCTCTGTGATAAACATATCCTCGGTGGCAAGCTGTGGCAGTGTCGCAAGCTCCTCCTCAGCCTCGGCAAGCAGCTTGTGCGGATTGCCGAATACAACAAGATTCTGACATGCCGGTGCCAAAACAGGAAACCTGATGCACAGGATGTAGAATATCAGGCTGATAACAGCATAGATAAGAGTGCCAAAATAAAAAACAAACATAAAAATAGTAGTTTTCAAATGGTACTCAGGCTCATTAAGATAGTAGCCTGTTATGGTATCGGAGAGTCCCTTGGAATCCCAACTCAGATCCTTAGACAGTTTATTTACAAACTGTGTGTAGGTGCCCCTTCCCTTTACGATTTTACCGACCACCGTGAGCTTATCGATAGAGGGCAGACCCTCCTCACAGGTGGATGGTGCAAGCAGTACAATAGAGCAGTGCTCACCGCGCATGCAGTAGTAGTAATAGCCCTTGATATCGTTGCCGTCCTTCATGGTGTAGCCGGTAAAGTAAAGCTTTTTAAGGGTGGTTTTTACATATCTGTCCGAATCCTTGTATGCAGCTTCAAAGCTGACAGAATCGTCAATATGTATGGGCGATAAAATATCTCCGAGTGAAAATGCAAACCATAGCACGGTAAGCAGAATGATGTATACAATCGGTGAGAAAAGACGCCTTTTGTAAAATGCTTTGATGTTTTTTGTAATGTAGTGTTCGTAATTATCAATCATATGCTTAGTATAATGGTTTTTGGGCCTTATATCAACCTTGATTTTGAGACATTTAATTGTTATTATATAATCAATAGTAACTATTCAGAACCACTGAGAACAAAAAAGCTGATGCGTCATGCTCGCATGTAAGCAGCAGGTTTTCTTGTTCTCAAGGTGGCTCGAATAGAGCCACCCCCACACATATGAGCAAAATTAGCTGCAAAGCAGCGGGAAAGCACGAGCATCGTGCGGTTTTGCGAATGTGCGTGGGATGGTTCTAAATAGTTACGGTAATCCTTAGAACCACTGAGAACAAAAAAGCTGATGCGTCATGCTCGCATGTAAGCAGCAGGGGCTCTATAATATGAAATGAGGTAATTATGGAAGCATACACGAGTTTTGCCCGGGTGTATGACATGTTCATGGACAATGTGCCATATGAGGTGTGGGGCAGATATATTGTCGAAAAACTGCGTGCAAATGGCATAGACAGTGGATATGTCGTGGACTTAGGCTGTGGTACGGGAAAGCTTACCACGCTTCTTGCAGATGCAGGCTATGATATGATAGGCATTGACAATTCTTTTGACATGCTTGATATGGCGCTTGAGAGAGAGGATGACAGAATCCTTTATCTGATGCAGGATATGAGAGAGTTTGAACCGGGAGAAAAGGTGAGTGCCGTCGTAAGCGCATGTGACAGCATCAATTATATTCTTGAGCCTGAGGATCTTCAGGCAGTTTTTTTCTGCGTGAGCGAAAGTCTTAAAGAGGGTGGCATTTTTATATTTGATATCAATACTCCATATAAATATGAGGTGCTCATGGCTGATAATACCATAGCTGAAAACCGTGATGAGGGCAGCTTTATATGGGACAATTATTATGATGCCGATGAGAAAATAAACGAGTATGACCTGACACTTTTTATAAAGGAGCAGTCAGAGGATGAGGATGACATCTACAAGAAGTTTGAGGAAACTCATTTCCAGAGATGCTATGAGATTTCAGAACTTAAGGAGCTTCTTGAGCAGTCGGGACTTGTGTTTGATGCGGTGTATGATGCGTACACAGACGATCAGGTGAAGTGTGACAGTGAGAAGGTCACTGTAATTGCACATAAAGGATAGAATTAGATAATGAGAGGTAAATTATGTCAGATTATATAGTAAGAGCAACAGCGGCGGATGCCAATATCAGAGCATTTGCTGTAACATCAAGGGAGATGGTGGAGACCGCCAGAGAGGATCACATGACAACACCTGTCATGACGGCGGCACTTGGCAGACTTCTTTCTGCGGGAGCCATGATGGGAGCTATGATGAAAGGCGATAAGGATATCATAACTCTTCAGATACAGTGCAGCGGACCTGCAAAGGGGCTTACCGTCACAGCAGATTCGCACGGCAATGTAAAAGGCTTTGCCATGAATCCACAGGTTGAGCTGCCACTCAATGCGGCAGGCAAGCTTGATGTGGGTGGAGCGCTTGATCTTGGAATACTCACAGTCATAAAGGATATGGGCTTAAAGGAGCCGTATTCAGGTCAGTGTGAGCTTAAAACAGGTGAGATAGCTGAGGATCTGACCTATTATTTTGCCACATCTGAGCAGATTCCATCGGCGGTTGGTCTTGGCGTGCTGGTGGATAAGGACCAGAGCGTAAAGCAGGCCGGTGGATTTATCATCCAGCTTATGCCGTTTACACCGGAGGATGTTGTGGACAGGCTTGAAAAGAAAATCACAGAGATTGATTCTGTGACACAGATGCTTGACAGGGGGCTGACTCCGGAGCAGATACTTGAGGAAATTTTAGGGGATTTCGGGCTTGAAATCACAGATACGACTGAGACACGCTTCCACTGTGACTGTTCAAAGGAGCGTGTGAGCAGAGCACTTTCCACACTGAGCAAAAAGGATCTTGATTCCATTATCGCAGATGGCGAGAGCATTGAGGTAAAGTGCCAGTTCTGTAATAAGGCATATGAGTTTACGGTGGATGAGTTGAAGGAGATGCGCTAATTGAAGGACGGATATATAAAGGTCGCTGCAGCGACACCAAAGGTAAAGGTGGCTGATACTGTATACAACGGACAGCTTATTAAAGCTCTTATGAAGGAGTGCACTGATAACGGGGCAAAGGTGGTTGTTTTCCCGGAGCTTTGCATTACCGGATACACCTGTCAGGATCTTTTCTGGCAGGATAAGCTCATCGCTGCAGCAGAGGATGAGCTTATAGGAATAGCTGATTACAGCAGGAGCCTTGACGGCATATTTTTCATAGGGCTTCCATATGAGATAAACGGCATGCTCTATAATATGGCGGCAGTTGTATCGCGCGGAGAGGTGCTTGCCATGGTGCCAAAGACATTTCTGCCAAACTATAATGAGTTTTATGAGGCAAGGCATTTTGCATCGGGAGAAAACCTTAGCACATATGTCACACTGAAAAATGGACAGCAGGTGTATGTAGATACTGATTTTATTTTTAGCTGCAAGCAGCTGCCAAAGCTTAAGATAGCGGTGGAGCTTTGTGAGGATCTTTGGACTCCGAACCCGCCGAGCATCAGACACGCGATGTCGGGTGCTACTGTGATTGTCAATCTATCAGCATCAGATGAGGTGACAGGCAAGGCAATATACAGGAGAGAGCTTGTGAGCGGACAGTCTGCCAGATTAATCTGTGGATATATTTATGCGTCAGCGGGAGACGGTGAGTCCACACAGGATGTGGTCTATTCAGGACACAATCTCATCTGTGAAAACGGAAATGTGCTTGCCGAGTCAAAGCGCTTTACAAATGAGACTATATACAGCGAGTTTGATGTGGAAAGAATAGAGACTGAGAGGCGCAGGATGACAACATTTGTTGTCGAGGATGATCACAGATGGGCTGAGTTTGATCTTGAGGTAAAGGATACCACTCTTAGCCGCTATGTAAATCCGGCTCCTTTTGTTCCGGCAGACAAGACAGACAGGGACAGACGCTGTGATGAGATTCTTATGATTCAGGCTATGGGGCTTAAAAAGAGATTAGAGCATACCAACTGCAAGACCGCGGTTATCGGTATTTCAGGAGGACTCGACTCCACACTGGCACTGCTTGTCACGGTAAGAGCATTTGACCTTTTGGGAAAGGATCACAAGGATATAGCGGCAGTTACTATGCCGGGCTTTGGAACAACAGACCGCACATATGACAATGCGGTAAATCTCATTAAATGCCTTGGAGCTACATTTATCGAGGTGGATATAAAGGATGCTGTAAATATACATTTCAGGGATATCGGACAGAATCCGTCTGTGCATGATGTCACCTACGAGAATGGACAGGCACGCGAGCGCACACAGATACTTATGGATATCGCAAACAAGGAAAACGGAATGGTTATAGGTACAGGAGATTTGTCAGAGCTGGCACTCGGCTGGGCTACCTACAACGGAGACCATATGTCCATGTATGCTGTAAATGCATCGGTTCCAAAGACGCTGGTGCGCCATCTGGTAAAATACTATGCAGATACCTGCGGCAGCGATTTGCTGGAAAGTACACTTCTTGATGTGCTTGATACACCTGTTTCTCCTGAGCTTTTACCACCTGAAAACGGTAAGATTTCACAGAAGACAGAGGATCTTGTGGGCCCTTATGAGCTGCATGACTTCTTCCTTTACAATATGCTGCGCTGCGGCTATGCTCCTGCCAAGGTTTACCGCCTTGCAAGGATAGCATTTGAAGGAAAATATGATGATGAGTTTATTCTCAAATGGCTTAAGAACTTCTATCGCAGATTTTTCGCACAGCAGTTCAAGCGCTCATGTCTGCCGGATGGACCAAAGGTAGGAACAGTGGCGGTCTCACCGAGAGGAGACCTAAGAATGCCTTCTGATGCGTGTGGACGTATCTGGATGGATGAGGTTGATAAGCTGTAATAGTAAGAGGAAAACAATGGGAAAGACACATAAGAAAACTCATAGAAAGCAGGGAAGCATAAAACGTGCAAGGCACCGCGACAGGCGAATGAAAATAGGCGCAATAGTTCTTTGTGCAGCGATAATCATAACAACATTTCTGGCGTGTGGCATGCAGCTTTTGGTTCCTGTTACAGAAGCAGCGGTAAGTGCTGATAATAAGACGCAATCAGGAGATGTTGATGTGCAGAAGAATAATAATTTGCTTACCGCATCTAAAATGGATTCAGGAAAAAAGCAAAACAGCTCAGAGGCTGATGTAAACGCTGCGGAGCAAGACAGCGAGCCTGACAAGGAAACGAAGCTTGATGAGATACTTCACAGTGCAAAGTATCCGGGGCAGCTAAAGGAGCTTGCAAAGAAAAATGATGAGGCAATTGACTTCATATATGAGTATCCTAAGGAGCATTCGAAAGAGCATGATATTGATCTGACTGCAGAGGCCTCGCAGGATACAGTACCTCTTTTGCAGCAGTGGGATAAGAGATGGGGCTATGAAAAGTACAGTGGCAATTATTTTGCGGCGAGTGGCTGCGGTCCGACTGCACTTTCGATGGTTGTATTATATCTGACACATGATGCACAGGCATCACCTCTTGCGGTGGCAGAGTATGCAAAGGAGGCCGGCTACAGTGTGGATGGCTCCGGAAGTGCATGGGATCTTATGAGCAAGGGCTGCAGGCACTACGGTGTAAATGCAAAGACTATAAAGGTGGATGAGGATACATTTAAAGAAAGGCTTGATGAGGGCAATCTGATAGTCGTAAATGTCGGTCCGGGAGATTTCACAGACAATGGGCATTTTATGGTGATCACAGGCTATGATGATGAGGGCTTTACTATAAATGATCCAAACAGTATCATAAAGAGCAATACCCATTGGCAGTTTGAGAGGCTGAGTTCACAGATCAGGGCTGCATGGAGGATGTTTGTGTAGATAATAGCAGCAACACATGCATTTATGCTGATGTTTGTGATGTATATGGAAAAATAAGAAATAATAAAACCTGCTGTGTCATGCTTGTCTGACACAGCAGGTTTTTTATTAAATTCATTAATAATCATAAATGAGGGGCAAAATATATCTTTTGACCCCTCATATCATTAGTATAGTGTACTAAATTTATACGGACTAATAACAAACAGTAAAGTATGGTATGCAGATTATAGCAATTGAATACCATGCTCCTCACATGCCTTAATTGTCTCCTCAGGCCACAGTGAGCTCTGTACCTCACCGATATGAGCCTTTCTGAGGAAGAACATACAGATTCGTGACTGTCCGATTCCGCCTCCGATAGTGTACGGAAGCTCCTTGTTGAGGATAGCCTTCTGGAATGGAAGCTTGGCACGCTCAGGACATCCGGCCTTGTCAAGCTGCTCCTTTAGAGCTTTTTCATCTACACGGATACCCATTGATGAAAGCTCAAGTGCGATATCAAGAACAGGATAGTATACGATGATATCAGCGTTTAAAGCCCAGTCGTCATAGTCAGGGGCACGTCCGTCGTGAGGCTCTCCGTTTGCAAGCTTGTCACCAATCTGCATTACACAGATTGCACCCTTTGCCTTTGCAAAATAATACTCGCGCTCCTTTGGAGTATTGTCCGGGAACATTTCCTCAAGCTCTGATGTGGTGATAAAGGTGATATCCTTTGGCAGAATCAAATCTATGTAGTCGTACTGTATAGCCATATACTGCTCGGTTTTGCGCAGGCATTTGTATACAGTCTTTACTGTTTCCTTAAGGAAGTCTAAGTTTCTGTCCTCCTTGCGGATGACCTTTTCCCAGTCCCACTGGTCAACAAATATAGAGTGGATATTGTCAGTCTCCTCATCACGTCTTATGGCATTCATATCTGTGTAGATGCCCTCGCCGAGAGAAAAGCCGTATTTCTTTAATGCATATCTCTTCCACTTGGCAAGAGAGTGAACGACCTCAGCCTCCTTGTCACCCTGCTCAAGGATGCCGAAGGTAACAGGTCTTTCATATCCGTTTAAGTTATCGTTTAAGCCTGTGGTAGGATCAACGAAAAGCGGTGCTGAAACACGTGTCAGGGAAAGACGCTGTGCGAGCATGCCCTGGAAGAAATCCTTAACAGTCTTGATGGCAAGCTGTGTATCGTGAAGATTCAGTGCCGAAGAATAGTTCTTTGGTATTGTTAATTTGCTCATTTTCGATTAAACCTCGTTGTATTATTAATTTTTAAATAAAATTCCTTTAACCTGATTATTATATCACAATTTTTCTAGAAAGATAGTCCATAATATGATAAAATTAGATAGTTTAGAGAGAAACAATATCGTTTTACCTTATTTTTACGTGTTTAAGGTGTTAATGAAAGGTAGTAGATTTATATGAGAAAAAGAGATATGACCTTTGCTTCGGCGGTGCTTGAGGCAATAGATGCGCTTTTAGCTCTTGCGTATATAGGCTTACAGATTTATTATGGAGTGTGCTATCACATACAGGTATTTAAGTTTGTGGCCAATATACTTGTGCTTTTGCTTGTATACATTGCAATCACATGGCTGCAGCATTATCCGGAAAAGCTCAATCACATAGCAGCGGAGCTGTGTGTGGGCAATATCAGAAAGTATTCACTCAGGCTTTTGACGTTTGTAAAGCTTGTTTTTACTGCGGGACTTTTGGTGCCATGCGTGTGTGATGCGTTTGGAATAGCAATCCGCGATGTATACAGCCTCATTATGATAGGGCTCATCCTTGTGGTGACGGCATATTATGAGTACAGGATATTTCAGGAAATAAAGTCATTGCGGAAATAATATAGGAGAAATAAAATGCAGCTTAGTATAGAAGAAGTTAAAAAGCTGGATAGTAACAGCTATCAGATAATAGATATAAGAAGTGAGGAAGAGGTGGCGCACGGTGCCATAAAGGGAGCACTCAATATTCAGGCAGAGGAAATAGAGTCAGATGAGAGGGTGCCGCATGATAAGAAGCTTGTCATAGTCTGCAGCCGTGGAAAGACGAGTGTGGACGTGGCAGAGTATCTCACAGAAAAAGGTTTTGATGCGGCAAGCTTAAAGGGAGGCTATATAAGCTGGCTGCTTGATGCCATGAAAGAGGATGAGGTGGCAGAGCGCGATATAAAGTCAGATGTGGAGCAAAGCATCAGAAAGAAATTTAAGAAATCTATCTGGCGCAAGTTTACAAAGGCGATAAACACCTATGAGCTTGTAAAACCGGGGGATAAGATTGCAGTGTGTATCTCGGGAGGTAAGGATTCCATGCTTATGGCAAAGCTGTTTCAGGAGCTTAAGCATCACAACAAGTTTGATTTTGATGTGAAGTTTCTCGTCATGGACCCGGGCTACAATGAGGCGAACAGGCATGTCATAGAGGAAAACTGCAGGAACCTTGGCATCCCAGCCACTATTTTTGAGTCAGATATATTTGATGCTGTATATGATATCGAAAAATCGCCATGCTATTTATGTGCGAGGATGAGAAGAGGACATCTGTATGCATTTGCAAAGGAGCTGGGCTGCAATAAAATTGCGCTCGGACATCACTATGATGACGTTATCGAGACGATACTCATGGGCATGCTCTACGGTGCACAGGTACAGACCATGATGCCTAAGCTTCACAGCACAAACTTTGAGGGCATGGAACTTATCAGGCCTCTTTACCTGGTCAGGGAGGACGATATCAAGGCATGGCGTGATTACAACGGTCTGCATTTCATACAGTGTGCCTGCAAGTTTACAGATACCTGTACCACCTGCAATAATGAGGAAAACCGCTCAAAGCGTGTTGAGATAAAGCAGCTCATCGCTAATCTTAAAAAGGTGAATCCTTTTGTCGAGGCAAATATATTTAAGAGCGTGGAGAATGTAAATCTGGTTACGGTTGTAGCATATAAAAAGGATGGCATAAAGCACAGCTTCCTAGAGCACTATGATGAATAAGACAGATATATTTCAGGAGGGCATTGTATGGCAGATATCATGGATTATATTGACTGGCGTGGAGATATAGGCTTTGATGAGGTGCATGTAAATGAGGTGGACGGACTGATTTTTTCACAGCTTATTTATGTGCAGATGAAGCCATATATGCCGGATGCAAAGAAGTCATATCTTACGATAAAACAGCTTTCAAGCCTTTACTGCGCGGACCACAGTGATGATGAGATTGAGAAGATGCCTAATCTTTTCCGCCACTCCGCGAGGCTGCTGCAAAAGCTGGCGCACTCAAGGCGCTATGCTGACTGCATTTTGAGATATTATATATACGATATTAGTGAAAAAGAGGAGTCGCAGTTTTCTGCGGTTACGATAGAGCTGCCTGACGGCACATATTTCATTTCCTACAGTGGTACAGACCATTCAGTGGTCGGCTGGAAGGAAAACTTTAATCTAAGCTATCTCGATGAGACACCCGGACAGAACAAGGCGAAAAAATATTTAAAGCAGGTGGCAGCATATATATGCAATGATGATAGGAACATAAATGAAAAAGCTTTAGATGATGAAAATATCAACAATAAAAGCTTCAATACAAGAAAGCTGTGGATAGGCGGACACTCAAAGGGTGGAAATCTGGCAGTGTTTGCCGCCATGCATGTGGATAAAGAGGTGCAGGATGTCATTATTAAGGTGTTTAATTTTGACGGGCCGGGCTTCAATCACAAGATGATATATACGGCAGGCTACAAAAGAATTTTTGACAGAATAGAGACATTTCTGCCGCAGTCGTCTATTGTTGGCTTATTGCTTGAGCATGTGGACGATTATGAGGTGGTAAGAAGCCGTAATTCGGGGCCGCTGCAGCATGATGCTTTTTCATGGGAGATAATGGGCTCCCATATCATAAAGGCGGATGGGCTGGACAAAAACAGTGTGCGCCTTGACAAGACACTCAGAAACTGGATAGGCAGCATGGATGAGGCGCAGCGAAAGCAGTTTGTAAATGTACTTTTTTCAATAGCATCGGACTCCAATTTTGAGAACCTTGACCAGATGTCATTTAAGCAGCTCATTGAGATGATAAAGGCTGCCGATGAGCTGTCAAAGGCTGACTGGAGCATACTTAAGGATACAGTAAGACTCCTGATTTCTGCCGGTGTCGGCGTGGTCAGGGATGAAAAGGAGAAATAAATGTTAAATCAGTTTTCAAGAACGCAGCTTTTGCTTGGAAAAGAGGCGATGGATAGGCTAAAGGGCGCAAGAGTCGCAGTATTTGGAATAGGAGGAGTGGGCGGATATGTCTGCGAGGCACTAGTCAGAAGCGGCGTAGGAGCGATTGACCTTATCGATGATGACAAGGTGTGTCTTACAAACCTAAACAGGCAGATAATCGCAACCCGAAAGACCGTAGGAAAATACAAGACAGATGTGATGGAGGAGAGGATTCATGATATTAATCCTGATGTCAGTGTCGTGACGCACAGGTGCTTCTTTTTGCCGGAAAATGCTGATGAATTTCCGTTTGAAGAGTATGATTATATAGTTGACGCGGTTGATACAGTCACAGCAAAGATTGCGCTTGTCATGAAGGCACAGGAGAAAAATGTCCCTATCATAAGCAGTATGGGAGCGGGAAATAAGCTGGATGCAAGTGCATTTAAGGTGGCTGATATATATAAGACCAGCATGTGTCCTCTTGCAAAGGTCATGCGCCGTGAGCTTAAAAAACGTGGCGTGAAAAAGCTCAAGGTGGTATACTCTGAGGAGAAGCCTACAAGACCGATAGAGGATATGTCTATAAGCTGCAGAACCAACTGCATCTGCCCGCCGGGTGCCGAACACAAGTGCACAGAGCGCAGGGATATTCCCGGAAGCCTTGCATTTGTACCATCAGTGGCAGGACTTATCATCGCGGGCGAGGTGGTACAGGACATAGCCTTTGACAGGGTATGATGAAGAATACAATTATGAAAAGAGAGGAATAAAAATGCCAGTATTTGATTTTAGCGATACACCGGTAGCAAATGAGCATCCGGAGTGTACATATGAGACATTTCATTCGACAGAGACCAAGGCATCGGCCGATAAACCGATTGTTGTGATAGACAATAAGCAAAAGGAATGGGCGCATCATGCGCTCGGTATGTTTACAAATCCGATAAAGCGTACATCCTTTGAATTTGAGGATGGTGATGGGGTGATTAGTGCAGATATCCTGCGCATTGATTCCCGCTTTGTTAGCCTTTTTAAGTGGCTTGGCGAAAATCACATAAAGGTACAGCTTTCAGGAGCCAATACACCTGACGGATACGCAGTATACAGGGTGAGGGAGGTGTCTCTTGGCAGAGGCACAAAGCTGTCTGCAGAGGACGGATTCCTGCAGTATATGATGGAAAGGCTCTTTGCCAGCACCATGCCTGAGGATGAACCTGACCTCGATGATTACGAGGAAGAGGGCGACAGCATGAAGCTCACCAGTATACAGAGCATCACAGATTTTATGACTTGTGCAGGCCGTACACTGCCTGACAATATACTGCTGTGGGCCAGAAGAAATCTGGCAGTTGCGCGTTCAAGCGAGGTATCACCTGAGGAGAGACGCCATGCGCAGAGAGCACTTTCCATCATGATGAATATCCAGTGGAAGGGAAATTACTTTGAGGCAATTGACCCTGTGGAGGCAAGGCGCATACTCGATGAGGAGCTCTATGGTATGGAGAGCGTGAAGCAGAGAATCATTGAGACCATTATCCAGATAAACAGGACTCATACACTCCCTGCCTACGGACTGTTGCTCTGCGGACCGGCAGGAACCGGAAAGTCACAGATTGCATATGCTGTTGCACGTATTCTCAAGCTTCCATGGACCACACTCGATATGAGCTCCATAAATGATGCAGAGCAGCTCACAGGAAGCTCAAGAATCTATTCAAACGCAAAGCCGGGAATCATTATGGAGGCATTTTCACAGGCGGGAGAGTCAAATCTTGTATTTATCATCAATGAGCTCGACAAGGCCTCAAGCAAAAACGGCAACGGAAATCCGGCAGATGTGCTTTTGACACTGCTTGACAATCTGGGCTTTACAGACAACTATATGGAGTGTATGGTGCCGACCGTCGGAGTATATCCGATTGCAACAGCCAATGATAAATCCCAGATTTCTGCACCGCTTATGTCACGTTTTGCAGTGATTGATATTCCGGACTATACCGATGAAGAGAAGAAGGTCATCTTCCAGAGATTTGCCCTGCGCAAGGTATTTGAGCGAATGGGAATGAAGGAGAAGGAGTGCGTTCTCACAGAGGACGGACTTGATGCAGTGATTAAGCTTCACGAGAACACATCGGGCATAAGAGATCTCGAGCAGGCTGCAGAGCATCTGGCAGCAAATGCACTTTATCAGATAGAGGTTGATAAGGTAAAACAGGTGGTATTTGACGCTGAGGCTGTTTTTGAGCTTTTAGGCTAGCAGGATATATTACGGATACAGGAATTGTTACGAAAATAAAAGGAGATTGTCAGGATGAGAGAATTTGGAAAATCCAGAAAATTAGATAATGTGCTTTATGATGTTAGAGGACCGGTGGTGGATGAGGCGGCCCGCATGGAGGAAAACGGCACAAATGTGTTGAAGCTCAATATAGGAAATCCGGCGCCGTTTGGCTTCAGGACACCTGATGAGGTGATATATGATATGTCTCGCCAGCTCACGGACTGTGAGGGGTATTCCAACTCCAAGGGACTTTTTTCTGCAAGAAAAGCAATCATGCAATATGCACAGCTCAAAAAGCTTCCTAATGTGACGGTTGAGGATATCTACACCGGAAACGGAGTCAGCGAGCTTATAAACTTAAGCATGTCAGCACTTCTTGACAATGGTGATGAGGTGCTGGTGCCGGCACCGGACTATCCGCTTTGGACAGCCTGCGTTACACTTGCGGGAGGCACGGCAGTGCACTATATATGTGATGAGCAGTCAGAGTGGTATCCGGACATAGAGGATATCAAAAAGAAGATTACAGACAAGACAAAGGCAATCGTAATAATCAACCCAAACAATCCGACAGGAGCGCTCTATCCAAGGGAGGTGCTGCAGCAGATAGTTGATGTGGCAAGAGAGCACGAGCTCATGATTTTTTCGGATGAGATATATGACAGGCTGGTGATGGATGACTATGAGCATGTGTCTATTGCGTCGCTTGCACCGGACCTCTTCTGTGTGACCTTCAGCGGTCTTTCTAAGTCACATATGATAGCAGGCTATCGTATCGGATGGATGGTTTTAAGCGGCAACAAGGCGCTCGGAAAGGACTATATCGAGGGTCTCAACATGCTCTCAAACATGCGTCTTTGCTCGAATGTTCCGGCGCAGTCGATAGTGCAGACGGCTTTAGGCGGATATCAGAGTGTAGGCGAGTATATTGTGCCGGGCGGACGAATCTATGAGCAGAGAGAGTACGTCTACAAGGCATTAAACGATATACCGGGAATTTCGGCAGTAAAGCCAAAGGCAGCATTTTACATATTCCCAAAGATTGATACTGCAAGGTTCAACATCACAAACGATGAGCAGTTTGCACTCGATCTGCTTCGTGAGAAGAAGATACTCATCATCCACGGCGGCGGCTTCAACTGGGATAAGCCGGATCACTTCAGAGTGGTATATCTGCCTCGAACAGAGATATTAAAGGATGCCACAGGCAAGCTTGCAGACTTTTTGGCTTCATATAAGCAGAAATAATTATTGGCATAGATAATTATAAAACATATGATATAAAACATATAACATATAAGCTCCGGCACAGAAATGGTTTGTTTTCTGACCGGAGTTTTTATATTATGCCGTATTATTTTTTAAAAGTAACCTACCTGTAACTTTACATCATGTATTATACACTTGTATCGCGGGGCGGCTGCACTTTAAAGGACAGACCGCACAGCACTCAAAAACGCATAGAGAAGAAAAGGAGAATTAAATGGAACTGCTGCTTGGAGGTGTTGACAGGCCAACAAGCGGAAAGGTGTATATAAACGGCACTGATATTTTTGCAATGAATGATGATGAGCTTGCCATATTCAGAAGAAGACAGGTGGGGAACATTTATCAGTTTTATAATCTGATACCTATATTAAATGTGGAGGAAAACATTGCAATCCCGATGGAGCTTGACGGAAGAAAGGTGGAAAAGGCACAGATGGATGACATGCTTTTGCGCCTTGGACTTACAGAGAGACGCACTCATCTGCCAAATGAGCTATCAGGAGGACAGCAGCAGCGTACATCTATAGGAAGAGCCCTGATTACGAGACCGTCTATAGTGCTAGCGGATGAGCCGACCGGAAACCTGGATACCAAGGCAAGCAACGAGATTATGCATCTATTAAAGACCTCAAACCGCGAGCTCAACCAGACAATTATTATGATTACACATAATATGGAACTTGCAAAGGCGGCCGACCGCACAATAATGATATATGAAATTTTCGAATGTGAAAATGTCTGAGCTTTCGGAGTTTAAAAACAACAGAAATATTGAAAGCACATTTGAGACGATGGGAATGGGCTTTGCAAAGCTAGATGGCTGCAAGAATGAGGATAAGCCGTATGCATATGTCATGGCAACAGATGAGGCTGGCTTAACTTTGCTTTGAGCTTTCACACATCACTGCCTGCACTTATTCTTGCTGTGATACTGAGTATAGCAACCATTTATTTCTCTGCAACAGGCAGTGCAAGAAGGGCTGCAAAGGTCACACCGCTCACATCACTTTAGATAAATCTGGAAAATCTGGAAGGAAATCCTGATATGGCATCTGAAAACAGAAGCAGGATAATGCGCAGGGCAAAGCGCGATGTGGACAATATATCGCATATGGTGCAGTCTATCTTAAAGCTTTCAAGGCTTGAAGCGGATGTTGTGGAGTTTGATGAGAAGGATACGCTGCTGTCTGAAATTGTGTCTGAGGCAGCTGACAATGTTATGGCACTTTGCGATTTGAGAGACATAAGGCTGTCCATAGATGAAGGCTCTGATAAGGATGCCTGTATACATGCTGATGCATACTGGCAGTGTGAGGCCATTACAAACATAGTAAAAAATGCAGTGGAGCACGCAGAGAGTGAGGTAAAGATAGGCTTTTACAGGTATGAGATGTATGCAGAGATAACAGTGCAAAACGATGGGGAGACAATAAGTGATGAGGACAAAAAGCATATTTTTACGCGTTTTTACAGCGGCAGCGGACAGCCGGCAGACAGCATCGGCATAGGACTTTCGCTCGCGGAAGCAATTGTGCGTCATGACAATGGATATATCCTTGTGGAGGATTGTACAAAAGATGTATTAAATGAAAAAAATGAATGCAGTGGCACACGCTTTGTGGTAAGATATCTGTGATAAGTGGAGAAAAATTATCAATAAATACACTAGGAAGCGATAAAATGACACTAAAAGAACTTGGCATAGGACAGAGTGCCAGAATACTTACAGTAGGCGGTGAGGGCGCACTGCGCCAGCATTTCCTGGATATGGGAGTAATCCCAAAGGCCGAAGTAACAGTAATCAAATTTGCACCGATGGGAGACCCGATGGAGCTTCAGGTGCACGGCTATGAGCTCACCTTGAGGCTTGATGATGCGGCACAGATTGAGGTAGAATTAATTGACAGCCGTTCAAGAAAGCATGAGGGCCCTAAAAAGATAAGCAACACAGCCCATCCCGGACTTGGCGAGGAGGGCAAATACCATGTGAAGGGCAGTGGCAATCCCCTTCCGGATGGTGAGAAGCTCACATACGCACTTGTGGGAAACCAAAACTGCGGCAAGACAACACTTTTCAACCAGCTTACAGGCTCAAACCAGCATGTGGGCAATTTCCCGGGAGTGACGGTGGACAGAAAGGATGGCTCTATTAAAGAACATCCGGATACATCAATCACAGATTTACCGGGCATTTACTCAATGAGCCCATATACGAATGAGGAGATTGTGTCGAGAAACTTTGTGCTCGATAACAAGCCAAAGGCCATAATAAATATCGTAGATGCGACAAATATCGAGAGAAACCTGTATCTGACAATGCAGCTTCTTGAGATGGATATACCAATGGTTATCGCACTCAATATGATGGATGAGGTGACGGCAAACTCAGGCTCAATCGATGTAAATAAAATCGAGGGACTGTTAGGAGTGCCTGTTGTACCGATTTCTGCCGCAAAGAATCAGGGTGTTGATGAGCTGGTGCGCCATGCGATACACATTGCAAAGTATCAGGAGCGCCCGGGCAGACATGATTTCTGTGATGAGAATGATTTTGGCGGTGCCGTGCACAGATGTATACACGCGGTCAGTCACCTGATTGAGGATCATGCAAAGCTCGCCGGAGTTCCGATTCGCTTTTCTGCTACCAAAATTATCGAGGGAGATGCACTTATATTAGAGCAGCTTCATCTTGATGAGAATGAGAAAGAGGCAATAGAGCATCTGATTGTCCAGATGGAGAAGGAGCGAGGCCTTGACAGAAGCGCTGCAATTGCGGATATGCGCTTTACATTTATTGAGAAAATATGCGAGAGCACCGTGGTAAAACCGAAGGAGAGCAGGGAGCGTATCAGAAGTGAGCGTATCGACCGTGTTCTTACAGGCAAATACACGGCAATACCGTGCTTTATAGTGATAATGCTTGCTGTATTTTATCTGACCTTCAACGTAATCGGAGCTGGCCTTCAGTGGCTTTTGGAGCAGGGCATAGGAGCACTGACCGCACTGACGGATAAGGCACTCACAGCGGCAGGCGTGAATGAGGTGCTACATGGACTTGTAATAGACGGCATCTTTCAGGGTGTCGGAAGCGTATTAAGCTTTTTGCCGATTATCGTGACACTGTTCTTTTTCTTATCCCTCATGGAGGACAGCGGATACATAGCGAGGGTTGCATTCTTCATGGACAAGCTCCTTCGTAAGATAGGACTTTCCGGACGAAGCATAGTACCAATGCTCATAGGCTTCGGCTGTACGGTGCCAGCAGTCATGGCGACACGTACACTGCCAAGTGAGAGAGACCGTCGAATGACTATACTCCTCACACCGTTTATGAGCTGTTCGGCAAAATTGCCAATTTATGCATTCTTTGTTAGTGCATTTTTCCCGAAACATGGCGGACTTGTCATGGGAGGTCTGTACTTCCTTGGCATAATTGTCGGAATACTTTTCGCATTTATCTACAGAAAAACTCTGTTCAGGGGTGACGCAGTGCCGTTTGTCATGGAGCTGCCAAACTACAGGATGCCGGGCGCCAAGAATGTGTGTCAGCTCCTCTGGGAGAAGGCAAAGGACTTTTTGCAGAAGGCATTTACAGTAATACTTATTGCAACAATGCTGATATGGTTCTTACAGAGCTTTGACATACACTTTAACATGGTAACAGACTCAAAGGACAGCATGCTTGCTGCTATTTCAAGTATTATCGTGCCTGTCTTTAAGCCTCTGGGCCTCGGAGACTGGCGTATATGCACGTCACTTATCAGCGGACTCATGGCAAAGGAGAGTGTGGTATCAACACTTGAGATACTGTTTGGCGGAACGGTTACGACAGCACTCACAACACTTTCAGCTGCATCTCTTCTGGTGTTCTCGCTGCTCTACAGCCCTTGCGTGGCAGCTATAGCATCCATAAAGAGAGAGCTTGGTGCAAAGTGGGCAGTCAGCGTGGTGCTTTTGCAGTGTGCGATTGCATGGGTGGCAGCATTTATTGTCAGGGTAATTGGACTGCTCGTGATGTAAAAAACTGACTACAAAAAATATAAAAGGAGATATTTGATGGAGATTAAACTGGAAAATGAATCACTTGAGCTCACGATAAACAGCTTCGGAGCAGAGCTTAAAAGCATCACCGGCAAGGAAACAGGTACACAGTATCTGTGGGATGCCGATGAGAAATACTGGAAGAGAAGCGCACCGGTGCTTTTCCCGTTTGTCGGCAGCTTAAAGGACAAGAAGTTTACCGTTGACGGGACAGATTATCCGATGGGACAGCACGGCTTTGCAAGGGATATGGAGTTTGAGCTTGTGTCACAGACAAAGGATGAGGCATGGTTTTCACTTAAATCAAATGATGAGACTCTTGCAAAATATCCGTTTGAGTTTGTGCTCGAAATCGGCTATAAGCTCTCAGGCAGTGAGATAAAAGTGACCTGGAGGGTGACAAATCCTGCGAAAAAGGATTTACTTTTCTCAATAGGTGGTCATCCGGCATTTATGTGTCCGATCGCAGAGCAGGGAAAGCAGTCAGACTATTATCTGAAACTTGACACAGACAAAGCAATCACCTATGGACTTATCTGTGACGGAGGACTTTTAGATAAGGAGGACAATCTGCTTAATGTGGATGTGGATGGATACTGTCAGATAGATGAGCATATGTTTGATAAGGATGCGCTCATAATAGAAAACAGACAGGCTTCAAGGGTGAGCCTGTGTACACCGGATAAGAAGCCATACCTTACGGTGTCCTTTGATGCGCCTTTATTTGGTCTGTGGTCACCGGCAGGAATGGGAGCACCGTTTATCTGTATTGAGCCGTGGTACGGCCGATGCGACAGAGCAGGCTTTGCCGGAGAATTAAAGGACAGGGAGTATGGTAATTCGCTGGCACAGGGTGAGAAATTTGAGAAGTCATATACGATTGCAATTGAGCTGTAGATTTTCTTGTTCTCAATGTGACTTAAATAGTTACAAACAAAAATATAAGATATAGTTAGAATCGGGGGCCGGCCTTCTTAAGGCCGGCCTGAAGCAGCCATTTCTGATCAATTTTCTTAAGATCTTCACCGAATCTGACATGCAGCCGAACTGAGCCTTCGAGCTGCTCGATATGTTCAATGGTGCCCTTGCCGAACTTTGGATGATTGACATCGTCATTGATATTAAATTTTACAGTACTGTTTTTCTTTTTGCGGTATTCCTGCTCGCGTGAATATGTGTCGCGGATAGGAATACTCTTGTCATTAATTTTCTTTTTGAGAACCTTATCATAATCGTGCTTAATAAGTCCTTCACCGGCTTTGTAGTAAGGAGTGGGAGCTGCTCCGATAAGTGAGCAGCAGTATTTCCACGCACTTCCGTGGATGCCGGGCTGCCAGTTGTATTTGTCCGGGATGTCCATATTGTACTGCATATAGTGGGCATATTCATGCTTATATAAATCCATCCTGTCATCCTTTGACAAGGGCTTTGCCACACAGTAGCCGATGAAAAGCAGCGAAAAATGAAATTCTTCTTCATCCTGCCCAAAGTCCGGAGTGTATGCACCGAGCCTGTCAGTATCAAAGCCAAAGGTGATAGGAACCCTTGCACCGTTAAGTCCAAGCTGTCTGTCGAGCTTCTGGTAGAGAAAGCGGATTTCCGCGAGATGTATTTTTGTTTCGTTTTCGAGTAGGTGTCGTAAATTGTTGTCTATGTTCATAAGTATATTTCTCTAAAAAATCAGTTTGTTTTCAATACAGTAATGATATATTCCATCATCCTCAACCGATTTGCATACAAAATCAGCCTTAGCCTTGACTTCGTCCTTTGCATTGCCCATGGCAATACCCATGCCTACGGCCTCAAGCATTTCAATATCGTTATGTCCGTCACCGAAAGCAATTGCTTCATCCTTTGAGAAGCCATAATGCCTAAGCACTGCAGCAACAGCATTGCCTTTGCCACTGTTAAGCGGAATAATATCAACGGCCTTATCCCACCATGCAGTTATCTGTGAGTGGGGCGCACCGGATAGAATCTGTGAGTGCTCATCTTTTTGGCATGAGCACATAATCTGATATATATCAGTCCTGCTTATGTCGTCAAAATTGTCAGCAATTTTAAGCTTTTCACTGCCAAAGGCAAAGTACTGCTCTAAATCAGGGTCGGTACCGTTTGTGACAATCATATGCTCGTTGCTGATTGCAATGGCGCGGTTCATTTGCTTTAGATTGGAAATTATCTGATATTTGTCGTGCTCATTAATAGGATTTTTGAAGATGATATCATTGCCTTTGGTGACGAATGAGCCGTTAAAGGTGAGCAGGACATCAAAATCAATTCCATCAAAATGAGGCACACCTGTGTAGCTTCTTCCGGTAGCCATACAAAGGATGATGCCATTTTGGTGGAGCTGCCTAAGTGCAGCAGCAGTGTTTGCTGATAATTCTTTATGCCCCAGCCGAAGCAGGGTGCCATCCACATCAAAGAATGCTATTTTAATCATAATTCACCTGCCTGTTTTACTGAATTTCAATAATATTTCATTCACTTTAATCATAACATAATAAGCGCAAGATTAAAAACATTTATTTAAATTTCTGCCACAACGTAAGGTACGTAAGCCGGGGACTGAGGGGACACATGCGCTTTAGCAGGAGTGCATCCTCAGCTTCATCTACGTTTGTAAGCTTTAGTAATAACCGGAGCTGTTCCCAATGCGTAAGCAGAGCCTTTTATCTCATCCGCCTTAGCTTTAGCTGCTTTTACAATAGCAAATTCAGGATCATCCTTTTTAGGACGCCACTTGCCATGTGGATTATCTTTTTTGACTTGCTTATATTCACTGTAAGCATCATGCCAGATATCTTTTCTGACTTCATCGAGAGCTGCCATAGCCCACTCGACCACATGAAAGGAATCAACGCAGCGTGCGCAGTTAGGAGTGTATTCATTTACACAATCTGTGATCCATCTGGCACCATCGCCAGTAACAACCTTGAAACTGGATAGTTGCTCCGGAGTCAGCTGTTTATAAAACTTTTCAAGGACAGATTTACCATGATCTTCCGATGCCCATACAACTGTGTTAATATCGTGATTAACGATTACTGTGATGTACTTGTGACCCTTTTTATAACTGGTTTCATCAATGCCGATATTAACCAGGCCATCAAGTATTCTTGAACGCTCTGGTTCTAAATTATGAAGAGTGCGATTGACACAGCGGCCTACGGTTTCCCAGTCCACTCTCATGAAGTATGATGTGGTGCTTCTTGGAAGATAGGATGCAAACCATGCAACGGTAAGGTCGAAATCTTTGGTAAATCTACTACCCGGATATGCCCATGGAACTTCGGCAGCAGATACCCCATGTTCAGGGCAGATGATACGATGTGTCTGGTATTCAACTTCAACCAGAATGCCACCCCAGTCCAGACCTCTCCAGATAGTTGATCTGCTGGAATGTTTATCATAAACAGGGCATGATTTATGGCAGAATGGGCAGTCGTTCTCTGGCCATTTATTAGGTCTTGCTTTGATACGAATATGTTTAACTCCATTCTTATCAGAGTAAAGATTACAATTTTTTATAACTGTGTTCTTGACATTAAGGACACTTTTGAATACTCCTTTTGTGTTTTTCTTCGCAGTTAATACATTAAAGGACACAAGTGGTTTTTTCAATATGTTGTTGTTAATTTATGGTGTTGGACTTCCACCATTATGCCAGAAGCCTCGCAAAAAGTAGCTGAAACTGCAGAAATCACCAAAACAGCACCCCAAACCCAGCTCAAAAGCCGGAGAAAAGCCAGAAAAAAGTAGCTGAAACTGCAAAAAACCAAAAACAGCACCCTAACCCCAGCCATAAAGCCGGAGAAAAGCCGAGAAAAAGTAGCTGAAACTGCAAAAAACCCAAAAACAGCACCCCAAACCCAGCCATAAAGCCGGAGAAAGGCCGAGAAAAAGTAGCTGAAACTGCAGAAATCACCAAAACAGCACCCAAACTCAGCACAAAAGCCAGCAAAGACCCGGCAAAAAGTAGCTGAAATCACTATAAATCCCAAAACAGCTAAAAAAATGAGGCTTATAGACATGTATTGATGGCTTAGTCGAGAATTAACTACTGTGGAGTGTACTAGAACTTGTGAGTAGCGTGTCATTTGTAACCACCAAAGCGTACACAATGAAGCAGTAACTATAAACTGTGAGATTATAGCAAACCATCTAGCATATACATTTGTATAAGTTTCGACGGTTTCGTCGTGCATAGAAAACCTAAGAGCATAATTTCGTGCAGAATCTTAGCCGCGAAGCGTAGCGAGGGCGAAAGTGCGTGTCTCCCCGACAGTCCCCGGCTTTTGTACAGACCTGCAACCGATGCGCAAAAGTTGCGCGTAAAAACGCGCACCTAATCCCTCTTTTGTGAAAAATGCTTGAAAACAAAAGCTAAAAAATGTCGAAATTGCACATTGACATAATCATAATACTGTAATATACTAAGTTTAGAACAAACGGTTGCGCGAAAAACGCACCTAAGAAATAAATTAAATTACAAGCAAATGGAGGAAACAACGGATGGACAAATTTATTGTTAACATCATTCACCGCCCTGAGATGGTGCCTGAGTACTCAGCAACAGTGACAGGACAGGGAAAAGAAGAGGATATTGGAGATAAGAAGCTTATCACAGAGTCACTCGACATCTTTAAGACACAGCAGAGACTTGCACATGAGGCGGGACTAAAAACCACAATCCAGATGACATATGCTTCACTTTTTAATGATGAGGCAGTAGAGCTTGCAAAGCAGGATCACGAGAAATACGGTGATGAGATAGCACTTTCACTCCTTGGACTTCCATGTGAGGAGTTTAGAGAGAAGTATAAGACTAAGGATTTCTGTATCTGGATGTTCTCAATGGAGGACAAGAAAGCTATCGTAAACGATGTTTTCGAGAAATTCCATGACAGATTCGGTTTCTATCCTGAGTCAACAGGCTCATACTATATGGATGCAGACCTTACAAACTACATCAAAGAAAAATACCCAATGGTAAAATGTGCAGTTGCAACATGCTGGGAGGAGGGTCCTAAGGCATACCACACATGTAACAACTCATGGTACACACTCTTCGACGGAGGCCCATGGGCACCATGGATTCCATCAAAGCAGAACACACATGCGCCAGCAGCAAATAAGGAAGAGGATAGCGGAATCGTGGCAATTCCACATCTCTCACGTGACCTTATTGCATGCTATGACGGAAACGGCTCAAACTTCGGAACACATCCACAGAATGTGCTTCGTGGAATGATTTATGATACAAAGACATGGGAGTATCCATATCTTTACAACCTCATCGACCAGTACAGAGACCTTGCAAAATACAATAACGGATATTCATACAACATGATGTTCGTAGGACCTGGCTGGATGAACAAGATGGGACGCTGGGAGCAGCCATATGAGCTTCTCTTAAAGTCATACACAGACGGCTGTAATTACTATGGCAAGTTAAAGAAAGAGGGTAAGCTCATTGACATGACAATGTCAGAGTTCGCTGATTACTTCAGAGAGAAGAAGGGTGTCAATGCAGGTAACTACAATGAGCCTGAGTGTGCACCATGGAGAGATATCCTTTACGGCTCAGACAAGCAGCTCTTCTGGTACTGTGACCCATACATGAGAGCATGCGTAAATATGGATCAGGGTGGAGCAATCGTAGACCTTCGTCCATACGTTGCAAAGCTTGAGTGGCCGGTAGGAATCGGAACAAAGCATGTACAGGATGCATCTTATCCATTCCTTATTCAGGAGAAATACAGAGCAGGATACTTTACACACTATGCAGGAGCAGGAACAGTAAGAAGTGCCAAGCTTTCACACAACGGTGAGGAGGTTGACCTGTGTCTCTGTCCTACACACAGCCATTTTTCAGAGGAAGTTATTGATGGCAAGAAGACAAGAATCCTTACACTTGATCCTGTAGATATTGAGTTTTATGATGTTAAGCTTACTCTTCAGACAAAGGAATACTTTGAGGAGGGCTCATCAAACATCAAGATTGAGCGTAATATCCTTAGCATGAGTGATCCAGATGCAGAGGTTTATCTCGATGAGTATATCACAGCATGCTACGGCACAACAGAGTATCCAGAGGATATGACAGGCATCACACTTACATGTGAGGGAGAAAACCCACAGAGCATCAATTATGAGTACAAGTGTCGTGATGCAAAGCTTGACGGAGCAACTGCAGTAAGCGCAGTAATTCCTGCAATTCAGACAAAGGTTTCACTCACACCATCTGCAAAGGCAGAGGGATACATTGAGGAAGGATATGCATTCTCTCCAATGTTCAAGCTTGGTTACAAGAAACAGATTAAAGACAAGGAGGTATTTGCAACATGGCTCAACTTGGAAAAGGCAAATTAAATTACAGATGTCCTTTATGTTTTATGAGGGATCTTGATATTGATATGTTCTATAATAAGGAAACAGGTATTTATAGCTGCATCCGCTGTCAGTTCAGAGGCACAGAGGAAGAGGTGCTTCAGGGCAACGAGGATGTCCGCAAGAAGTACAAGGCTATGTACAAGAGATTCGACAAGTTCGATTTTGATTAAAGTAGTGATTGGTGCGCTGCTGCTATAATAGCAGCAGCGTATTTTGCATTTTGCTACAAAGGAGAGTATATATGGCGAAAAGAAAAAAAGACACGATGGAATTCAGATTTTATGAGCTGCCACAGGGAGAATCTGCACTTGTGCTGTGTGGAGAATCATGGAAGAGAGTGTATGGTCATGATGAATTACACCTGCATTTCCATAATCTGCTTGAAATCGGCATCTGCCGCGAGGGAGATGGAAATATGTATCTGGATGAGGATATTTACCAGTATCATGACGGCGATATCACATTTATACCTGAGAATTTTCCGCATGTTACAGTCAGCTATGGTGAGGTGGTAAATTTCTGGGAGTATATTTTCATTGACCTGCGCTCTTTGATAGAAGAAATGTTTCCAAACAATGCGGTATTCCAGAATGATGCAGTTTCGACCATCTCAAAAAAAGCATTTATGACCAATGTATACCAAAGCCCGGTTGTGGCCGGATATATAAATTCCATCATTAGGGAAACTAATGAGCACAAGGAATATTCCCAGAGAACAATAAAGCTTCTTGTGCAGGAAATTGTAATTGAATTGCTGCGCAAGTATGATGAGCTGCCGGAGGAAGATAATGATGTCGTAAAGGGCACTAATATGTCACAGATAGCCACGGCGCTTGACTATATGAATAAGCATTACAGTGAAACAATAAAGGCAGGGGAGCTTTCGTCACTGTGCAATATGAGTGAGACTCATTTCAGGAGACTGTTTGAATCATATATCAATATGCCGCCTATGGAGTATCTGAATCTGATAAGAGTACAGAAGGCATGCGAGCTTATGAAAAAAACAAATGAGCCTATGGAGCTTATTGCACAAAAATGTGGATTCACAACACAGTCAACTTTTAACCGTAATTTCCGCAAATTTTTGGACACTTCGCCATATCAGTGGAAGATAAATCCTGAAAATTATGAGCATAAACTACTCAATTTTAGGATATCTGCACTAAAGGGATGGTAGAAAATACATGTTTTCGTATAATTTTGTACATTTATGATTGAATATGCATATAATTGTGTGGAATATGTTAACACAAAAGTACTATATATGGTTATAATGACTATGTAATCAAGAAACGGACAAACATTCGTAGTCAAAATGCCCAATTTAAATAATATGATTATGAATGAATTATGAACGGAGTATTGCAAAAACATCATTTTTATTAGGGAGGAAGAAAAATGAAAAAGAAAGTAGTTTCATTATTACTCGTAACAACAATGGTTGCCTCACTTGCAGCCGGATGTGGAGACTCATCTTCATCAGGAGATGGCACAGAAAAGACAGGTAAGAAGGTAGAGACCGTAGATGACGGTCATACACTTACAGCATGGGCTTGGGATGCAAACTTCAATATCCCGGCACTCAAAGCAGCAGCAGAGGATTACAAGAAAAATGTAGATCCTGATTTTGTACTCAATATTGAGGAGCAGTCACAGTCATCTGATATTGAGACAGCAATTACAACAGCAGGTTCAGCAGGAGATTACAGCACACTTCCTGACATCGTATTATTCCAGGATCACTACTTCCAGCAGTACCATACAAATTATCCTGATGCATGGGTATCAGCAAATGATGCAGATGTTAAGTGGGATGATTTCAGCCAGGAGAAATTATCATTCTCTACAATCGACGGAGAGCACTTTGGATTCCCTGTTGATAACGGAACAGTTATCTTTGCTTACAGAACAGATCTTCTTGAGCAGGCAGGATACACAATCGATGATATGACAGGTATTTCTTGGAAGGATTTCATCGAGGTAGGTAAGAAAGTATACGAGAAGACAGGAAAATACTTACTTTGCATGGACGGCGACGGAAATGATTTATTCTACATGATGCTTCAGGCAGAGGGCGAGTCACAGTTTAAGGATGGCAAGCCAAACTTTGTAGACAACGCTAAATTGAAAGAAATCATGCAGGTACTTAAGGATATGATCGACAACAATGTTCTTTACCTTGCAAATAACTGGTCAGATTACACAGATCAGGCTATTCAGGGAGACATGGTTGCAGGTGTTATGAACGGAAACTGGATCATTCCTACAATTGAGAAGGTTACAGACAACAGTGGAAAGTGGGAGATTACATCTCTTCCAACACTTGAGGGTGGTGAAGGCTATGCATCAAACGGTGGTTCTTCACTTTACATCACAAGCAACTGCAAGCAGACAGACCTTGCTAAGAAATTCTTAGCATATACATTCGGTGGCGGATCTTATACAGACAAGGGTGTATCTGAGACATATGACAATGCTCTTAAGAATGGTGGTGTTATCACTACATATACACCTGCAGGCAAGTCTGAGGTTTACAACGAGGGCGTTGAGTACTTCAACAACCAGCCAATTTACGCTAAGATCGTTGAGATGGGTGCAAATGTTAAGACAATCGAGCAGAGTGATTTCCATTACGATGCACGTAAGAAGCTTGCTACAGCACTTATAAATATTAATCAGAACGGTGCAGATATCGATTCAGAGATAAAGACAGCAGAGGATGACCTTAAATTCACAATGGGACTTTAATCTGTTAGCTTGATGGCAAATGTACAGGGAGCCATTAAATGGCTCCCTGTTTTTTCTCAAAGACTTATAGTTAGGAGGCCTTTACAGTGAAGAATAAGAAAAAAGGAATGAGCATAACCGGTAAACAAAAGGCTGCCGGCTGGATTTATCTGGCTCCGGCTACAATACTCATTTTCATAATGAGCTTCTGGCCTATAATCCAGGCTGTTATTACATCATTTAAAACCGGTTCAAGTGCAAATATGCAGTGGGCTAATCCATTTGCCTACAATTACACAAGAATGTTTCAGGATGCGGTTTTCAAGAGATCTATCGGAAACACATTCTTATATTTAATTATCGAAGTGCCAATCATGCTTGTACTGGCAATTTTACTAGCACAGTTACTTAACAACAAGCATCTTAAATTTAAAGGACTTTTCCGTACATGTGTATTTTTACCATGTGCAACATCACTCGTATCATATGCATTGATTTTTAAATCGCTTTTTGCAACACAGGGACTTATCAATACAATCCTTGTTAAACTTGGAATATTAGAGAGCAACTTTAACTTCCTCGGTACAGGCTGGAGCGCTAAGATTATTATCATAGTAGCTCTTATCTGGAGATGGACAGGATATAATATGGTGTTCTTTTTAGCTGGTCTGCAGAATATCGAGTATTCTGTTTACGAGGCGGCAAAGATAGATGGAGCGAGCGGCTGGAGGACCTTCTGGTCTATCACGGTTCCTCTTCTTAGACCTACAATTGTTATGACAACCATCATGTCAATAAACGGTACATTACAGCTCTTCGATGAGTCTGTAAACCTGACAAAGGGTGGACCTGCAAATGCGACAATCACCATGTCACATTATATCTATAACGGCTCGTTTGGTGAAGGTGTTGCAAACTTTGGATATGCATCAGCAATGTCTGTTATCGTATTCATCATGGTTGCTATACTGGCATTTATCAATCTGAAAGTAGGTGACAAGCGTGACTAAGAAAAAACATGGATCATCAATACAAAAAAGGCTTATACCTTCATACATTTTTCTTGTAATAGTTTCGTTCATCTCAGTATTTCCGTTTTTCTGGATGATATCGGCAGCGACCAACAAGTCTATTGACATTGCAAGAGGTAGAATTGCATTTGGTGGCTATGCCCTTGAGAACTTAAAGAAACTGTTTGCATCACAGAACGTTGCACTTGGAATGAAAAACTCACTTATCAATGCAACAGTTCAGACAATTATAGCACTGCTTGTCTGCTCACTTGCCGGTTACGGCTTTGAGCTCTATCATGACAAGGCAAAGGATAAGCTGTTCTCAGTTTTACTTCTTGCCATGATGATTCCGCAGGTAGCTACACTTATTCCTCTGTTCAAGATGATGTCAAAGCTCGGCTTTATAAATACGGTATGGGGCTTCATGCTCCCGGCTATTTCAACGCCGTTCCTCATCATGATGTTCAGACAGAATTCGAGAAACTTCCCAGTCGATATAATGGAGGCGGCACGAATTGACGGACTCAGTGAGATTGGTATTTTCTTTAAGATGTATATGCCTGTACAGAAATCAACATATGCAGCAGCTGCAGTTATCACATTCATGAATGCATGGAACTCATACCTGTGGCCAAAGGTAATCCTCAATAAGCCTGATGCTATCACAATGCCAATGCTTATTGCAAACCTCGCAGCAGGATATACAGTAGATTACGGTGTACTGATGATGGGCGTTCTTTTCTGCTCCATCCCTACAATGATAGTATTCTTTGTACTTCAGAAGCAGTTTGCAGAGGGAATTACAGGATCTGTTAAATAAAAGTAAAATAATATTGTTAAAAATCAAGAAGGCAAATAATGTTTATTATTTGCCTTCGTCTTATAAGAGGCTTTGTGTTTAAAACAGACATGTATCAAATAATAAATACAGTAGATAGGAGTGTAAAAAATATGAGTAATTTTGATTCAAATATCATTAAGAATCCGGAAATATTTGAGCAGAACAGACTTGCGGCTCATTCGGATCATGTGTGCTATAAAAATGAACTGGAGAAAATTAAAGGAAAATCAAGCCTGAGATATGATATGAACGGCTTATGGAAGTTTGCATATGCGAAGAATCAGTCCCTGGCTCCTTGTGGCTTTGAGGCAGCTGACTATGATTGCAAAGGCTGGGATGAAATCAGGGTTCCGGCACATATCCAGATGGAAGGCTATGACGTGCCAATCTATACGAATACCACATATCCGTGGGAGGCTGACGAGTCTATAAAGCCGGGCGAGGTACCTGAGATTTTTAATCCGGTTGCAAGCTATGTGAAGTATTTCACAATCCCTGAGAATATGAAGAACAAGAGGGTGTGTATTTCGTTCCAAGGAGTGGAGAGCGGTTTTGCACTCTGGCTGAATGGACACTATGTCGGCTACAGTGAGGACACATTTGATCCGTCTGATTTCGAGCTGACTGATTATATTGTCGAGGGTGAGAACAAGCTTGCGGTCAGGGTATGGAAATGGACATCAAGCAGCTGGTGTGAGGATCAGGATTTTTACAGATTTTCAGGCATTTTCAGAGATGTATTTTTGTATGCCGTTCCTTGTGCACATGTGGAGGATCTGTCAGTTGTTCCTACACTTAATGATACCTTTGACGAGGGCACACTTAGTGTGTCAATAAAGGCAGATGGTGATGGTATTGCAAGTGTAAAGCTTTATGAGCTGGGCGATTTGTCTGTGGAAAAATATGACAGGGCAAAACTTTTATTGGAAGAGTTTGACATAGAGCTTAGGAATAAGGAAATCTGCGAGGGCTCATGTAATGTGAAAAACCCTCTGTTATGGAGCGCTGAAAAGCCGAATCTGTATGAGGTTAAAATTATAGTTAAAGATACGCATGGAAATGAGACTGAGTTTATCAGCCAGCTGGCAGGCTTCAGAAGATTTGAGATGGTAGACGGACTCATGAAGCTAAATGGTAAGCGTATTGTATTTAAGGGTGTAAACCGCCATGAGTTCAGCTCAATAACAGGGCGTGTGCCAAACCGTGATGAGGTGATAAAGGATATTGTCACAATGAAAAAGAACAATATCAATGCTATAAGAACAAGCCACTATCCTGATGATTCCATGCTCTATAAGCTTTGCGATATTTATGGAATTTATATGATTGCTGAGAACAATCTTGAGAGTCATGGCACATGGGAGGCATATAATAAGGGCTATGTTGACCTTGACTTTGTTGTGCCAAAGGACAAGCCACAGTGGAGAGAAATGATGCTGGACCGTGCCAACTCATGCTATCAGAGGGATAAAAATCATCCGGCAATCCTTATCTGGTCATGCGGCAATGAGTCGTTTGGCGGCAAGACCATATATGAGATGTCACAGCTTTTCAGACAGCTTGATAAGCATCGTCTGGTGCATTATGAGGGAGTATTTAGCGATAGAAGCTATAATGACACAAGCGACATGGAAAGCCAGATGTATACTCCGGTTGCAGGCATTGAAAAATTCCTGGCAGAGCATCCTGAGAAACCGTTTATCTGCTGCGAATATACACATGCAATGGGAAATTCCTGCGGTGCTATGCACAAATATACAGAGCTTACAGACCGCGAGCCTAGATATCAGGGCGGATTTATCTGGGATTATATTGACCAGTCAATCTACAAAAAGGACAGATACGGCAAGTGGTTCCTCACATATGGCGGAGATTTCGGCGACAGGCCTACAGATGGAGATTTCAGCGGAAACGGCATCTGCTACGGCGGAGAGAGAGAGGCTTCTCCAAAGATGCAGGAGGTGAAGTTCAATTATCAGAATATCTCGGTTGATTTTGACAGCGACTACATCTTTACAGTCACAAACAAAAATCTCTTTGTAAATACATCGGTTTTTGATGCTTTTGCCATTCTTCTTGCAGACGGTGAGGAGGTCTACAGGACCAGGCTTCAGATATCTGTTCCACCGATGGATAGGGCAAGCTATGAGGTGCCGGTGACTCTTAAAAATTCCATGATAGATGTGGAAAAAGAGTACTGTATTGTGGTATCATTTGTATTAAAGGAAAACACCATATGGGAAAAGGCCGGATATGAGATTGCATTCGGACAGCATATGATAAAGAAGCCTGTAAGTGAGTATTCATGCGACAAATCAGTTGAGCTTGTTGTTGGAAACGGAAATATCCTTGTAAGAGGTGAGAACTTTAAGGCACTTTTCTCAAGAATGAATCTGGGAATGGTTTCATATGTATACGGTGGCGTCGAGATGCTTCCAAATACTATCCCACTGCCGAATTTCTGGAGAACACCTACCAACAATGATTCCGGCAACATGATGCCACAGCGCTATGCACAGTGGAAGATTGCCAGCATGTATGTGACCACCAGACAGAATCAGCGCTTTGCAGATACATCACCAAGGGTAGAAAAAAATGATAACAATATCGCCATCACATACACTTATTTCATGCCTACCACACCGCAGAGCTCATGCGAGGTGACATACAGAGTGTTTGGTGATGGAACAATCGAGACAACTCTGTCATATGATCCTGTAAAGGAACTTGGCGATATGCCGGAGTTTGGCATGATGTTCAAACTGGATGCCGATTATGATACAGTGAAATGGTATGGACTCGGACCACAGGAGACATACGAGGACAGACAGCATGGCGGAAAGTATGGTGTATACGAGAATAAAGTGGCAGACAACATTGCCGAGTACCTCGTTCCGCAGGAGAGCGGCAACAAGTGCAGAGTAAGATATGCAAAGGTAATGGATAAGAAGGGCAGAGGCATGCTGTTCTTTGGTGATGAGCTTTCGTTCTCGGCACTGCCATATACACCACATGAGCTGGAAAATGCAGCGCATCATTTCGAGCTTCCACCTGTACACTATACTGTTGTCCGTGTGGCAAAGAAGCAGATGGGTGTAGGCGGAGACGACAGCTGGGGCTCACATACTCATCCGGAGTACCTGCTTGATGCCTCAGAGAAAATAAAATTCACATTCTGTTTCCGCGGAATCTAGCATTTTAAGGTTGTCAGGAATATTATTATGCATTTTGAGAGCAGGGACTACTACTGGGACTGCTCTCATGGTGTAAATAAATGATATAAGGATAAATGATATAAGAATAAATTATATAAGAATTAAGGAGAATTAAAATGTCAAAATTTATTAAGGGTATGGATTTATCGACCTTGCTCGAGTTGGAACGCTGCGGAGCAAAATACTACGAGGATGGAAAGGAGAAGGATATTCTTGACATCATGAAGGAGCATGATGTTGACACAATCCGCATTCGACTGTGGAATGATCCAAAATCAGAGGATGGTGAGCCTTACGGTGCGGGGAACAATGACCTGGCTGAGACTATCGCTATCGGAAAAAAGGTTACAGATGCAGGCTTTGGAGTGCTTTTGAATTTCCACTACAGTGATTTCTGGGCAGATCCGGGAAAGCAGATTAAGCCAAAGGCATGGAAGAATTTCGGTGTGGACGAGCTGGAGCAGGCTGTATATGATTTTACACTTGAAAATCTGACAAAGATTATTGAGGCAGGTGTAAATGTCACAATGATTCAGGTAGGTAATGAGCTTTCAAACGGACTTTTGTGGCCTGAGGGAAATGTACCTAACTACGATAATATAGCAAAATTTGTGAATGCCGGAATACGTGCCTGCCGCAAAGTAAATGCTGATATTCCGATTATGATTCACCTCGATAATGGTGGAAACAATGAGCTTTATGTCAGATGGTTTACAAACTTCATCGAAAGAGGAGAGGAGTTTGAGTATATCGGATTGTCATACTATCCTTTCTGGCACGGCTCTCTCGAACAGCTTGAGTTCAATATGAACGATATTGCAAAGCGTTTCAATAAGGACCTTATCATCGCTGAGGTATCCATGGGTTTTACAATGGACAGCTATCAGGAGTACGAGAAGCTTGCTGATTCTGAGCGCAAGGGTTATGCGACAAAACCAGAGCTTGTTGAGAAGATAGATTATCCTATGACTATTGAGGGTCAGGCTGACTTTACAAAGGATTTCTTAAACAGGGTGGCAAATGTGGTGGATGACCACGGAAAAGGATTTTTCTGGTGGGAGCCTGCGTGGATTCCTGTACCGGGCTCAGGCTGGGCTACACCTGCTTCACTTAAGTACATGAATGATCCGGGACCATGCGGCAATGAGTGGGCAAACCAGGCACTTTTTGACTATGATGGAAATGTGCTGCCGGCACTTGATGTTATTAAGAATTTTAAAAAATAAAATAATAACATATGTAATTTTGTTGCATGATTTGATTTGTTATGTTGCATTTTCAGTCGGATGTATTGCAATGTAAAAATGTGCAGTTATAATAGAGTTATAAAGAAAAAACGAAATATTTTAACTATCAATTTAACGCAAATACAATCAGCAAAGGAGAAGAAAAAATGATACAGCAGAACGTATTAGACAAATTCAAGGAGCTTTTTGGAGCAGATGGGGATATCAGAGTATATTTTGCTCCGGGACGTGTAAATCTGATCGGTGAGCACACTGACTACAATGGAGGACATGTGTTCCCTTGTGCACTGACCATCGGTACATATATGGCAGCAAGAAAGCGCGATGACAGGAAGCTTCGTTTCTACTCTATGAATTTTGACAATCTGGGTGTGGTTGAGTCATCACTTGATGAGTTTACACCTGATCCGGACGGACTTTGGATAAACTATCCAATGGGCGTTATGTGGGCCTTCGAGGGACGCGGAATGAAGCTTGAAAGCGGTCTTGATATTGTTTTATTCGGAAATATTCCAAACGGCTCAGGACTTTCTTCATCAGCATCTCTTGAGGTGGTTACAGGATATATGTTAAAGGATATTTATGGCTTTGACGTGACAAATCAGGATATTGCACTTATCGGTCAGTATTCAGAGAATAACTACAACGGCTGTAATTGCGGTATCATGGACCAGTTTGCATCTGCAATGGGCAAAAAGGACAATGCAATTTTCCTTGACTGCAATACTCTTGATTTTGAGTATGCACCAATCGTTTTGGACGGTGCAAAGATCGTGGTTACAAACAGCATGGTTAAGCACAGCCTTGTAACAAGTGCTTACAATGACAGAAGAAATGAGAGTGCACAGGCTCTTAAGGATTTACAGACAGTATGTGACATCAAGACTCTCGGTGACCTGACAGATGAAGAGTTCGAGGCTCATAAGGATGCGATTAAGGAAGAGGTTGCACGTAAGAGAGGCAAGCATGCGGTTTATGAGAACCAGCGTACCATCAAGGCTGTTAAGGCATTGAAGGAAAATGATATTGAGACATTTGGAAAGCTTATGAATGATTCACATGTATCACTTCGTGATGATTATGAGACATCATGTCCTGAGGTTGACGTACTTGTTGATGAGGCATGGAAGATTCCGGGTGTTATCGGATCACGAATCACAGGCGGCGGCTTTGGCGGCTGCACAGTCAGCATAGTAAAGGACGAGGCTATTGATCAGTTTAAGGCAAACCTGACAAAGGCCTATGAAGAGAAGGTTGGAAAGACACCTGAGTTTTATGTTGTTTCAATCGGAGACGGACCTAGCCGTCTGGCATAAAATTAGCAATATGAAATAACAGTAACGGATAAATAGGTTTTTCCCGACAATGATTAAGGAGCATGACATGATTCAGGAGAGAATATTAGAATTAGTAAAATATGGTCTTACAACAGGACTTGTTGACCCTGCTGATGAGGTATACACAGTAAACAGACTTCTCGAGGTACTCGGAGTGGACGACATCGAGGACGAGACATTTGAAAAGGTCGAGGCTCAGCCGGCATGGACACAGGAAGAGGCAGAGGAGAAGCTTGAGGGTATACTCGAGGATATGATGATATACGCATATGACAATGGCATCATGAAAGAAAACAGCATTGTATACAAGGATCTTTTTGATACAAAGCTGATGGGCTGCCTGGTAAATGCACCAAGCGTGATCAGAGCTCGCTTTAAGGATTTATACGACAATCAGTCTTCACTTGCGGCAACCGATTATTTTTACAAATTAAGCTGTGACAGCAATTATATCAGAAGACAGCGCATAAAGAAGGATATGAAATGGACTACAGACACAGAGTATGGCACACTTGATGTGACAATCAATCTCTCAAAGCCAGAGAAGGATCCAAAGGCAATTGCTGCCGCTAAAAATGCAAAGCAGAGTGCATACCCAAAGTGCCAGCTTTGTAAGGAAAATGAGGGCTATGCAGGTCGCGTAAACCATCCTGCAAGAGAAAACCACAGAATTATCCCTGTTACAATAAACAACAGCCAGTGGTTTTTCCAGTACTCACCATATGTATACTACAATGAGCACTGTATCGTGTTCAATTCAAAGCATACACCGATGAAAATCGAGCGTGCCACATTTGGAAAGCTGCTTGATTTTGTGACACAGTTTCCACACTATTTTGTAGGCTCAAATGCAGATCTGCCAATCGTTGGAGGCTCTATCCTAAGTCACGACCATTTCCAGGGCGGACACTATACCTTCGCTATGGCAAAGGCTCCGATAGAGAAAGAAATCACATTCAAGGGCTACGAGGATGTTGAGGCAGGTATCGTAAAATGGCCTATGTCTGTTATCAGAATCAAGTCAGCAGACAGGGATAGGCTTATTGACCTTGCAGATAAGATTCTTCTTGCATGGAGAGGCTATACAGATGAAGAAGCATTTATTTTTGCAGAGACAGATGGAGAGCCACACAACACTATCACACCTATAGCAAGACGTCGTGACGGAGACTATGAGCTTGACCTTGTGCTCAGAAACAACATCACAACAGAGGAGCATCCGCTTGGCGTATATCATCCGCATGCCCACCTTCATCACATAAAGAAGGAGAATATCGGACTTATCGAGGTAATGGGACTTGCAGTGCTTCCGGCCAGATTAAAAGGTGAGATGGCAGAGCTTAGGGATGCAATCCTTACAGGAAAGGATCTGCATTCGACTGAGACTCTTGCATCACATGCTGACTGGGCTCTTAAGTTTATGTCTAAGTATGATAAGATTGATGAGTCTAATATTGATGGTATCATCAATGAGGAGATTGGACTTGTATTTAAAGAGGTGCTTGAGTGTGCAGGAGTGTACAAGTGCACTGATGAGGGACGTGCAGCGTTCCGAAAATTTATAGATGCGGTAAATGCATAAGATTTTCAATTATCTTTTTATAATGCGGAAAGCACCGGCGAACCATACTATATATTTCGCAAGTACTACGCAGCTAAGAAGCAGTAAGAATTATGATTTAGGGTGTTTAGACCATGACACAACCGGCTTTTATGTGCCGTTCATGGCACATAACGCCTTGCCCCAGCGTCCATGCTGGGGCATTGTTGTATATGGACATAATTCTAACTGCTTCTAAGCTGCTTCGTAAAGCTCAATATATAGTATGATCCGCCGGTGCTTTCCTCGGCTGTGAGATAAATTTACCGTTTTTGTAGCTCATGCAGGCAGTGGATGAATGCAGGCACCAGGAAGGCATCTGCGAGAATCCATGCGAGTGGGCTTGCAAAGCAGGCGGCAGAAAAGCCGAATATCGGTACAAATACAAGTCCGATGAGCGAACGCGCAATCATTTCTGCTACTCCTGCAAACATTGCAAAACCTGAAAAGCCCATGCCCTGTATGGTGAAACGGACTGTGTTTACCAGAACGAGCGGTATGTAGAAAAATGCACTTGTCAGCAGAAACTGATGAGCCTGTGCGACAACCTCTGTTTCGCTTGGCGATACAAACAGGTAAATCAGATAGTTGGCTATAAACAGCAGTGCCACAAAAATCAAAACCGAATAGATCGATCCTATAACTGAGGCTGAAATAAGCCCCTTCTTTACACGTTTAAATTTGGCTGCGCCGACATTTTGTCCGCTGTAGGTGGCCATTGTGGAGCCGAGTGCGTCAAATGGACACATCACAAACATTGAAATACGGCTTGCAGCGGTCATTGAGGCAACTGCGATGGAGCCTAAGCCGTTTACGGCAGTCTGCAGTATGACGCTGCCTATAGCGGTTATCGAATACTGAAAGCCCATAGGAAGTCCCATGATCATCAGATTTCTGACATATGAAGAGTCAAGCTCCAAATCATTTCTGCTTACATGCAGCAGAGGTACCTTTTTTGCTATGTAAATGATGCACAGCACTCCTGATATACACTGTGACAGTACGGTTGCAAAAGCCGCTCCAAACACGCCCATGTTAAATACCAGAATGAAAAGTAAATCAAAACCGATATTTAGAACAGCCGCGATTATAAGGAAAATAACAGGTATGACCGAGTTGCCGAGAGATCTCAGATATCCTGACAGCAGATTGTACAGTATTGTGGCAGGAATGCCAGCAAATATGACAATCAGATACTGGTAGGCGAGGTCGTAGATGTCGCCTGGCGTATTCATCCAGGTCAGAATCTGACCGCAGAGAAGCACAGTGAGTGCCGTCATGGTTATTGCGATAATTACAGACACAATTCCTGCATTTCCTACATATTTTTTAAGTCCTTTTTCATCCTTGGCACCAAAGCGCTGGGCTATTGGAAGCGAAAAGCCGGCACACACACCCTGGCAGAAGCCGATGATGAGAAAGCAGATGCTTCCGGTAGAGCCGACTGCGGCTAAGGCCGAAACACTTAGAAAACGGCCGACGATTATAGTATCCATAAGGCTGTAAACCTGCTGGAAAAGCATTCCGAGAAGCAACGGAAGGGAAAAGCCCAGAATGAGCCTGGTAGGAGAACCTACAGTGAGGTCCTTTGAATTATTTCTAGTCATTATTTATAATCCCCCTTGATTAAAAATAGATAAAAAAATATATATAAAATAATGATTAAGTGTAATATACAACCTTTACAAACATAAGTAAATGAGGTAAAGTAAAATTGTTAGCATTTTTTTGGGTGCATATTTTAAAGTGAATAAAAACGCTGATTTTATGTTTGATATCATGTTTTTTGAAAAGAAAATTGAATGATCAGTAAATATGTATGGGCTGACATATAATTAAATTTGGAGGAAAAGAATGAGAGACTGGGAAAATAACATTCGAAAGGTTGTACCTTATACACCGGGAGAACAGCCAAAGAATACCTGTGTTATTAAGTTAAATACAAATGAGAATCCATATCCGCCAGCGCCGGGAGTGAAGGAGGTTTTAAGTAATTTCAATACAGATGATTTAAGACTGTATCCTGACCCAAAGGTTGATAAGCTGGTAAATGCAATTGCGGATTTCTATAAGATAGACAGCTCGAAGGTGTTTGTCGGAGTTGGCTCTGATGATGTACTTGCCATGATTTTCATGACCTTTTTCAATTCAAAAAAGCCGATACTGTTTCCTGACATTACGTATTCATTTTATGATGTGTGGGCAGATATGCTTCGAATCCCTTATGAGCAGCTTCCATTGTCTGATGATTTTTCAATAGTACCGTCAGATTACTATAAGGCAAACGGCGGAGTAGTATTTCCAAACCCTAATGCTCCGACAGGAAAGCTCATGCCTCTTGATGAGATAGAGGATATAATAGAGCACAATCAGGATGTAATTGTCGTAGTAGATGAGGCATATGTAGATTTTGGCGGGGAGAGTGCGCTGCCACTCATTGACAAATATGATAATGTCATAGTGGTACAGACATTCTCGAAATCACGCTCGCTGGCAGGCTCAAGAGTTGGTTTTGCCATGGCAAGTCCTGTGCTTATCAAGTATCTGAATGATGTGAAATATTCGTTCAACTCATATACAATGGACAGAATCACAATTGAAGCAGCTACAGCAGCGGTAAAAGACAGAGCATACTTTGAAGAGACCACAGCAAAGGTCATAAAGACACGTGAGTGGACAAAGAAAGAGCTTAAGAGACTTGGCTTTACATTCTGTGACTCAAAGAGCAACTTTATATTTGCAAAGCCTGCAAATGTTTCTGCAACAAAGCTTTTTGAGGACCTTAAGGCAGATAATATATTTGTCAGACATTTCAGCTCACCTGAGCGAATCAACGACTATCTGCGAATATCCATAGGAACCGATGAGCAGATGCATACACTAATTAAATTTTTGGAGAATTATTCATGTTAAAAAAATATATTTACATCTTTTTACTTTCAATGGTACCTATCTTTGAGCTCAGAGGGGCAATACCGGTTTCGCAGGTGATGGGGCTGCCGATAGTGCCATCATTTATCGTTTGTATCATTGCAAATATGCTTCCGGTACCAATTATTTATCTTTTTGCAAGAAAGGTGCTCATATGGGGAGCAGACAAACCAATCATTGGAAAGTTCTTTAGCTTCTGCCTTGAAAAAGGAGAGAAGGGCGGCAAGAAGCTTCAGGCAAAGGCAGGAAAAGGTCTGTTTGTTGCACTTTTACTTTTCGTAGGTATCCCTGTTCCGGGAACAGGTGCATGGACAGGAACACTTGCTGCAAGTATCCTTGATATGGATTTCAAGTCAACAGTTGCCGCTGTCATGCTTGGAGTACTGCTTGCCGGCATGATTATGATGATAGTAAGTCTGGCGGGCGTGTCTATATTCCTGTAGAATTTATGGGGAGCTTTCTTCGTCCTTTGTTAAACAGTACAAATCCGACCACCAGTGAAACAATTGTAACAGCAATCACAATCACAAAGACCACTACACTATTACCGGGATCAGGGAAAAATCCTGAAAGTGTGCCCCAAAGGTTGAAAAGCAGATGAAGCACCATAGAGTAGTAAATAGAGCCACCGTGTTCGCACACATATCCGAGCACTATGCCAAGCGCAAAGGCATATATGCCCTGAATCCAGTTGAGATGGAACAGTCCGAAAAGTGCAGCCTGCATCAGATTGGCAAGTGCAAATGGCAAAGCCTTTCTGGCACAGCGCATGGTCACACCGCGGAATATAAGCTCCTCACAGATTGGCGCCAGTATTACAGAATAAAGTACTGTTACAAAGGTGGTATCTGTGATGCCTGATGTCTCAAAAAGCTCATTGTACTGCTGCAGCCAGTCGGGACGGATGTAGCCGGTTAAGTTAGCGATGAAATTGGCAGCAAACTGTGTACCCGGCACGAGTATGACGATTGCCACAAGCATCATGGGATTGAAGGTTTTCTTAGGGGATGGAAGAAAATTACCTTCGTATCTGGCATAGTACCACATGCCAAAAATCGCAATGGTAATGAGTGCATAGATGACCATAATCATCATGTTAAAATTTACAGAGGTAAATGTCTGTTCAAGGCGGTCCGATACGTTTGCAGACGGAAAAGCAAGCTTTCCGACAAAACCCTGTCCAAACACCCCCATGCCCGTCATAAAGAATAAGGCGATAGTCTGAATTGCCTCAACTGCAAGCAGTGGGACAAATGTGTAAAAGAAATATCCTACTTTTTTCATTTTCAATTTACTCCATTCTGATTTATTAGGCGATAGTAACACTAGTATAACATATCATAATTTAATTGCAAGAAAGCTGTTTACTTTAAAACTTTAATATGTTAAAATTAAAAGTAAATAAATCGCATGAAAAAGGAGAACACGATGAGCAAGAATCTTAAAACAGAAGCAGTAGACCATTTGTTTGATGCTATTTTGTGTCTCAAGGATAGAGCAGAGTGTTATACATTTTTTGAGGATGTTTGTACTGTAAATGAGCTTTTTTCTCTATCACAGAGATTTGAAGTGGCAAAGATGCTTAGAGAGCAGAAGACATATCTTGATATAGCAGAAAAGACCGGGGCTTCCACAGCCACAATCAGCCGTGTGAACAGATCCTTAAACTACGGCAACGATGGATATGATATGGTTTTTTCACGCATGGAGGATGGCTCTGACAAAGAGGATTAGTTTATCATAGGGGGAAAAAACAGGCTCATTACTTTGAGCCTGTTTTTTTACTTTCTTTTCCTGAATGTGTATTTTCATGGGAAGAAGCCTCTTTTTCTTCATTTAGATTGTCAATCATGCGCTCAATCAGCATTTTCTTGATGTAGACATCAAAGCTTAGCATGCAGATAAAGCTGAATGTGTGAAGAAATTTCTGATCCTCATCAGGAAAATCCTCAAATGTCTCACCGGCAATCTTGTATTTCTTGCCGAGATCCTTTAGGAGCTTCTGAGATTCCTCCGCCTCTAAGCTGAAAACCTCAGTATAGACATCCTGCATCGTAAATCCGTCATCATTGCCGAAATACTTCTCGGTAAGCGGATTAAGAATCGAGCGGATATCGTTGATGCTCAATATATTTTTGAAATAATATATAAAAAGCAGTGTGAGCACATGCTCCTTAGAATACTTTTTCTTGTCCGGAGAAGGGAGCAGATTGTTTTTGGCATAGTTGTTTATCATTGTCTTGGTAAGGATTTTGTCGCTTTCGTAGCGCTTTGATGCAGCGAGCTGCTCGTCCATGAAGGTTGTCACCTGATCCATGTACAAATCAATATTTGGTATATCCTCCGGCTTTATGTAATCTATTGATTTAAGCTGTTTTAATAATTCTGATAAAAATTCTTTAACGTCATTCTCCATATCATCACCTCAGACTTTTATTATATAGTATTGAAAACTATATGACAAGTTTTTTTTGAATTTTCTCATATTGGGTTGTGTGAAACATATGTTTGTGGTATGCTATAAATAAATTATTTTTGGATTTATGGTATGTGTGCCTGTAAAAGACTGGAGAATTGAGAGGAAAACAGATGAACTTAGATGTGTTGAATGAACAGCAAAGGGAGGCCGTTTTGACCACGGAGGGACCGCTTCTTATTTTGGCGGGGGCCGGCAGTGGCAAGACCAGGGTTCTTACATACAGGACTGCCTACCTGATAGATGAGTGTGGCGTTAATCCTTACAATATCATGGCAATCACCTTTACAAACAAGGCTGCGGGAGAGATGCGTGAGCGAATTGATGATATGGTGGGCTATGGTTCGGAAAGCATATGGGTTTCTACATTCCATTCGACATGTGTGCGTATACTGCGCAGGTATATTGACAGGCTGGGATATGACACGAATTTTACCATATATGATGCTGACGACCAGAAGGCTCTGATGAAGGACATCTGCAAGCGTCTTGAGATAGATACCAAGATGTATAAGGAAAAGATGTTTTTAAATGTCATTTCATCTGCAAAGGATGAGATGATTGATCCGATAGAGTTTGAAAACCGCTTCACAGGTGACTTCGTGAAGCGCAAGCAGGCACTTGTATACAAGGAGTATCAGAATGCCCTAAAGCAGAATAATGCACTCGATTTTGATGATTTGCTTGTGAAGACAGTAGAGCTTTTTAAGCTGGATAAAGAGGTGCTGGATTACTATCAGGAGCGCTTCAGATATATCATGGTGGATGAGTATCAGGACACAAACACCGTGCAGTTTGAGCTTATCAGGCTTCTTGCCATGAAGTATAAGAATCTGTGTGTGGTGGGTGATGATGATCAGTCCATTTACAAGTTCAGAGGTGCCAATATATACAATATCTTAAACTTTGAGAAGCATTTTGAAGATGCAAAGGTCATAAAGCTTGAGCAGAATTACAGGTCTACCCAGAATATCCTAGATGCCGCCAACAGCGTCATTTCCAACAACGTGGGTAGAAAGGACAAGCGACTTTGGACTGACAACGGAGCCGGAGACAGGATTACCTTTGAACAGCTTGAGAGTGGCTTCGAGGAAGCGGATTATGTGGCGCGTTCGATAGCGAGACTCGTGAGAAAGGGTGAGGCGCGCTATAAGGACTGTGCTGTGCTTTACCGAACCAACGCACAGTCGCGTCTCTTCGAGGAGAAATTTATTGCAGCCAACATCCCATACAAGATTGTCGGCGGCGTGAATTTCTATGCCAGAAAAGAGATAAAGGATATCCTTGCATATTTAAAGACTATTGACAATGGCCATGATGACCTTGCGGTAAAGCGAATAATAAATGTGCCAAAGCGCGGCATCGGAGCTACGAGCATCAATAAGGTGACAGACTATGCTCTTGAGAAGGGGATAGATTTCTATACGGCACTGCGCTATATCGATGAGGTGCCGGGCATGGCGAGGTCAGCAGGCAAGATAAAGCCTTTTGTGATGTTTATACAGTCACTTCGTGCGAGAGCCGAGATGGATTCGGTTTCGCAGCTCATACAGGCAATAATCGATGAGACCGGCTATGTCGATGAGCTGAAGGCTGAGGGCACGGATGAAGCAGAGCAGCGTATTGAGAATATTGATGAGCTTATAAACAAGGCTGTTGATTACGAGCAGGGGGAGGAGAATCCTACTCTCAATGGCTTTTTGGAGGAGGTAGCGCTTGTAGCCGATATAGACGGTCTTGACGAAAACAGCGACTATGTGGTTCTTATGACTCTACACAGTGCTAAGGGACTTGAGTTTCCGAATGTGTATCTGGCGGGTATGGAGGATGGTCTTTTCCCAAGCTATATGTCAATCACGAGTGATGATGCGACAAGCGAGATAGAGGAGGAAAGGCGTCTTGCTTATGTTGGCATCACGAGAGCCAAGGAGCATCTGACCATTACATCGGCGCGTATGCGCATGGTGCGTGGAGAGACACAGTTCAACAAGGTATCGCGATTTGTGAAAGAAATTCCGCGTGAGCTTATGGCAGGCGAGGTCTATGAGCCAAAGCGCCGTGATGATGACCTTGAAAGAAATTCACAGAGCACATACAGAAAGGCTAAGGAGGCCTTCAAAAAGACACCTACATACGGCACAGAGTATGCGACAACCTTTAATACACAGCGTACAAGAACACCTGTCTACACGCCTGTGAGCAACCAGAAGTCATTTGCCAGTGCCAATACCACCGGAGGCCTTTCATATAAGGTAGGGGACAGGGTATCTCACATTAAGTTTGGCGCGGGAGAGGTCATGGCAATTGTAGAAGGCGGCAGGGATTATGAGGTCACTGTGGACTTTGACAAGGCAGGTACCAAAAAGATGTTTGCTTCATTTGCCAAATTGAAAAAAATTGACTAAAATTATTGTAATTTTTATAGGAAAATTGGATATAATATGCTATAATGGATTTAACAAATAGCATTTGACAATTACTTTTGGAAAAGGAGCGGATTGAATTATGAGTAAAGTTGAAGAATTATTAAAAGACAACAAGCTTACAGAGAAGCTCAGCATGGCAAAGCTTAATGACCTTCTCAAAAAAGAAGAGGAAGACAAGAAGCCTTCCAAGGCTGTTATCATATTTGCCATCATTGGTGTATTAGTTGCAGTTGCAGCAGCGGCATATGGTATCTACAGATTTTTCACACCGGATTATTTAGATGATTTCGATGATGAGTATGATGACGAATTCGATGATGATTTCTTCGAGGATGAAGACGATGATGATGCTGAAGAGGAAAAAGAGGCACCAAAGACTAAAGAAGAGAAATAATCGTTTTTAGATAATGGGGGCTACATATGTAGTCCTCATTTTTCTTTATGTGTGAAGCAAGGCATTTGCAGTCAGGCATACAAAGGAATAATAAAGTATAAAGAGAGATAAGAATTACATGAAAAAAGGATTTAGAGGAACAGGAACCGTAGAAAGAGTAGACTTCCCAAACAAGGGAATAGCCGTTACAGATGATGGCGACAGAGTAATTGTGAAAAATACCATTCCGGGACAGAAGGTGGAATTTGTTGTAAATAAAGTAAAGCATCAAAGGGCAGAGGGCAGACTCATGGAGGTAATTGAGAAATCCCCTCTGGAGACAGAAGAGCCATGCCCTCACTTTGGAATGTGCGGGGGCTGTACATATCAGACAGTGCCTTACGAAAAGCAGCTAGATATGAAGCTTACCCAGGTGAAAAAACTCATTTCGGATGCCATCGGCACTGAGGAAGAGTCAGGATATGAGTTTATAGGTATACATGGAAGTCCTAAAAAGAGAGAATATAGAAACAAGATGGAATTTTCCTTCGGCGATGAGTACAAGGATGGTCCTCTTGCGCTTGGCATGCACAAAAGAGGAAGCTTTTATGACCTTGTGACAGTATCGGACTGTCAGATAGTGGATGAGGATTTCAGGACAATATTAAAGGCAACACTTGATTATTTTTCAAAAAATAATATCCCATATTTCCACAGAGCAACACACAAGGGCTATCTGCGGCATCTGCTTGTCAGAAAGGCAACAAAAACCGGTGAAATCATAGTCGACCTCGTTACCACCACACAGACAGAGGGCTTCAACGAGGAGGAGCTGCTCGCAGGCTTTAGATATGCACTTTTGACCAGGCACTATGACGGCAGATTCAAGGGTGTTTTACACACAAAAAATGACAGCGTGGCAGATGTGGTCAAAAACGAGGGCACAGAGGTGCTCTACGGAGATTCTTATTTCTACGAGGAGCTCTTAGGTCTGAAATTCAAAATCACACCATTCTCATTTTTCCAGACCAACTCACTCGGAGCGGAGGTGCTCTATGAGACAGCGAGAGAGTTTATCCTGGGAGATGACAAGGATTCGCTAAACGGTAAAACAGTCTACGACCTCTACAGCGGAACCGGCACCATCGCGCAGCTTATGGCACCGGTGTGTAAGGAAGTAGTAGGTGTCGAAATAGTTGAGGAGGCAGTTTGCGCAGCAAAGGAAAATGCAGCTCTTAATGGTCTTGATAACTGTAAATTTATCGCAGGTGATGTCCTCAAGGTGCTTGATGAGATAGAGGAAAAACCGGATTATATAATTCTTGATCCACCACGAGACGGTATCCATCCGAAGGCTATCGGGCGGATTATTGATTATGATGTTGAGAATATGGTTTATATTTCATGTAAACCGACAAGCCTGGCAAGGGATTTGCAGATATTTATGGACAGAGGGTATAGAGTGGAGAAGATATGCTGCGTGGATATGTTTCCGAATACTTATCATGTGGAAGTCGTCACATGTCTACAAAGGGTGAATTCGTAGAAATCATTGAGTTTACGCACTTCGCGAGAATTTTTAAGTTTAATCGGACTCCCGGAATCGGCAAGAAAAAAGAGATTTTTCATGAAGTAAAAGTTTCTGTCGGGTTCGAACTCGTATGAGTGGACACAAGAAAATGCAATTCACAAAGTCGATAATTACAGAAATATAAACATCAACAACAGAATAAGAAAATTAGTCGAAAGACCGCTTGTTTACTACATCTTCCGGTGTATGGCAGGCGGTCTTTCCTATTTCTTAGACTGCCGACTTATTCATCAGACACCTCCGAAATGGAAAGGAGGAAGCTAAGATGAAGCATACAAGTGATATGTGCTCATGTGGGATTTACGACCATGATACAGGTGCGAGAAAGGTGAGAATCAGTGAATTGCATGACTTTGAAGGGCATCCCTTTAAGGTGGAACATGATATGGAACTATTTGAACTTATGAGAAGCATAGAGGAGAAAGGAATTCTTGTCCCGCTTCTTGTAAGACCAAATCCGAAGGGCTCCGGTTATGAAATTATAGCCGGACATAGAAGAAAAGCAGCAAGTGAATGGGCAGGGCTAGACAGTGTACCGGTAATGGTTGTTCCTATGAATGATGAGGATGCGATAATCGCCATGGTGGATAGTAACCTACAGCGTGAGCATATAAAACCAAGCGAAAAAGCATTTGCTTATAAGATGAAGCTGGATGCCATGAAACAGCAGGGAAAGAAGCTTCCGGACACTTTGTCCCAAGTTGGGACGAAGCTTAATAAGCAGGTTAATGAGGATGGAAAACCCGTTCTCCGTTCAGATGTAATTTTGGCAAGACAGGTTGGTGAAAGCAGAAATCAGATAGCCAGGTATATCAGGCTTACAAATCTTATCCCCAAGATACTGGATATGGTTGATGAGGGGAAAATTGCATTTACGATTGCAGTGGAGCTTTCTTATCTCAAGGAAGAGGAACAGTATGAACTTCATGCTGTTATGGATTTGGAGCAGTGCACACCATCATTGTCACAGGCAAACAGAATGAAGCGTATGAGCCAGAGTAGGATGCTTGATATGGATGCAATTTATTCGGTTTTGGAAGAGGAAAAGTCGAACCAGAGGGAGCAGATTAAGATTCGGGCAGATGTACTGGAGAGTTATTTCCCGGATGATTTTACACCTAAGCAGAAGGTTGAATTGATTGAGTCGCTTGTAAAAGAGTGGCACGAGAAACAGATTTCATTTAACGAAAGGAAAAGGTGATTATTATGAGCAATGAAGAACTCTCTTTATATGAGCAGATTGGTGGAGCTTACAAAGAGATAGACGGATTATATTATCCGGATATCGAGATTGAGGATGTGAGCCGATTCTGCGGAAAGTATGGAGATATGTGGAAAAAGTACATGATGGAAAATCATCATGTGCGATACCGAAGTCTTATGTTAGATGGAAAGTTAAATGAGATTGCAATGGAAGTAAATGAGGAAGCTTATGAAATGATTGATAGTATTGAGAAAAGATACTTTGAAAAACATAAGCTGCAAAATTCTGCATCAACTATCGAAATGTGGCAGGTGCGGGAGATGATTAAGACAGTGGCGGAGGAGACAATTCTTTCAGACATTGTGTACAAAACAAGATAAGATAGTGAGGAATAGAATATGACAGAGAAGATTAGAGAATACAAGATGAATGGTAGTCTGATTATCGGAGTAGATGCAGGCTATGGAAACTATAAGACGGCAAGAAGGGTTTTTCCTACAGCAATCAGTGCAAGCGAGAAACCACCTGTTCTTGCGAAGGATTATATTGAGATGGATGGGAAATATTATATTATCGGGGAAGGTCACAAGGGATTTGTAGCTGACAAGGTGACAGATGAGGATAATTATGTACTTACCATGGCGGCAGTAGTGAAGGAACTGGAAGCAAGGGGATATACGGACACAAGAAATAATGTGCGTGTACATCTTGCTGTGGGACTTCCACTAAAATGGGTACAGGCACAAAGAGAAGAATTTAAGGCATATATGCTGAAAAACAGGAATGTAAAAGTCGGATATAAGCAGAGAATGTACGAGCTTGAAATAACAGGCTGTACGGTCATGCCACAGTGCTATTCTGCAGTTGCAGAAAATCTTAAGGATTTTAAGGGAATGAATCTTGTTGTGGATATCGGAAACGGAACCATGAACCTGATGTATCTCAATAATGGAAGGGCTATGGAGAGTAGGTCATGGACGGAAAAACTGGGAGTATTCCAGTGTGAAAAAAATATTCGTAACAAAGTAAGGGATAATACGGGAAATGAGCTGATGCGTGAGGTCATTGACAATTTTCTTCGTACAGGTGAAACGGATATTGTTGAACCGTATGTAAGCCTGATGAAGGAAGCGGCAACGGAGTATGCAGATATTGTTTTTCAGAAGCTTTATGATTATGAGTATAATGAACAGATGATGAAGCTGCATTTTATCGGTGGAGGTGCAAGAATTATTGAAGCTTATGGAATTTACAATAAAGACAGAGTTTTCTTTAATCATGACATCAGAGCCAATGCCAAGGGATATGAGTACTACTGCTATATGATACTTCGACATGAGCAGGGAAAGAGGGCGATGTAAATGGCAGATAAGACATGGAATAAGAATGTCCGTTTCAACATGAACAGCGAAGATGCAGTGCAGGCGTGGAGCCTGCTGCATTCTGCTGAAGTGGACAGGGAGTTTAAGTCCCAGAATGAATTTATCATCTGTGCCATCAATGATTTTTATGAAAGGCATATTAGTACAAAGAATGATCCGTATCTTGAGACAAGGGAAAAGGAAGATGCTTTTGTGGACAGGATAGTGCAACAGGTAACAGCAAAGATTCTTGCCAATATTCCGGCACTTGCAGGAATGTATCTGCTGCAACAGCAGACAGCATTGGCAGCGGGATTACAGAATGGTGCAATGATGAATGTAAAATGTAACACCTGTAAAAATGGGAGCAGATGCAGTAACTGCCTCGCCTTTACCTGTGACGAATGTAGAAACTGGATTGAAGAATAAAGCAGATGATAATGAACCAGAGGAAAATGAGCTGTTGGATTTTTCATTCGGGATGTAAAATGTTTAACTTATCACACAAAGAGTTGGGAAAAAGAAAATTTTTGTGAATTATGTGAAACAGGGTTGATAATTTAAGTAATGCCAGATATAATATAAGTGTAAGGAAAGTAAGGAATATATTACTTTTGAAAGGAGGATTACCTATGGAACTTGCTAAAGTAACATCCAAGGGACAGGTAACAATACCGGTTGAAATCAGGAGAAAGCTTGGAATCAAGAATGGAGATAAGGTATTGTTCATAGAAGAATCAGGAAGAGTATATATGATGAATTCTTCTATGGACGCACTTCGTGAAGCACAGAGAGCTTTTGCAGGTGAAGCGGAAAGAGTTGGTATAAAGGATGACGATGATGTTATGGCGATGATCAAGGAGCTTAGGGAAGAAAGTGTGGTGAAGTAGATGAGAATTATGCTTGACACCAATGTGCTGATATCTGCACTGCTTTTCCCGGGAACTAAGATGGATGCAATGATGAACTGCATATTTACACAACATCAGCTTGTGTTATCATCCTATGTGGTGGAAGAACTAAAAAATGTTGTCAGACGGAAATTTCCGAAAAAAGAACAGGTAATTGATAAGTTACTGTTGATGATGAGTTTTGAGTATGTATATACTCCCAAAGAGATAGAAGATGGACTTTTTGATATCAGAGATGTAAAGGATTATCCGGTACTGTATACTGCAATCATTGAAGATGTGGATATATTAGTTACGGGAGATAAGGACTTTGCGGATATTGATATTGAAAAGCCAGAGATAATGACTCCGGCGGAGTTTATGGAAGAATTTCGATAAGCCCTTTCCCGGGACAATGGTTACAAAGACAGAAAATACCGGCATCCCCTTTGAAGATGCCGGTATTTTTCTGTCCGGGGGTTCTTAGGGGGCAAAGCCCCTTAAGCAGGTAGCACCGATGGTGAAGACAATGAGGAAGGAAAAGAAATGCGGGGTGTCGTTCGGACACTTCGCATTTCTTTTTTGACGAATTGGCAAGCCAGCGGTACTACCTGCCTATATCATCCACACCACATCGGAAAGGGAGGAGAAGATTTCTTCCTGAGAAAAGAAAGATGTGGGAAAGGCTGTCGGAGCGTAGAGCGAAGACAGGATTTCGGAAGTCTGCTGCGTTTTTTGCAGCTGACTGACCTGTGTGGATGATGTGCCCTGTCTGTAGAGAATTTCCGGGAAACAGCTATAGTACAACTTAAATATGGTTGCTACGGTATGATTTATGCTATTGAAATATAGCTGATTTTTGTAGCAGCGGCTATGGGAAAAGCTAATTTTGTAGCAGAAGTATGGTGGCAGTCACTTAACAAAGGGAAGAGGCTATAGTAATTATGGATAGTGTAGCCGACAGTAATCAGATATGAGCGAAAATGAAAACAACTGAATATGAGACAGATAAAAGAAGGAAGCTGATACAGTGCAAATAGCAATGTGTCATGCTTCCTTTTTTTGTGCATGAGTTCATCAATAGGGATGACTTTTACAGATAAGAGGAGGGATTTTATGGCGAACAGAACAAAGGACGAGGTTATCTATGTACGAGCGGACAGACGACTAAAAGACAGATTCGAGAAACAAAAGGATGAAAGCGGATACAGAGGTAATGCCGATTTTATAAGCTATTTACTGGATGTAAATGAAGGAAAGCGAGTGGATGGGGTGACGTTAAAGGAAATAAGAGAGCTGTTGAAAGAGGCGGTGCATGAGCTAAAGAAGCAGGGTGTGAATCTTAATCAGATTGCACATGCCGTCAACATGTATGCAGATCTGTTTTCCGAAAGCAGCTTTAAAACCACGAATTATTTCTTAAAAGATATTGAAGATAAACTGCTTCAGATATCGGAGAAGCTAATATAGAAGGGCAGGGAAAGGAGGAAGATTATGGGTGCGGTATATGGAAATGTAAAAGTGAATTACAGTTATTGTAAGTCTGTGGCACAGCTAAAAAGTGCAGACGATTATATTCTTGGAAGACGAAAGGAACAGATTGCTGATGGTGTGGTGAAGACGCAGAATCATCTTTACAATGCATTTGGCTGTAACAGGGATAAATTTTCTAATAGTCTACTTATGACAAGGAAAATGCATGATAAGAAGTACAGCCGATATAAACAGAAGGAGATTCTGGCACAGAAGCTGTCCATATCCTTCCATCCGGATGACAATGATAAACTTACCTATGAAGATGCCTACAGAATTGCAGAAGAGTTTTCAAGGGAGTTTTTCTGGTCAAAAGGCTATGAGGTATTATTTGCGGTGCATACGGATACAGAGCATGTTCATGTGCATTTTCTGGTAAGTAACTGCAATCTGAGGGATGGAAAGTCATTTCGGAGAGGTCCGGCGGAACTTAAGGAAATGTGCAGCTTCTTTGGAGAACAGTGCAGGGAGCATGGTCTGACACATTCCTACAGGGATACTTATTATGTGAAGGATAAGAGCCCTGAGAGATGCAACTTTGCAGAGTATCAGATGAAAAAGAGGGAAAAATTGTCATTTCGTGAAGAGATAAAGATATATCTTAGAAATGCGGTAAATACCCCTGAAACAAGGACATTAGAGGATGTAATCCAATATGTGAAGGATTATTTTATGATGGATGTGAAGCTGCGTGGTAACACAATCTCTTACGCTCTTCCTTATAGACGGAAGAAAAATGGAGAACCTGTATCTGTCAGAGGGAAGCGACTTGGAGAGCGGTTTACTGTCTCTGGGATTACAGAATGTCTGGAGCAGAAGGAAAGGAAGCGAATAGAGTATCAGCGGATTGAGGCAGATATTGAGCATATGAAAGAATTCCTACGTGATTATGATGAGTGGGAGAAGGAACCAGGAGAAACAAGCCGAGAAGATAATCCGGAGAACAGTAATGAAGAGAAGAATATAAGTTTTTATGAAGGCTTTGACCTGTTCTGTGAAAAAGAAGATATCAGGGAAGCGGATGAGGATATTTTCTATGGTGCAGCATTTGAACAGTTTAACAGGGAATGGCAGGGAGAAGAGGATGATAAGGAAAATTCTTTTACAGATAAAGAAGAAAAGGAAGAACAGCCGGATTATAAAAACATGCCACTTGCGGAGCGTGTAGCAATACTGCCAGAGCCGACAGAGGATGTTATGGAGGAACTTCGGATGTATGAAAAAAGAATGGGTTACAATAAGGATACGATGCGTAGTATGCGATATCAGATGAGCATGTATGATGAATTTTTGGAGGAATATGAGGCGAGGAAGAAGCAGTGGGGAACAGAAAAGGTTAGAGAATTTGAACGATGCAAGCATAAGAGAAGCCGATAAGAGAAAGTATATTAAAATAGTATCTTCAAACTGTAGGCTGTTAGTTTCAGTACAAAACAGAGAGAAAATATGGTATACTATAAAAAGCCTAGATTATTCATGGCACAGCCGTGAAAGTGGCTAAAAACCGCATAGTTACTGTATTTTAACTGAATATTGCTTTTCACCTATCAAGTGAATGAAAAAAGAGCATCCAAATGTGGTAAAATTAAGGTGTCCAAGACTTAATAAAAACCAACAAAGGAGCCCTTTATGAGTATTGTAAACAACTTATCATTAGAAAGCAATAGACAGATTAAAATAAACCTGAATCCGTGAAGTTCATTTTTTAACGTCCTATGAAACGCCCATAAATACTACATTTTCTTAAATTTCAACGATTATTTTATATTCACCTTTTGGGTGAATGAAATTTCTGCTAAAATAGACCTATAAATCAAGCAATTTAGGAGCGTTTTACCATGAGCAATAATCGTAGAGTGACATTAAAAGGAAATCAAAATA
>NZ_JBQKGQ010000011.1:0-138553 GCF_052118705.1 Agathobacter sp. LCP21S3_B2 | reverse complement strand
GGCAGGGGTATGGATATCCTGACGATGAGTATTTCTTTTTAAAACTCATTGATATGAGCAGAGTTGATTATGTGAGGAATCCTAAATCCCATAAGTTTTGTGATTGAGCCACAGTTTCACAGTGAAATCAAGACAGATATGGATGTTGAAAGACTTCCATCCGGCAAATTTGATACAAATGAGCTGGTTCTTGAATTAACTGTGCTTGCGTATAATATTTTGCGACTAATAGGTCAGGAGTCGCTAAAAAGCAAGCGAGCTCCTAAAACAAAACACCCTGTCAAAAGAAGACGTATCAGAACCGTGATAGGGAATCTGATTCAAATTGCTGGACATATAACAACCCATGGGCGACGGATTGTCCTGGCAATTGGCTGCAGTAATGTGTGGCGTCATGCCTTTATGGATGTTTATAATCGTTTTGCTCTGGCCTAAAAACATAAAACAGAAAAAGGCTTGTTAAGGTGCGTCATTTTTGCGCTTTATAGGTTGAAAATAGATATAAATTACGCAACAAACAGGAATTGTGTACTTGAATTCGGTGTAAAGCAATGAATTACATCTATTCTAAGCAGTTCCTGTAAAAAAATAACTGTGTTTCACGGATTCAGGATAAAGTATATAAATTCAATTGGAGACGCAAAGATAGACGAAGTGCTGGATGACTATATTGCATTTTACCAAGATAGATTGGACAGAGGGTTACAGGTCGATAGAAGTACCTGTCCGTATAATGATGAGATGCTTAAGGATAGGAAAGCTATATGTAGAAATATGCTTACAAATCCTTTTGAAAAGTTTGAGAGAAAAAGATTTTTGTATTATTCAAAGGATCTGAGTGTTATTTCCATGAACCATGCGTTATATAGCCAGATGTAAGATTCGGACTGGGAGAGAATACGAAATCAATTACAGGAAGATATTAAAAATTACTATTCAGAAATGGGTGGAATCTAAAGGAGGTAGTACCTTTGGCAAATCAATTTTTGACAAATTATACAGAAACGACATTTCTAGACAAAATTAAAGATAATCTGAGACATTGCAAGTCTTTTGATTTTTCGGTTAGCTTTATTAAGAAGGCTGGCCTAGTTTTGTTGTACAAAGATATTGAAGCTGCGGTGGAACGTGGTTGTAAGGGAAGAATTATTACTTCAACATATCAGAATTTTACAGACATTGAGTCTCTTAAAAGCTTCTATTCTTTGATGAGGAGATGTCCAAATTTTCAGTGTCACTTAGATTATGAGAGTTTTCATGATACTGGTTATGCAACACTTGGATATCATTCCAAAGGGTATCTTTTTGAGTTTGATAATCATAGAGAGCTGGTAGTCGGATCTTCTAATATTACCAGATATGCGTTGCTTAAAAATATTGAGTGGGATGTATCTGTGGCAGATAGTTTTGAGCCAGGGGTGTTTGATGAGGCTTTGAAAGAATTTGAAGAGAAGTGGGAAGCAACAGAGCTGCTTAATGCAGAACTTATAAATAAATACGCTACAAAGCTAAATTTTGCGATTGAGCGCTGGGATATGGATTATGATCTGTCCGCATCTAAGATTAAGCCTAATTATATGCAGAAGAAGGCTTTAAAGGAGCTGAACAGATATCGAGCAGTGGGAGTAAATCGAGCTCTTACGATAGCTTCAGCAGGTAGTGGGAAGACATATCTTGCAGCCTTTGACGCACTGAACTTTAATCCAAGGAGACTTTTGTATATTGTTCATGAGGGATCAATTCTAAAGAAATCTTTGGAGACATTTCAGGAAGTGTTTGGAAAGAATGTGTCATATGGTATTTACAGTGGTACAAGCAAAGAGTCGGATGCAGATTTCGTCTTTGCAACGAATATTACTATGTGTAATACTCTGGAATTATTTTCTAGGGATGAATTTGACTACATCATAATCGATGAATGTCATCATGCCACTGCAGAAACATATAAGAAAATAATAGGTTATTTTGAACCGGAATTCTTGCTTGGACTTACTGCTACGCCAGAACGATTAGATAACCAAGATGTTTTCGAGTTATTTGGTCATAACGTGCCATATGAACTGAGACTTCGAGATGCAATTGCAAATGATCTGGTAGTCCCGTTTAAATACTATGGTATTCGAGATAAGCTGGTTGATTACGGTCTGTCTGGAAATGATGAGCGAAGAATGATCGCACAGATGGCAAAAGAGGATCATTGTGATTTCATAGCAGAGCAGATAGAAAAGCATCGTCCACAGGGTAAGCTGAAATGCCTCGCGTTCTGTAGAAATGTTACCCATGCCCGTATGATGTGTGAGGCACTTGGTGAAAGGTATACTACTGCATATCTGACCGGAAAGAATGATATTGGCGAACGTGTACGTGCGTACAATGATCTTCAGAATGATGCGCATGCGCTGGAAATATTGTTTACGGTTGATATTTTGAATGAAGGTGTGGATATACCTGGGGTAAATATGGTCCTGTTTTTAAGACCGACAGAATCTACAACTATATTTATTCAGCAGTTAGGACGTGGACTTCGAAAGTATACGAACAAGGAATATGTGACTGTACTTGACTTTATTGGAAATAGCTACAAGAGAAGTGTTCAGATTGCTTTTGCATTAGGCTCTTTATCAGAGAATTTTGTTATGGAAAAGCGTCTGATGGCCTCTTTGGTAAAAGATGATTTTACAGCACTTGGACTGGAAGATTATGGCGTAGAGATACACATTGATGATTTAAGTAAGGAAGAAATTCTTGAGTATATTGATAAAGAGAATTTTAATGCTATCAAATATCTTAAGCAGGATTATTTTAATTTTAAAAAATATATTGGAGCAGAATTCTATCCTCGCCACGTGGATTATATCAACAATGATTGCGCCCCTGATTTGATTCGGTTTATGAGTGTAAAGATACATGGAAGAAAGAATTGTAGTTACTATAACTTCCTTAAAGGAATTGGAGAGGAAAATTTGCCTATATTCACAGAAGAACAAGTGTCTTTTGCAAACTATTTATCGGGGTTGTTGCCTCTTGTTTGGACTTATGAGTATCAAATTGTATCATGCTTATTACGAAATATTAGTTCTCTAGAACGTGTAAAAGAAGAAGTCGCTAATTCTGTTGGTGAATTTAATGAGATCGAATTTTTTCATGCAATTTCATTTATGCAGTACATAGAAACAAAGAATGATTGCCTTTCTATACAGGTGTCTATGGATGAAGAATTTGCGGAATATTTGGATGATTTGATCAAGTATGGACTAACACAATACACTATTGACAATGGCGAAGAGACAGGGTTCAAATTATGGAAGAATTATAGAATGGATCAAGTGCAGCTTAGATTACTTAAGAACCCTGGCAGTAATCAAAAAGGAACATATTATTATGATGATTTTGGAGTAATATTTGCATCATTAAAGAAAGATCTTGATGAGGCACATAAGCTTAATTATAAAGACAAATTCCTTGAGAAGAATGTATTTCAGTGGGAAACAATTCATGATATTTCAGAATCTGAATTGCAGAAACAAAAGAATTGTAAATATGTTTATTTGTTTGTAAGAAAAGTAGAAAGTGAAAATGGTATTACCTTGCCACATACATACATTGGAAAAGGGGTACTTACAAATCCAAGAAAGACAGATGGAAGTAATGGAACATATATCTACGATATTAAGATGGAAAATGATTTGCCGGAATACCTTCAGTACGATTTTGGATTAACAAAGGAATGAGAATATGAAAACAATTCGAGTAGTGGCTGCGGTGATTTTGTCTGAAGGCAAAATATTTGCAACGCAGCGAGGTTATGGAGATTTTAAGGGTGGCTGGGAATTTCCAGGAGGGAAGATTGAAGATGGTGAAACTCCAGAGGTAGCTCTTAAGAGAGAAATCTCAGAAGAGCTGGAGACAAGAATAAGAGTTGGAGAACTGATTGATACGATTGAGTATGATTACCCGAACTTTCATTTGTCGATGGATTGCTTCTGGTGTGAAATAGTAAGTGGCAAGTTGGTGCTCAAGGAGCATGAAGCTGCAAGATGGCTTGATAAAGAGAATCTATATAGTGTCGAGTGGCTTCCAGCAGATGTATCGCTTATAGAAAAGATAGCAGTAAAACTGTAGGAAGGAGTATGCCAGTGGAAGTTACGGTAATAAAATCAAATAGAAAAACTGTGGCTATCCAGGTGAATTCTGATTTGTCGGTGACACTACGGGTGCCAAGGCAGGCAACTCAGAGGGATATACAGAAAATCCTTAAAGAAAAGGAAACATGGATTTTAAAACATATCGAGGAAATTAAGCAGAAAAAGGCAGCCTTTGATGCTTCTGCTCCAGAGAGACTGACAAATGATGAAATACATGAGCTTGCAGATAAGGCATTAAAATATATCCCAGAGAGAGTGGCATATTTTGCAAAGCAGATAGGTGCCACCTATGGACGTATAACGATTCGTAATCAGAAAACTAGGTGGGGAAGTTGCAGTAGTAAAGGCAATTTGAATTTTAACTGCCTATTGATGCTGGCACCATCAGAAGTTATTGATTATGTAGTAGTTCATGAACTGTGTCATAGGAAAGAGATGAATCATTCCAAAGCATTTTGGAGTGAAGTAGAGAAAGTGCTTCCTGATTACAAAGCTCAGGTAAAATGGCTGAAGGATGAAGGTGGCAATATTATGAGAAGGAATGGGTAAAATGGTTGAGATTTCAAAAGCGGATTGGAAGCTTTTCCGAGAACGAATTGGTAACTGGCAAGAACGCTATATGGAAAAGTTGTCTAAGGAATATGTGAAATTACTTACTTCTCCTGGAAATGCATCAGATCATTTCTGGGAATTAGAGAAAAGAATAAAGCAAGATAAGAAGCATCCAGGTGTATTGATAGAAATGAATAAGGGTGAGGCCATCTGGGATATTGCGATACTTGTAAAGAAGAAGGTAATTACGATGGATGATTTGGAAGGTTTTAGTGAGAATCTGATTGAAGATGTAAAACTTATATTGAGCAGGTGATGAAATGAGACTGAAAAATGTTCTGATTGTAGTTAATGATATGGACAGAGCAATCAGATTTTATAAAGAAATATTTGGTATGCAGGTAATTTTAGATCAGGACGGTAATGTGATTATGTCTGAAGGCCTTGTGCTGCAGGATGCAAATATATGGCAGCAGTTCCTGGATAAAGAGCTAACTCCAAAGAATAATATGACAGAGCTATATTTTGAGGAAAATGACATTGAAGGCTTTGTAAAGAAGCTGGAAGAATCTGATTTTGAAATAGAATTCGTCAACAAGTTGATGACGCATTCATGGGGTCAAAGGGTTGTCAGATTTTATGATCCGGATGGGAACCTTATTGAGGTCGGGACTCCGATGTAGGAAATGTAGTGAGGATAATAATGAAGGCGAGATATATTATTCTAATTATTGTAATTTCTCTAATTGCTGTGGAGGAGGTTTTTGCTACTTTGAATGGTAAGATTATGATTAAGTAATGTTAAAGATGACTGTTACAGAGGTCACAGAAGATTAAATAAAGTTAGGCTGGAATTCATAATTGGATTCTGGTCTTTTTTGTTTTGCAAAAAACGGGGCAAAAACCATGAATTAAAACCTGAAAAACGGGGCAGAATACAATAAAAACAATTGCAAAAACGGGGCAATATGATGTATGATGTATCTGGAGGTGAAGTCTTGTGTTTAGAAAAGATTCAATTGCAGTAAAAGAATGGTTAGAAACTTCGAATAAAGCACTTTTAGTTACAGGTGCAAGACAGATAGGGAAGACTTGGCTTATTAGGGATGAAATAGATAAAAGTGGATATAAACGATTTGAAATCAATTTTATAAATCAGCCCGATATGGTAAAGTATCTCAATGCAGAAATGAGTGCGGAGGATTTTCTTGTAAAGCTTAGATTGATAATGCCTGAGGAATGTAAGCCTCATGAAACAGTTGTATTCTTAGACGAAATTCAGAAGTGTCCAGAAATTATTACAAAAATAAAATTTTTGGTTGATGAGGGAAGCTTTAAATATGCTATGAGTGGATCTTTACTAGGGGTAGAACTAAAGGGTATAGCATCCGCACCGGTTGGATATTTGAGAGTTTTGAAAATGTATCCTATGGATTTTGAGGAGTTTATGATAGCAAATGGGGTTTCGACGACGACTCTGAATATGCTTAAGGATTGCTTTGATGAGTGTAAGCCTGTAGATGATTTCGTTCATGAAAAGCTCATGTCGATGTTTTTTGTATATTTGATTGTGGGCGGTATGCCGGATGCAGTTAAAAAATATATAGAAACAAAGGATATTCGCGAAGTTGATAAAATTCAGAAGGATATCGTGGATTTATATAGAGTTGATTTCTCACAATATGAAGAAGAAGATAAAAAGCTTAAGCTTAAATCTATATATGATATTATTCCGGCAGAGTTAAATAAGCAAAATAAAAGGTTTGTATTTACAATGCTTGATAAGGAATTAAAGTTTGATAGATATGAGAATAGCTTTTTATGGTTAAAGGATGCAGGTGTTGTAATACCGGTCTATAATGCAGAGGCTCCTCTGATTCCTCTTAAGGCAGGCAAGAGTAGTAATGTTTTTAGACTTTTTTCAAGTGATATTGGACTGCTTACAAGTGCTTATCCTGCAGAAACAAAAATGGAACTGATTAGTAAAAATGGTGAGGTAAATAATGGGGCACACTTCGAAAACGCAGTTGCACAGCAATTACTTGCTAATGACTTTGATCCATATTTCTGTAAAAAAAGCAAGGTTGGAGAGTTGGATTTTCTTATTGAACTTAGCGGAAAAGTGGTACCTATTGAAGTGAAGTCTGGTAAAGGGTATAAGTCTCATAAGGCACTGGATAACTATATGAATATAGAGGATTATCATCTTGAAAAGGCATATGTATTTTCTACCTTTAATGTTGAAAAGGAAGGTAAGATTATCTATCTTCCAATTTATATGAGTTATCTTCTTAAAGAGCCTAAAATCGATCAGTTAATAGTTGACTTAGATATTTCCGGGTTATAGATTGTGACAAATAGATTTCGTGAAAAGATAAAATTTTGATTTAAAATAAGCAATGAAGAACTTATAATGTTTATGTAGCATTTTGTCTGTATTTTTTTCGGACAATGCGAAACGTTTATAATTGTCCATGATAGATGTGGAGAAAATGGTTTGCCACAATGAGGACACATCGATTCTATATCATCATGGAGCATCACGGATATCTAAAAAAGCATTTCAGCAAGCCAAAACGATTATCACGGATAATCACGAAAGCAACGATTCTTACTTACTTCTATCCTGAGGTTACTGTGGAGAAGATGAGTTCATATCGGAAGAAGCATTAAATGATATCGCATAGGCACAGGAAATGTGGTATACTGTGCCTATGTAAAAAGAATGTGTTTTACAAATCGGTATTTGTAAAGGAGGACAAGTTAATGATAAAAAAAATAGCCATTGTACCCTATGTAACTAATGGGAGAAATTCACAGGTTGGACATGATGGACATTTTAATATTTTTAAAAAAAAGAGAAGTACTGTATTAAAAGAAAATTTACAGTCTGTAATTAAAGCAAAAAATTGGGAAGCGGAAGTAATTGTTGATGTCAATCACGGAGATTTACAATCGCTAAAATGAGAAGGAGTAAACTTGTTTTTAATTCCAGAAGATGTTGCTAGGTATATAGACTACAGCAGTGTTAGTAAGGATGAGTGTTTCAAATTAACACATGGTGAATATGAAAGCGGAAATATAGATAGAGTAGTGAAATACATAGAAGAAAATTGAAACATAATCTCTTAGAGGAGCTTATCAAATTCAAGTTTGTCTGACTCACAACAATTTAATATCAAACTAATACAAGCACTTTAGCCAATATGGTTAGGGTGCTTTTTGGCGGAGTTTCAGGAGATGCGGATAAAGCAGTAGAAGCTTTTATCAATGATACGCTTGATTATAATCCGGATGTGAAGTGTTCTCACCATGAGCACAACCATGGGGAAGGACATACGTGTGGTGAGCATGGATGCGGAAGCCATAGCTGCCATTAAGAGGAATAAAAAAATACAACACGAAAGGATGCGTCAAGGTAATGCCAGAATTATCGTGATACATCCTTTTGTATTTGGAATGATTATTTTTCTTTCCCTACTTGTCGAAAGTAATGGATGGAATGTATAATATTGTTAATGATCCAGAGATATTTATTTTGGAAACAGCTTAATCAATTTGGAGGTATAAAATGAAAGCACATAAATATTGGTCAATCGGAGCAATAGTTACAATGGTTGGAACTTTTTATACAGGATATAAAGGGTTAAAAGCAGCACACAAATACTTTGCATTTGGCTCTCTGATATGCATGATTATGGCAGTCTATTCTGGTCATAAAATGATTTCATGTAATAAAAGAACAAGAAAACAGGTGGAAAATACAAAAGCGGAGGAATAGTAAATGTTAGAGTTAGGAAAAAAAGCACCGGACTTTGAATTGCCGGATCAGAATGGAGAAATGCATAAATTAAGCGATTATGCAGGAAAAAAAGTAATCTTATATTTTTATCCAAAGGATAATACACCAGGATGTACGAAGCAGGCATGTGGCTTTTCTGAGCGTTATCCACAGTTTACTGAGAAGGGAGCTGTTATTCTCGGAGTAAGCAAGGACTCTGTAGCGTCTCATAAGAGATTTGAAGAAAAATACGGACTGGCATTTACGCTATTAGCAGATCCGGAGCGTAAAGTTATTGAAGCATATGATGTCTGGAAAGAAAAGAAAAATTATGGAAAAGTATCTATGGGTGTAGTAAGAACTACATATCTTATTGATGAGCAGGGAATCATTATAAAGGCAAATGATAAAGTCAAGGCGGCAGATGATCCTGAAAATATGCTTAAGGAATTGACATAATGAAGATTATTTTATCACCTGCAAAAAAGATGATTGTAGATACCGATAACTTAGCACCGGTTGAACTGCCTGTCTATATTGATAAGACAGCAGAAGTATTAAACTGGATGAAAAGCAAATCAAAAGAAGAACTGAAAGCTATCTGGAAATGTAATGACAAAATTGCAGAGCAGAACTTTAACAGATTGAAAAATATGGATCTTTATAACAGGCTTACTCCGGCTGTTTTAGCATATGAAGGGATTGCATTTCAATATATGGCACCATCTGTGTTTGAAATCCAGCAGTTTGAGTATTTGCAAAATCATTTAAGAATCTTGTCTGCGCTTTATGGCATTTTAAAACCAATGGATGGTGTGACTCCTTATCGTCTTGAAATGCAGGCAAAGGTTGGAATTGGAGATGCAAAAAATCTGTATGAGTACTGGGGAGAATTGTTATACCGCTCAGTAATCGATGACAGTAGGATTATCATAAATCTTGCATCAAAGGAATATTCTAAATGTATAGAAAAGTATCTTACACCTAAGGATAAATATATTACAATTTCATTCTGCGAACAGGCTGGAAATAAACTGGTAACAAAAGGTACTTATGCTAAGATGGCTCGTGGTGAGATGGTTCGATTCATGGCGGAAAATGATATTGAAAATCCTGATGATATAAAAAAGTTTGACAGGCTTGGTTATACATTCAGGCCTGATTTATCATCAGATAGTAAATATGTTTTTGAACGCAAAATAGCATAATTATTTTAAGTTATCAAGAGAATATAATTTAAAAATAATAACTATTACTAATTTTATATTATAAGATAACCTGTAATAAAAAAGAGGACATATGGATTTATACATATCCATATGTCCTCTTTTTTATTGATATTAATCTACAAGCTTGTCAAGTTCTTTGATATACTCAGTTTCGCTTGAGGTTTTATGAGTAGACTGTTTTGCATATAATCCGACAGAAGTCTGTGATTTCTTAATTGCCTGCATGGTTCCAGCACCGGCAACACAACCTCCAGGACATGCCATACCTTCAAGTAGATATCCGGGATACTTGCCTAGAGTTGCAAGTTTAAGGAGCTGACGGCATTCCTTTAAACCTTCTGCATTTGCTACCTTTATCTCCTGATCCGGATGATCACGTTTTATAACATTAACAACAGCCTGTGCCACACCTCCTGCGACTGCAAAGTTTCTTCCGTCTGTTGAAGCATCGCTGACACCTGCAGGATCTTCCTCGATGTTTTCAAGGTCCACATGCTTTGCAGAAAAAATACCGGTCATCTCTTCAAATGTGAGGACAAAATCCACTTCACTTCGTACACTGCGTCGCATAGCTTCAAGTTTTTTGGCAGCACATGGTCCGATAAATACCACGCGCGCATCTGGATTATGTTGCTTTATAAGGCGTGCAGTGAGTGTCATAGGTGTAAGTGCCATTGAGATACATTTTGTATGCTCAGGGAAGAGTTTTTTAGCCATGACTGACCATGCCGGACAACATGAGGTTGCCATGAAAGGAAGTTCATCCGGTACCTCTTTTAGGAAGTCCTCGGCCTCCTGCTTGGCGCAGAGGTCTGCACCTATAGCTACTTCAAATACATCTGCAAAACCAAGAGCCTTCATGGCTGCACGTAGCTTTCCGGGAGTAACTTTTGGACCAAACTGTCCAACAAATGCAGGAGCAACTGCAGCATAGACCTTTTCACCGGACTGTATAGCTCTGATAGTCTGGAAAATCTGGGATTTATCAGCAATCGCACCAAAAGGACAGTTGACAAGGCATTGTCCGCACGAAACACACTTGTCATAATCGATATTTGCTTTGCCGTTTTCGTCAGAAGAAATGGCATCCATGCCACAGGCCTTTGCACATGGACGTTCCTGAACAATAATTGCATTATATGAACATACGCTTGCACAGCGTCCACACTTTATGCATTTTTCCTGGTCAATTACAGATTTTCCGGTTGTGCGATCCAGCGATACAGCATCTTTTGGACATACCTCCATGCATGGATGAGCCAGACATCCCTGACAGCCGTCTGTAACATGTACTCTTTTTTCAGGGCATGCATTACAAGCAAATTTTATAACATTGATAAGAGGCGGTGTATAGTAGGTTTCATCTTTGTCGGCAGCCTCTATTCCATCTGATATAGGTGAATGCTCTGCAGCACTGCGGTAAGGCAGACCCATTGCCAGACGAAGCCTCTCTCCGACTATAGCACGCTCCAAAAATACATCGTTCCTGAAATTTCCTTTTTCGCCAGGAATAATCTTGTATGGAAGAGCTTCCATACGTTCTTTAACAGGCCATTCTGTATGATAAGCCATACGTGCAACCTCAGTAAAGATTTTATGTCTGATTTCCTGAATTCGGGTTTCGACACCTCTCATTATTGATTCCTCCTTATAAAATAAAATCTCAATTTTCCTTATTGTATCAGATAAAATAAGCAGTCTCAATAAATAGGCTGTACTTTTTATGATACATAAATACTAGTACAGCGAATAATAAGTAATTGATACATTGACCGGTCTGCGATTCCGATAGCACATGCCAAAAAGCCTTGACGTAGCCCGCTACGCCTGCGTTTTTTGACATGCACTCTCGAAACCGCATCTTCGCTCAATGTATCAACAACTTAATTTTCGCTGTACTAGATAATTAATGAATTTTAAACCTGATTTTTTGCGTTTCCTTGAAAATAAAGGATAATATTAAATTTTTATAATAGGAATGATTGCTGTTTTATATTGACCAAAGTACTATAATACTATATAATAATTATGATCAATTAATCCTAATTAATTAAGAATAAATGGCTATTTAGAGAATATCATTTAAAATAAATGGATAAGATAAAGGGAGAAGATAAAGGGAGGAAAATATGGATAGGAAAGCAATGTATAAGCTGAGTTATGGATTGTTTGTACTGACTGCAAGGGAAGATGAAAAAGACAATGGATGTATTATTAATACAGCCATACAGGCAGCTTCGGAACCAAACCAGTTAAGTATCTGCGTCAATAAGGCAAATTATACGCATGATATGATTCAAAGAACCGGAAAATTTACTGTATCAGTCTTAAGTCAGAAGGCACAATTTGAATTGTTCAAACATTTTGGCTTCCAATCAGGAAGAGATACCAATAAGTTTGAAGCATTTGAGCAGTGTGCCAGGGGCACGAATGGTATTTATTATATTACAGAAGGTACAAATGCATACATTTCTGTGACAGTTACTAAAACAGAGGACTTGGGTTCACATACGATGTTTATCGGTGAGATAACCGATATGGAAGTTTTAAGCAATGTTCCTTCAGTAACATATGATTATTATCAGAATAATATTAAGCCTAAGCCACAGGAGGTTGGAAAAGCAGAGGACGGTCAGACAATATGGCGTTGCAGAATTTGCGGATATGAATATGTAGGCGAGGAATTACCGGATGACTTTATATGTCCTTTGTGCAAGCACCCGGCATCAGATTTTGAAAAAGTAGTAAAGAAAACGGAGGTAAAATAGATGGCAGCAAACAAATATGCAGGAACACAGACAGAGAAGAATTTACAGGAGGCATTTGCAGGGGAATCACAGGCAAGAAATAAGTATACCTATTTTGCTTCTGTAGCGAAAAAGGAAGGTTACGAGCAGATGTCAGCATTGTTTTTAAAGACTGCAGATAATGAGAAAGAACATGCAAAGATGTGGTTCAAGGAATTAGCAGGAATTGGTGATACAAAGGAAAACCTGGCGGCAGCGGCAGAAGGCGAAAATTATGAGTGGACAGATATGTATGAAGGCTTTGCTAAAACAGCTGAGGAAGAAGGATTCCCTGAGCTTGCAGCAAAATTCAGGGCAGTAGGTGAGATTGAGAAGCACCATGAGGAAAGATATCGTGCACTTCTTAAGAATATTGAAACTGCACAGGTATTTGAAAAGAGCGAAGTTAAGGTATGGGAATGCCGTAACTGCGGACATATTGTGGTAGGAACTAAGGCGCCTGAAGTATGTCCGGTATGTAATCATCCACAGAGCTATTTTGAAGTACATGAAGAGAATTATTAAGGAGAAGCGATGGATATCAGTCATGGTATTCCATTTGCGAGTCCGATGAAAATATATGCCGGAGATTATGATGATGTGGCTGATGCTGCAATTGTTGTCATATATGCCGGAGCGGGACAGAAACCGGGAGAGACCATATAAGAAAGGTTTTGTTGATTCTGATATTTCCAGGAAAATTAGGGAATGTTTTGGTGGAATCTAACATTAAAAACGAGAAAATATAGGAAATTCATGAGAAATGCATTTGCCTATTATGAATAGTATTGAACAGGTTCATAAAACAAATAAACTGAAAGTAGGATTAACTTATGTATGAAATGAAACCAGAATATTATATTGGTATAGATATGATAGACGAAGAGCACAAGCAGTTATTTAAATATGCAGATGAGGCATATGAACTGCTTCATGATGAGTTTACACCTGATAAATATGATAGGATTGATATAATATTAGAAAATCTCCGAAATTATACAGTAAAACACTTTAGTGATGAAGAGCAGTATATGGAATCTATTAATTATAAGAAGATATTTACACAGAAAGTTCAACATCAGGAATTTATACATAAACTTGATGAATTTATGGCACATCACAATGATGAGGTAGAGGATCAAAATGAACAGATTATGGGAATTTTAAAATATCTCACAGAGTGGTTAGTTAATCACATTCTGTATGTCGATGGTCAAATTCCAAAAGGCTGATATAGTAATAAAGACTGTTATTTTTTTAGAGAGTAGCAGCCTTTTTTATTTTGAATATAAAATATGACACATATACTTGACAATATGCATACATGGATGAAATAGAGCCTTTATTTGAGGAGCAGGTTGATTTTGATACATTCTCAAAGTCAGACTTCCGTGTTGTAAAGGTAAAAAATTGTGAGGCAGTACCTAAGAGTAAGAAGCTTCTTAGATTTACACTTGATGATGGAACTGAGAATGAGAGAACGATTCTTTCAGGAGTACATGCTTTTTATGAGCCAGAGGAACTTGTTGGAAAGACATTATTGGCAATCGTAAATCTTCCACCAGCATATTAAAGTATTTTGATATCCGCAGCATAAATTCGGCAGATGGTGTGTATTGCGTGGATATAAGTGGAATAATGGCATACAGCCTGAATAAGAATTATGTCTGCAAGGTTACAGGAAAGGATAATGCCTGTATTACAGAGCTGACTTATGGTCCGTTCAGCTATGCGGAGAAGGTGGTTGATAGTGGAAATTCATCCTCTGAATTAAAGAATTTGATGAATGCACTATATTGGTATTGGAATATGGGAGAATCATTGAAAAAAGTATCATAACAGCAAGTTTAGAGAGAAAAGAGGTTTACACTATGGATGTCAGAAAAATGAGAAACGAATTACTGGGAAAGCGTGTTGTAGCGGCACTTGAGTCGCGCAACATGGAGGCTTATTATGTAGAGACAAAGGAGGAGGCTGTTAAGAAGGCTCTGGAGCTGATTCCAAAGGGCAGCTCAATCAATATGGGCGGTGCCACATCGGTGAAGGAGTGTGGTCTGTATGAGGCCCTTTCAAACGGAGAATATCAGTTTTATGACAGGGACAAGGTGTCTACGCAGGAGGAGAAGCAGGAGATAGCGTTAAAGGCATTTACATCGGATTATTTCCTTGGAAGTGTCAATGCGATGAGCGAGGATGGTGTATTTATCAATATTGACGGAAATGCAAACCGCGTGGCAGCATATGCTTACGGACCGAAGCATGTGCTTCTTATAGTAGGCATGAACAAGGTCGTAAAGACCGAGGCAGACGCTATGAGCCGTGCGAGAAATGAGGCAGCGCCTATCAATGCACAGCGCTTTGGAATCGACACACCATGCTCTAAGAACGGCACCTGCTTTGACTGCAAGAGCCCGCAGTGCATCTGCTGCCAGATTCTGACCACACGCTTTTCAAGGGTGAAGGGCCGTTTCCAGATTATTCTGGTGGATGATAATCTGGGCTTTTAATATTTAATGATATGAGGGTCAAAAGGTATTTTGACCCTTTAATCATTTAATGCGCTTGCGGCTTGCAACTGTGGATGTATTGAATAGTTACGAAATAGTCAGAAATTCCGGATATTTTTATGCATTATACGGAAAGAAAACATACGGAAACGGAACATGCGGAAGGAAAGCATATGGAAACGAAATATACGAAAAGGAAGCATACGGAAAGGAATATACGGAAACGAAACATACGGTCAGGAAATACACGGACAGGAAACATATGGATAATAAACATGCAGAAAGGAAGCATACGAAATGGGATATTTAATCAGTGAGACAACAAAAGAGGAGCGCGAGGCAATTGTGGCTGAGTCGCTTGGCAATATCGAGGCCACCTGCGATGGCTGCATGTCGGGGCTTGCCGAGATGTATCAGGACTATATTGACGGAAAGAAGGAGCTTCGTGAGATAAATATGGAGTTCAACGCCAGGTATGTACACGGAGAGGATATGCCGGGGCGAAGCGGCTGCGGATATAAATAAAAAACGTGCAACCCTTTTGGGCTGCACGTTTTTTATTATCCTAAAAGTGCTTTATCAGAAGCAAATTCCTCGCCGGAAACCTCCTCAAACTTCATGAGCAGATCCTCCACAGTGAGGTTTTTCTTTTCCTCGCCTGAGATATTAAGGACAACCTGTCCGTTATTCATCATGATGAGTCTGTTGCCGTGAGCGATGGCATCACGCATGTTGTGTGTGACCATCATGGCTGTCAGGCTGTTCTCCTTGATGATTTTGTCTGTGAGAGTGAGCACCTTCGCGGCTGTCTTAGGGTCGAGGGCAGCGGTGTGCTCATCCAAAAGCAGCACCTTCGGCTTCTGGAGTGAAGCCATAAGCAGTGTAACAGCCTGACGCTGTCCACCTGAGAGCAGACCAACTTTTGAGGTCATTCGATCCTCGAGTCCCAGGTCAAGCTCCTTTAAAAGCTCGTGGAAATGCTCCTTTTCAGCCTTTGTGATGCCCCAACCAAGACCACGGCGCTTTCCGCGGCGCGCTGCAAGTGCGAGGTTTTCATCAATCTGCATGGTTGCGGTAGTTCCTGTCATTGGATCCTGGAACACACGTCCCAGAAATGATGCACGCTTAAACTCAGGAAGTCCTGTGACATCTACTCCATCGATGAGAATTGAACCATCGTCTACAGGCCATGTGCCTGCAACGGCATTGAGCATGGTCGATTTTCCGGCACCGTTTCCACCGATAACAGTGACGAAATCGCCCTCCTCAAGCTTTAGGTTTACACCATTAAGGGCATGCTTTTCATTGATTGTGCCCGGATTGAAGGTTTTATGTACGTTTCTAATCTCTAGCATTTATTTGCCCTCCTTTGCGTTAAGTGCTACGGCAGAGCGCTTACCGGCCTTTTTGAAGGAGGCCTTGCTCTTGCCCTTCAGGTAAGGCACCGCAAGGAAAATTGCCACGATGATTGCAGTGAAGAGCTTTAAGTCATCACTTGGCATCTGCAGCCACAGAACGATTCCGATTACAATGTAGTAAACAATTCCACCAAATATGACAAAGATAAGCCTTCCCATGAAATTCATGTGCTTTCCGAGGATTGCATCGCCTAGCACCTCACCGATGATAACTGCGGCAAGACCGATGACGATTCCACCACGGCCCATGTTTACATCGGAAAAGCCTGAGTACTGTGAAAGCAGGCCGCCTGAGAGCGCTACAATTGCATTTGAAAGCGCAAGACCGATGAGCTTCATGTTGTCGATGTTGATACCCTGAGCCTTGCTCATTGCAGGGTTGCAGCCTGTGGCACGGATAGCAGAGCCCTGCTCTGTTCCGAAATACCAGTAAAGCACCGCGATAATTACAACCGAGAAAATCACACCGACAATTATCGCATGTGTCAGATTACGCGATGAAAGCACCAGATTATATTTATCTGCGCTAAGTGCCTGGTTGGCGTGGCGCTGCATGATATTTAAGTTGATGGAGTATAGCGCTATCTGTGTAAGTATTCCTGCCAGAATCGGAGGAATGCCGAGCTTTGTATGTAAGAGACCTGTGCAGAGTCCTGCGAGCAGACCGGCAATACATGCGCAAAGCAGTGAAACCCAGATATTGTAGCCGTTAATCGTCATCATAACGGTTACGGCACCACCTGTTGCAAATGAGCCATCAACCGTCAGATCTGCGAAGTCCAGCAGTCTGAAGGTGATGTAAACACCGAGTGCCATGATGCCCCATATCAGACCCTGGGCTATATTGCCCGGAAGGGCATTGGTGAATGCAACCGGATTTAAGGTTGCAAAATAATTCATTAGAATCATTTTATTAAATACCTCCATAGTGCAGCTGTTTATTCAGCTGAGATTTCCTCATAGCCGTCCGGAACTGTAATTCCAAGCTCCTTGGCGCGGTCCGGAAGGTACTCCTTAGTGAACTTAGGAGCGCTCTTAACCTCCATAGTTTTGATGTCTGTACCATTTACAAGGATATCGTAAGCCATCTCACCTGTTGTGTATCCAAGGTCATAGTAGCTGATAGAAAGTGTTGCCACACCACAGCCCTTAGCGATTCCTTCCTCGCCAGCGAAGATAGGTTTCTTAGCCTGTGAAGCTACATTGTTGATAGCCTCTGTACATGAAGCAGCAGTGTTGTCAGTTGGGATGTAGATTGCATCAGATGCATCACATGCGCTCTGTGTTACTGCAGCGACATCATTTGAATCAGAGAAGGTGTACTCTTTTACAGTGTATCCCTCGTCCTCAAGGTATTTGGTAATAGTTGTTGACTGGTAGATACTGTTTGGCTCAGATGAGCAGTAGATGATACCGATGTTCTTTGCATCCGGGAAGAGCTCCTTGATGCATTTAGCCTGCTCATCGAGTGGAGCGAGGTCTGTAGTACCTGAAATATTCTTTCCTGTAGTGCCTGACCAGTCTGACATATCAAGAGCTGTAGCGTAGTCTGTGATAGATGTTCCGAGAATCGGAATAGAGTCTGTAGCTGCTGAAGCGGCCTGAAGAGCTGCTGTGGCATTTCCAAGGATAAGGTCATAGTCGTTTGTGACGAACGTGGTGCAGATTGTAGAGCATGTAGAAGCATCTCCTGCGGCATTCTGCTCGTCAAAGGATACCTCGTCTCCGAGCTTGTCCTTTAATGCGTCCTCAAAGCCCTTTGTAGCGGCATCGAGAGCCTCGTGCTGTACGAGCTGGCAGATACCTACCTGATATTTGGCATCTGAGTTCTTACCTGACTGTGTGCCACCGTTTGCTGAACCGGAATCTCCACATCCGGCAAGTGAAAGTACCATTGTTCCTGCGAGAACAAGTGAAGCTAAAATTTTAGATCTCTTTTTCATGATAATACCTCCTTTTGTCAACGCTTTAAAGCGTTGATGTATCAATTAGGTAAATTATATTAACTTATTAATAAGAAGTCAAGGGAAGATGAGGAAAAAGTGGGGCTTATGGTCTCCATTTGTTTGATAGCATCATGAAAATATAAATAACAGGCTATATTTTTGAGCTGATTTGGGAATTTCAGTGGTTTCAGCTACTTTTTCCATGGTCTTTTCCGGATTTTGGGCTAGGTTGGGGAGCTGTTCTGGGAATTTCAGCGGATTCAGCTACTTTTTTATGGATTTTTCTGGCTGTTTCGCTTGGTTAGGGGAGCTGTTTTAGGAATTTCAGCAGTTTCAGCTACTTTTTTATGGAATTTTCCGGCTGTTTTGCTGTGATTAGGGGAGCTGTTTTGGGAATTTTAGTGATTTCAGCTACTTTTTCCAGAAATTTTCCAGCTTTTGGGCTAGGTTGGGGAGCTGTTTTAGGTATTTCAGCAGTTTCAGCTACTTTTTGAGAGAATTTTCCGGCTGTTTCGCTGTGGTTAGGGAGCTGTTTTGGGAATTTCAGTGGTTTCAGCTACTTTTTCCATGGTCTTTTCCGGATTTTGGGCTAGGTTGGGGAGCTGATTTGGGGATTTCAGCAGTTTCAGCTACTTTTTTATGGATTTTTCTGGCTGTTTCGCTGTGGTTAGGGTAGCTGTTTTATGGATTTCAGCGGATTCAGCTACTTTTTTCCAGGAATTTTCCAGCTTTTGGGCTGGATTGGGGAGCTGTTTTAGAAGTTTTATGGATTACAGCTACCCAAGGCCTGCCTGCTATTAACATATGGCTATTGTACATTATGCTAATTTAGTGTGGGGAATATTATGCTAAAGAGTAAAAATGATGGTTCATATTGAATTTGCGGAGAGGGTATTGGAACAGAACAAAAAACGGTTTAAGGGTAAGCTGATTATACGGTTACATGCAGCAGTGAATTTGTGCCGTATGGATTTCCGCAGTAAAATTATTAAAAAACTTCGCATTGAAAGAAATCATCTTAAAATGCGAAGTTTTTTACGTAATTATTCAGCTATAACCTTGGCAAATTTCTTTTTACCACGTCTGATAATGAGACCCTCGCCCTTGAAATCGTCGAGAGTATATTTGGTAGAGATATCAGTTACCTTCTCATCTGAAACGGAAACACCGCCCTGCTGGATATTTCTGCGGCCGTCTCCTCTTGAATCGCAAAGTCCTGCTTTTACGAGAACAGAGATGATATCAAGCTCTCCGTCAGGGAAGTCCTCAGCTGTAACGGTAACGGTAGGCATATTTGCATTGTTGGCTCCGCCTGCGAAAAGTGCATGGCTTGCCTCTTTAGCCTTTGTGGCTTCCTCCTCACCGTGAACAAGCTTGGTAAGCTCGAATGCCAGGATTTCCTTAGCTTCATTGAGCTGTGCGCCCTCCCAGCTTTCCATCTTGTCAATTTCCTCGAGAGGAAGGAAGGTGAGCATTCTGATACATTTAAGGACATCGGCATCAGAAACGTTTCTCCAGTACTGGAAGAACTCGAAAGGAGTAGTCTTGTTAGGATCAAGCCATACTGCACCGGACTGTGTCTTGCCCATCTTCTTGCCCTCAGAGTTTAGGAGCAGATTGATTGTCATAGCGTATGCGTCTTTTCCAAGCTTACGTCTGATAAGCTCTGTTCCACCGAGCATGTTGCTCCACTGGTCATCTCCACCGAACTCCATGTTGCAGCCGTATTTCTGGAAAAGTGTGTAGAAATCGTAGCTCTGCATGATCATGTAGTTAAACTCAAGGAAGGAAAGACCCTTTTCCATACGCTGCTTGTAGCACTCAGCTGTAAGCATACGGTTTACTGAGAAATGAGCACCAACCTCGCGGAGCACATCCACGTAGTTTAAGTTCATCAGCCAGTCAGCGTTGTTTACCATGATAGCCTTTCCCTCGCCAAAGTCGATGAAGCGGCTCATCTGTTTCTTGAAGCACTCTACGTTGTGGTTGATAGTCTCTGTTGTCATCATCTGGCGCATATCTGTACGTCCTGATGGATCACCGATCTGTGCTGTACCTCCACCGATAAGCACGATAGGCTTGTTTCCGGCCATCTGAAGTCTCTTCATAAGGCAAAGCGCCATGAAGTGTCCAACGTGAAGGCTGTCTGCTGTAGGATCAAAGCCAATGTAGAAGGTAGCCTTTCCGTTGTTTATAAGCTCTTTGATTTCTTTTTCGTCTGTTACCTGCGCGATAAGACCGCGGGCAACTAATTCGTCATAAATTGTCATGATTTTCCTCCTGAATAAGTTGAATTTGTATTCTGAAAAATAAAATATCCCCCTCATCCATTTAAGGACGAGGGGGATTTCTCGCGTTACCACCTTAATTTGCATCCTGCTCGCACAGGAATGCCTCCGTGAGTTGTCACACATTATTCGACATAATATATATAGTGAAAATAGCCGATTCTGCTAACACTCCGGCACTATAACGTGTGCCAATACGTTGCAGCTTATTAATCGAACCGGCGATATTTAACCATCCGGTATGACGTTCGGTGCAAAGCTCCGGGATGTATTCCAGATCTGTTTTCCTTGCGCCTCTCACCTGCCGGCAGCTCTCTGTAAGTATTGCAGAAATGTACTTGTTCCCATCAAAGCCTGTTGAAATGTAATTGTGCCTCAATTGACGATATTATAGCCGTTTAAGAATGGATTTGTCAAGTGACAGGTAAGAAAATAAATCGTTGCTGGTCACGCTGTTAGGTGTGAACAGTAACCAGGTTAGCTGATACTTACAAAGATTAGCGGTAAAATACATTGACACAGCCAATGTCATTTGATATATTTTTTAGAAGCAAAGGCGATTAATTAAATACACACTACCTCTGAGGGAGTAGTTCGCGTATTCTTAAATATACGTGGTTTGTCAACAGACCGGTCAATAGACCTGGCAAACATTAAAGAATGAGACTCAAGTATGCAGCACACAATAAAGCTATATAAGCCATAAATTATAGCTTTATAAAGTTTCGTGTCTGCATGCGAGGGTCTCATTTTTTCATAGCTGATCACACTGTTAGGTGTGAACAGTAACGCATTCATATGCTTATCCGGGAGAAATTAATCGCCGCACACTAGGCAAAAGGGAGAAAAATATGGTATTATTTATCGAAATCCTGCTCATAGGAGTAGGTTTGTCAATGGACGCCTTCGCAGTATCCATCTGCAAGGGACTTGGAATGACAAAGGTAAACAGAAAGCAGGCGCTGACAATCGGTCTGTATTTCGGAGGCTTTCAGGCGCTCATGCCGTTTATCGGCTATATGCTTGGCATCCGGTTTGAGAAGTACATCACAAGCATTGACCACTGGATAGCATTCATTCTGCTGGGCTTTATCGGTGGCAAGATGGTTTATGAGGCAGTGAAGGAAAAGGATGATGACGCGGTCGTGGAAAAAGACCTGGCGCTCAATCAGGGAGAGATGCTTCTGCTTGCAATTGCGACAAGCATCGATGCGCTTGCAGTCGGAATTATGTTTGCATTTACCTATGACAGCTTAAACATCTACTGGGCTATTGCAATCATCGGATTTACAACCTTCGTGCTCTCAATCATCGGAGTCATAGTCGGAAACTTTTTCGGCAATAAATATAAAAAGAAATCAGAGATAGCCGGAGGAATCATTCTCATACTCATAGGCGTGAAGATATTGCTTGAGCACCTGGGAATTATAAGCTTTTAATGAGCGTGTTATGATATGACAGAAACTGTGGCTGGGATATTACATTTCAGATACTATAAGAAATGAAATAATATAGAATACAAAAATAAAAAATGGAGGAATCAACATGGAAAATTTCATCAATAATGCACCGTTTATAGTGGTGCTGCTCTGCCTCATAGTGGGCTTTGTGTTTTTGGTAAAGGGCGCAGACCTGTTCGTGGAGGGCAGCTCAAACGTGGCAAAGCGCTTCAAGGTGCCGTCGCTTATCATTGGACTGACAATTGTTGCGATGGGAACCTCACTTCCTGAAACAGCGGTCAGTGTGGCAGCATCAATAGCACACAACAATACGCTTGCAGTCAGCAACGTGACAGGCTCAAACATATTTAACCTCATGGTAGTAATCGGTGTGTGCGCTTTGATGACACCGGTCGTGGTGGACGGAGCATCCTTAAAAAGGGACTTCCCATTCTCGATGATATGTGCCATTTTACTTCTTGTCATGGGAACAATCGGCATGATACTCGGCAGAGCGGACGGAATAATACTGCTCGGCTGCTTTGCAGGATATATTTTCTACCTTATCAGACACACATTAAAGCAGAACAGGCAGTCATCAGATGAGGAGGTCGATGAGATACCTCTCATCTCAATGCCAAAAGCAGTGATTTTCATTCTAATCGGAGCTGTCGGCATCGCAGTAGGTGGAGATGTCGTAGTAGACAGTGCAAGCCGCATAGCGATTGACCTTGGAATGAGCCAGACACTCGTCGGACTAACCATCGTATCTATCGGAACATCACTTCCGGAGCTTGTGACATCAATAGTCGCAGCCAGAAAAAACGAGGTCGATATGGCACTCGGAAATGCAGTCGGCTCATGCATTTTCAACATACTCATGGTGCTCGGAATTGCATCAGCCATCAGCCCGATAGCATTCATACAGGAAAATATCATAGATATTATAGTGCTTGTGGTATTTTCACTCATCGTGTGGATTATGGCATGGACAAAGCGTGAGATAAAAAGAGGCGAGGGCATCATCATGCTGCTAATGTATGCGGCATATACAGCGTATATTATTATACGATAGGGTAAAACAAGATTAAAATAGATAAAAACAGATAAACTTATTCTTGTTGAATTACAACAGTTGACAATTTAAAAGCCACATGCTACTCTAGAAATGTATGAGATAAAAGCGACGAAAAAGAGAGTACTTTTATGGCAGATTTACAGAGAAATCCCACACAGGCTGAGAGGGGATGACCTAAAGTAGGAGGAACATGGCTTTGGAGCAGCAGTATCGAACCATTGGCTAGATACTGACAGGAACCGCCTGTTATAGCGGAAAGAGGCGCAGCAGAGCCGGCAAAAGATGCCGGATGATTTTGATAGCTGCGTGAAGAGAAGTGGTACCACGATATAATCGTCTTCTTGGGAGTTTTCTCCTGAGGAGGCGTTTTTTAGCGTATAAAAGAAGTATGATGAGCATAAAGAATGTGCTTTATGCGAAATCAGACGGCATAAGTTATGTATTTATACGCATTTTGAGAAAAACAGGAGGAAACTAAATTGGCAAACAAAGGTAAATATTACATGACAACAGCCATTGCGTACACATCAGGCAAGCCACATATCGGAAACACATATGAGATCATCCTTGCAGACGCAATCGCCAGATACAAGAGAGCAGAGGGATACGACGTATATTTCCAGACAGGAACAGATGAGCACGGACAGAAAATCCAGGAAAAGGCTGAGGCAGCCGGAATTTCACCGAAGGAGTATGTAGATCAGATTTCAGGTGAGGTAAAGAAAATCTGGGATCTGGTAAATTCATCATATGACAATTTTGTCCGCACAACAGATGAGGACCATGAGAAATGTGTAAAGAAAATCTTCAAGAAGCTTTACGATCAGGGCGACATCTACAAGGGCTCATACGAGGGACTTTACTGTACACCATGTGAGTCATTCTGGACAGAGTCACAGCTCGTGGACGGAAAATGCCCGGACTGCGGACGTGAGGTACAGCCTGCGAAGGAGGAGGCATACTTCTTCAAGATGAGCAAATATGCAGACAGACTCATCGACTACATCAACACACACCCTGATTTCATCCAGCCGGTTTCAAGGAAAAACGAGATGATGAACAACTTCCTGCTTCCGGGACTTCAGGATCTTTGCGTATCGAGAACATCATTCAGCTGGGGAATTCCGGTAGATTTCGATCCAGAGCATGTAGTGTATGTATGGCTTGATGCCCTCACAAACTATATCACAAAAATCGGCTACGATCCTGACGGATCATCAGAGCTTTTCAAGAAAAACTGGCCTGCAGATCTGCACCTTATCGGAAAAGATATCGTGCGTTTCCACACTATTTACTGGCCTATTTTCCTTATGGCGCTTGACCTTCCGCTTCCAAAGCAGGTATTCGGACATCCATGGCTGCTTCAGGGCGGTGACAAGATGAGTAAGTCAAAAGGAAACGTTATCTACGCAGACGATATGGTCAGACTTTTTGGCGTGGATGCCACACGTTACTTTGTGCTTCATGAGATGCCATTCGAGAACGACGGAATCATCACATGGGATCTTGTAATCGAGAGATTCAACTCAGACCTTGCGAACATACTCGGAAACCTCGTAAACAGAACAGTTTCCATGAGCAATAAATACTTTGACGGCATTGTAAAGAGCACAGGCGCAACAGGCGATGCAGATCAGACTGCCATTGACGCAGATCTTAAGGCTGTTGTTACCGGCACAAGAGATAAAGTGGCAAAGAAAATGGAAGGACTTCGTGTGGCAGATGCCATCACAGAGGTATTTGCACTTTTCCGCCGCTGCAACAAATACATCGACGAGACAACACCTTGGGTGCTTGCAAAGGACGAGGCACAGCAGGATCGTCTTGCTGAGGTGCTTTACAACCTTACAGAGTCAATCACAATCGGAGCAAGCCTTCTGCATTCATTCCTGCCGGAGACAGCAGAAAAGATTGTAGCACAGCTTAACACAACACTCCGTGATTTCGATGACCTTGACCAATTCGGTCTCTATGAGAGCGGCACAAAGGTTACAGACAAACCTGAGATCCTCTTCGGCAGATTAAAGGCAGAGGATGTGATGCCTGAGGTAGAGAAAATTCAGGCAGCACAAAAGGCAGAGTTTGAGGCTGAGCAGGCTAAGCTTGCAGCAGTAGAGGGTAAGGAAGCATGTGGCTGTGGCGCAGGTGAAAATGCCGCAGACGGTGCAGACCTTGAGCCGATGGATGTGGAAGCAAAGGAAGAAATCACATTTGATGATTTCGAAAAGCTCCAGTTCCAGGTTGGTGAAATAGTAAAATGTGAGGCAGTTGCGAAGTCAAAGAAGCTTCTCTGCTCACAGGTAAAGATTGGAAACCAGACAAAGCAGATAGTATCAGGTATCAGAAAGTACTATTCTCCTGAGGAGATGGTAGGCAAGAAGGTAATGGTTCTCGTAAACTTAAAACCGGCTAAGCTCGCAGGTGTTTTATCAGAGGGAATGTTACTCTGCGCAGAGGATGCAGAGGGCAATCTCGCACTCCTGACACCGGAGAAGCCAATGCCGGCAGGAGCACCTATCGAATAGGACGTAAGCGACGAGAAGTACAAGATTTAAGGCGAATATGAAATTGTGCTTGCATAATTTCATATTTGGCTAAATCGAAGTTCGGCGACCGCCGAACCATCCCGGAAATTCTTGATTTCCGGGATAGGTACTTCAATCAGAAATAAGCTATCATATATCTCAAAAAATGCACTTTATTGAGCCGGGAAAGGAGTCTCATATGGAATATTTTGATATAGTGGACGAGCAGGGAAATCCAACAGGACAGACCGTAGAGCGCAAGCAGGCGCACAGAAACAATATACTTCATAGGACTGCGCATGTCTGGATAGTCAGACGCTGTGGAAATTCCATACAGATACTTTTACAGAAAAGGTGCATGGAAAAAGACTCCTTTCCGGGCTGTTATGACATATCAAGTGCGGGACACATACCAGCCGGTGTGGACTATATACCGTCTGCGCTCAGAGAGCTTAGGGAGGAGCTGGGCCTGACAATAGAGCCCGAACAGCTTATCGACTGTGGACTGCACAGGCACCATGCAGACGAGGTGTTTCACGGAGAGAGATTCCTGGACAACCAGATAAGCAAGGTATTTCTTCTGTGGCTCGATGTGGACGAAGCGGATATCACGGTGCAGAAGGAGGAAATCGACTCTGTAAAGTGGTTTGACTACGCAGAGTGTAAGCAGGACGTAATAGACGGCACGATTCCAAACTGCATAGATGTGGCAGAGCTTGAGATGCTTGAACCACACTTCGATTCGAAGATGGAATAAATAATGGAATAAATATAGGATAAACATAGCTCTAAATTATATGAATATGCTAGTGTACCGACCTGTTCATATTTAGCCAAATAACTTGCCTGAATTTTCATCTGCTGCGTTGTCATCAATTGCCGTAGCCCGCTACGGCTCATTCTTCCGCCTTGCAGAATGAAAAATTCATTCTGCGTCATTTGACTAAATAGCAACATGCCAGTACACTAGTTACCGGACTCACGAAGATGGGCCGGAATAAAGAATGGGGAGGAAACCATGAAATCAACAAAAGACTCTCTCTTAGAGGATATCAAAGCAGAATTTGCCGAGGTCAATGCCATGATGGAGGCGCTCGAAGCAAAGGAGCCTGAGGATGAGGCGAGTGAAGCCTACGATAAGTGGATTGAGGAGTGTGAGCAGCTCGCCATCGAGTCGGAATCACTCATGACACTTATAGATTACAAGATGACGCAGGGACTTTAGAAATAAAGACCTTTAGAAACCAAATAGAACAAAATCCATGGACACAGCGTACGTTAGATATTGGCTGTGTCCTTTTTAATTTGCCCCGGAGAAGATTTATTTTCAATATAAAGTTTCAAAAGAATCAGCCGATATAATTCCTAGAAAGACAGCATAATGTAACCGTAATGATTCAATTGCACACATATATCACACGGAGGTGTTTAAAATGGCAATAGAAGCAATCAAGGGTGCGGGCATGGTTTATCAGGGAAGTACGTCAACCGCACAGGTAAAGGAAGAGTCGCAGAGCAAGGCGGAGGTGTCCAGCAAAGACAATCAGATAGTATCTGACACCGTAGCCAAAGAGACACAGGCGATGAACACAAAGGAAGCAAGCGGGGACACATCAGGCGAGGCCGGCAGCCAGAGCCAGGCACAGCTTGCTGCACAAAAGCAGAATGAGAAAAACATGCAGCTTAAAAAGGCCGTGGATGACATCAACAAAAGAGCCGTAGACGGCCAGTCAGAGGCAGTGTTCGGCATCCATGACAAGACCAACCGCATCACAATAAAGATAATAGACAAAAATACAAAAGAAGTCATCAAAGAGTTCCCGCCGGAGAAGACACTCGACATGATAGCGAAGGTCTGGGAGATGGCAGGACTCATGGTAGATGAGAAGAGATAGGAGGACATCATGGCAATCAGATTATCGGGAATGAATTCGGGCCTCGATACGGATTCAATTGTCAAAGCACTTGTATCAGGCTATACAACCAAGAAAGAAAAATATGAAAAAGCACAGACAAAGCTTGGCTGGAAGCAGGAATCCTGGAAGTCACTGAATACCAAGGTGTACAGTCTGTATAGTAATATATCAAACCTGCGATTTTCAAGTGCCTACAATCTTAAAAAGACATCGGTTTCAGACATGACAAAGGCCACAGTTACAGCATCATCAACAGCTCCAAATGGCACGCAGTCGCTTAAAATAAAGGAGACCGCAAAGGCAGGCTCGCTCACAGGAGCACAGATAAATGCCTCAAGTTCAAAGACCACACTGGCTCAGCTTGGCTATACAGGTGGAGATGCACAGATAAATGTAAATACAGGCGGCACAACAAAGACTATCACGCTGAGCGCGACATCCACAATGTCAGACGTGGAGAAGCAGCTCAAGGAGGCAGGACTTAATGCCAGCTATGACAGCAACTACAAGCGTTTTTACATAAGCTCAAAGGACACAGGTGTGGAGAATGACTTCACTCTCACAGGAGCAAATGCCGCAGGAGCGAGCGCACTCTATAAGCTCGGAATCGCAGTGGGAGCATCGGCAGACGGAACCAGACCAAACCCATATGGAGAGTACGCAGGCCTGTCCGGTAAAAACAACGGTAGCACAAAAAAACCACACAGCAGAATATAGAAGACGCCAGAAACGCATATGTCACAGCAGCAGACAATGTTGCAAAGTACAATGCGCAGAGCAGCAACCTGCTCAATGCCATAACATATGGCAATGCTTATGCGGATGTTCAGGACTTTTATGCAGCACATAGCAGTGCAGACAAGACAAAGCTTGAAACACTTGCAAAACTTGGCTCAGGAAGAGACTCAGCCGTCATAATGAAAAACAGTGATGACAGCTACACCACATACAGTCTGACAACTGCAAAAGACGCAAAGGGCAATGCGGTATACAAATCAGCAGACGGCAAGTACATCTCAGCAGAAGAGACATATACGGCCGACGGCAAAAAATACAAGAAAGATTCCGACGGCAATTATATCAACGCAGATGATGAAACAGATAAATACAGCGGAGATACAGCAAAGCTGACCAAAAACGTGGCATATTATGAGGTTACAGAAAAAATATCATACACATCCACAACCGGCGAGGGCGATGACGCCAGGGAAGTGTCATACACAAAGGTCGGAGACACTGATGAAAAGCTTAAGGATGCAGGCGAAAAAGTATATACCAAGCGCGCGGACGGCAAATATTATGCAGATGGTGAACTGGATGATTCAAAAAACGGCATAACAATCACATCAAAGGCAGATTACACATCCAATGAAGCGTCGCTTACGAATGCGGAGGCTGCAAACACAGCCTATACAGCTCTCACAAATGGTATATCAGAGGCTGATCTGAACACATACACAGCAAACCTGTCAACAGTCACAGCCTTCGAATCATCAGAGGATACAGTGCTGAAAAAGGATGATGATTACACCATAAGCAAGCTCACAGAGGCTGTCCATAGTGCGTATGCGGACAAAGGCGGAAAAGCCGGAGTGCAGGCACTTATATCAGGAACCGGCGCCTATGCATCAGGCAGTGATGCAGTAGATAACAGCTACGCAGGCAGAGTGTCAGCGCTCACAACAGCAGCACAGACAGCACAGGAGACCGTAGACAAAAACAGCATCGTAAAGGAACTTGCAGCAATAAAGGACACAAACTCAGAGGAGTACAAAGCAGCCCTTTCAAAGCTGGTAGATGAAGTGGATGCAGCGTATGACCTGTCATCAAGTGCACAGTACAATACCGATGCCAGCAAGATAGACGGAAAAGACGCCGAAATTGAGTTAAATGGCGTAAAATACACCGGAGCCAGCAACAGCTTCAACATCAATGGACTGAACATTACAGCACTCTCAAAGACCTCCGGCAATGATGAAATCAGCATCACCACAGCCACGGATACACAGGGCATTTATGACAAGATAAAGGACTTCCTGACAGAGTACAACAACGTCATAAACGAGATGACCAAGCTCTACAACGCAGCATCAGCAGGCAGCTATGAGCCACTGACAGATGATGAAAAGGAAAACTTGTCCGACAAAGAGATTGAGAAGTGGGAGCAGAAAATCAAGGATTCATTGCTCAAAAACGATACAACTCTCAGTGGCGTAATGACAGCCATGCAGTCAGCCATGTCATCAGCAGTGGAGATAAACGGCAAGAAATACTCATTCTCAAGTTTCGGAATCCATACGCTTGGCTATCTCAATGCTGCAGACAATGAGCAGAACGCATACCATATCGACGGAGATGAGGATGACACCAACACCTCAGGCAACACAGATAAGCTCATGGCGGCAATCAATAATGACCCTGACAGTGTCATGACATTTATGCAGCAAATCTCCAACAACCTCTACAAGGCAATCGGAGATAAGATGTCATCAACATCACTGAGCTCAGCGTTTACCATATACAACGACAAGCAGATGAGCACAGAGTACAGTGATTACACAAAGCTTATCAAGGAGTGGGAGACAAAGATATCAGACAAGGAAGACTATTACTATAAAAAGTTCTCCGCAATGGAGAGCTCGCTCGCCAAGCTCAACAGTACACAGAGCTCACTAAGCAGCTATTTCTCATAAAGAATAACCATACATGAGTCAGAATGTGTGAAATATATTGAAAATGTACATTTCAACAAACAGTAAATGTACGAAATCAGGGAGGTAACAAATGTTACAAAGCAAAGGATACGCAGTATATGCAAACAGCAAGGTTCAGACAGCATCGCCAGCGGAGCTGACACTCATGCTCTACGAGGCAGCCATCAAGTTCTGCAACATAGCAGAGATGGCTATAGAGAAAAAAGACATACAGAAAGCACACGATAATATCAAAAAGGTAGAGGCAATCATCGAAGAATTTCAGGCCACACTGAATCACAAATATCCGGTAGCAAAGGACTTCGACAAGGTATATACATACCTCATGCAGAGACTGGTTGAGGCCAATATCAAGAAAGATACAAAGATACTCGATGAAGTGCTTGAGCACCTGCGTACCATGAGAGATGCATGGAAAGAGGTCATGCGTGTCACTTGCAACGGAAGCAAGGTAGGCATGTCGTAAAACAAAAAATAATAACGATAAAAGACAAAAAGGCTATTGCAAAGTTATGGAGCTGGGCAATAGCCTTTTTGAAAGGAGAACACCATGGAACAGACATACATCGCAATAATGATACAAAGCCTGGAGAAAAAAGAACAGGTACTTGACAAAATAATAGAGCTTGACACGGTACAGAAAAACCAGCTCGAAGACCCAAATCTCACACCGGACGATTTTGATGATGTTGTAGAGCAGAAATCAAAGCTCATAGAGCAGCTAGACAACCTGGACAGTGGCTTCGAAAAGCTCTTTGAGCGAGTAAAAGAAGATCTTGAAGGCAACAAAGAGACATACAAAGAAGAAATCCGCATCATGCAGGATCATATCCGTAAAATCACAGACAAGAGCGTGAAAATCCAAAGCCAGGAAGCCAGAAACAAAGCCCTTATGACAAACAAATTCAACGGAATAAAAAAACAGGCCAGACAAGTGCGAAAGGGCGCAAATGTGGCCAGCAAATATTATCAGTCAATGACAAAGACCGGATATGTAGATCCACAGTTCATGGATAATAAAAAGTGAAAATGGGTGGATGAAAATGGCGAAAATGGGTGGATGAAAATGGTGAAAATGGGTGGATGAAATTGATGAAAATGGGTGAACAGCATGAATATACTAATATTTGAATACCACAACTTTGGAATAGAGGACGTAAAAGAAACCCTCACAAAAAACGGACACAAATACAAAGCAATAGAATCAGCCCTGATAAAGGAGCGTAAAAGCACAGAATTTGACAGCATATTTGAAAAAGCATATGAAGAGGGTATAAATGGCAGACCATACGACTGCGTATTCACCTTCAACTATAGCCCGGTAATATCGGTCAACTGTAACAAGGTCAATCTGCCATACATAGCATGGGTGTACGACAGTCCGCATGTGGCACTGTACTCATACACCCTGATAAATCCATGCAATCATGTATTCATCTTCGATAAGATGCAGTATCTGGAGCTGAAAAATGCAGGAATAGACACAGTATATTATGAGCCGCTGGCGGTAAATATAGACCGCATGAAGCGTATGCTCGACAGCAAAAATGACAAAAATGCACAGATTGCAGAGCAACTGAAAAAAACACAGTCATGCGACATATCCTTTGTCGGAGCAATGTACAACGAAAAGCATAACCTGTTTAAAAGGCTTGAGGGAATATCAGACTACACCAGAGGCTATCTGGAATCAATCATGAAAGCACAGCGCAAGGTTTATGGCTATTACTTTTTGCAGGAAATGCTTACACCACAGATAATAGCGGATATGCAAAAAGCATGCCCGCTGGAGCCAAGCCCGGACGGAGTGGAGACTATACAATATCTGTATGCAGATTATTTCATGGCAAGACAAATGGCGAGCGATGAGCGTATCGAAACATTGAAGCTGCTCGGAGAAAAACTGGGCAGTCAGTATAAAATCAATCTGTATACACACAATGCTACACCGGAGCTTGAAAAAATCAAGAACGTCGGCGCAATAGATTACTACGATACCATGCCGTACATATTCAGAAATTCGAGAATCAACCTGAATATCACAATGCGAAGCATAAAGTCAGGCATACCGCTCCGCGGAATGGATATATGTGCAGCAGGAGGTTTTCTGCTGTCAAATTATCAGGAGGATATGTATGACATCTTCGTGCCGGGAGAAGACGTGGTGCTATACGAGTCACAGGATGATTTGCTGGCAAAATGCAGATATTACCTGACCCATGAGTCAGAGAGGCAGCAGATAGCAGCGAACGGATATGGTAAGGTCGCGGAGAAATGCAGCTATGATGTGAGGTTAGAGGAGATGTTTGCAGAGGTGTTTAATCAGTGAAAATAGGAAAAAATTAACATAATAAAGTAAACTCCGGGACAAAAATACCGATATAATCAGTAGAAAAGGCATCATGGAAGATGTTTAAGAGCCAAAGGAGTGGAAGTTTGTGCAGGTAATGGCGCATAATCTGGCAGCAATGAACGCAAATAATTGTCTTGGAAAAGTATCCAAAAGATTATCCAAGACAACAGAAAAGCTGTCATCAGGATATAGAATAAACAGAAGTGCAGATGATGCAGCAGGTCTTGCTATCTCAGAAAAGATGAGATGGCAGATACGAGGCTTGAATGCGGCATCAAGAAATATTCAGGATGGAATATCATACTGTAATGTGGCAGATGGAGCTCTTTCAGAGGTCCATTCCATACTTGATCGTATGAAAGAATTGTCTGTGCAGGCAGCAAATGATACCAACACAGAAAGTGATAGAGCTGCAATAAATCAGGAAATACAACAGTTAAAGGAAGAAACAGACCGTACATTTCAGACAACAGAGTTTAATGGGCAGAAAATCTGGGCAATACCTATGATACCAAGTACCGGAGGGATAGCACATGATTTTTCGTTTTATAATGCAACAGATGATAAAGGCTCATATATTGGTGGAATAGAGTATATGAAGCATCGTTATTCCTGGGAAGATATGGGAATAGGTTATGATAGGAATACCTGTAAATTTACGCAGACAAAAGAAGTAGACAGCAGTGCATTCTTAGCGGATGATGCAAGTACAGTTGCAGATGATTACAATAATAGTATAAAGGCTTCATTTACCGTGAAAGTCAATGCAGGAGAAAGACTTGATCAGGCACAGAAAACATATAGCTGGTCAATGGATAATAATGGAATAAAGATAGATGGTGTTGCATTGGATGGAACAGATCCCAAGAAAGGTAATACAACATGGGCTACTATGGGAATAACACCTGGACAGAGTGTGCCGGGTGGAACATATAAGTTTAATTATTATGGTACAGAAGTGTCATTTGATGTGCCAAGTGGTGGATTGGCATGGGACGAATTTGAATCCCAGATAAATACAACACATGCAAGAGCTGAATGGTACAGTGTCAAATCAGGTGCAACATCCAAAGAATCAGCAGTTATTAAGTCAATGACAAACAAGGTTACAGTCACAAACATTAACAAGGATAAAATCTCAGACAGTTCCAATACAGTCGGAAGTAAAAAAGATTATAATGTTGTTTCGGATCGAAATGGTATGACGGTGGAATATAATAATGGCAAAGTGCAGCAGACCCAGTGGAATGCTATAAAAGATACCACAACAAATGCATATGTAGGAACTTGGGGAGAAAAACAATATGATACAAAAAATAATATTTCCATAGATGAAGAGGCTACATATGGATATGACGATACATCAAAAGGAGGATTCATTAATTTTACATTTGGATTAGACAAGGATGGAGATTCTGATGCGATAACATCCGATTTGAATAGTACTATAATAAGAGGAAGTGTAGTCAGTCCTACAGCAGCATCTGTAAGTAATACAGGAACCGCAAATACAGCGGAGTCAAGAACAGCGGCATCAGCAAGCTGCAACTTTGAATTTTGTGTACAGAGAGATACATTGGGCAGAGCTTACAATAATAATAATGAGGATATTGCAAGTGGAAATGTTACGGAATCAGCCGGTGGAGGATATGATATAACGTTCACAGGAGCTGCAGATGCGACTAAGACACTTACAATGCACACATCAACAGACATTAAGAAAGATATTGTCAATAATTTAAAAAATGCAAAATCAGCATTTGTACAGCGTGTTACATCAAGCGGACAAAGCCTGGCAGATGTAAGCGTATTGAATGCATCAATAGGAGCATCATCAACATCTGCATACTTTACGAAAGCAGGAGCAGCATCTGACTATAACGCTAGGAATAATATGGAAATTTCATATAATCTGAGTAGAATAAACTATCAGGATGTAAAAGACCTGACAACGGATGCTGATTTTGAGACTTTAGCACAGAGCATAATAAATGCTAACTCAAAAGTTACGGCAAAGGGTGCGGGCGATACGTATCAGAATCTCACATACTCGAATGCAGGTAATACCCAAAGTCATGTGGTGAACTCGACAGTAGTAACTGTTAACGCATATGAGGGGCTGAATATTCAGGCCGGAGCACAAAATGGACAGAATATAAATATAAAATATGACCTTATGAGAACAAGTACGCTTGGAATAGCTGGTATAGATACGTTGTCACATGATTCAAGTGAGGCTGCAATAACTCAGATAGACGGTGCAATAGACAAGGTTTCACAGCAGAGGTCTTTATTTGGTGCATACATAAACAGACTTGAACATGCTTATAATGCTGATACAAATACTGCTGAGAATACACAGGCGGCAGAATCAAAGCTTCGTGATTCAGATATGGCAGCAGAGATGGTACAGTATTCACGAGATCAGATATTGATGCAGGTAGGTCAGAGTATATTGGCACAGGCTAATCAGAGCGCTAGTGGTATATTATCGCTGTTGCAGTAGATTATAAATATTGAAACTAAGTGTGAATTAAGCTGACAGATGGAGACAACCAGACGTTTGTGTTAAATCAAAAGATATATTGTGCCGTTCAAATGATTAGGATTTGAATGGCATTGTTATTTATGGAGAATAAAAGATGAAAAACGAGTTAAAAAAAGAAATTGAAAATAATATACAAACTGGAAACATACAAAAAAATTTTGAAATTTTAAATGAGTGTGAACGAAATTGTCCTAAAGACAGGGATTTAAAGTTTTATAAATGCATTTGTATGTTGCAACTGGGGGATATAGAGAAAGCAATAGAAATATCTGAAGAGTGTGTAAGAAAGTTTCCTACAAGCTATGAGGCATATTATTATAATGCTTGTGCGTATCAGGAGATTGGAATGGTGATGGAGGCATTGAGAGCATATAAGATATCTCGCTTTCTATATGATTATATGAAAATTGATAATAAAGATATGTACGATGATATGTGTAAACAGATAGACATATTGGAAGAACAGTTTGTTATGATGACAAATGACTTTATAGACAAAGGTGATATTAAAAATATCTTGAAGGCGGACTCGTTTATAAAAAGAATGAATAACTTTTGGGGAAAAAATGAGATAGCAGCTAGGAATAGTGAAGAGTTAATAGTGGGTACAGAATATTGGGTGACAGATGATGATCTGAGATTTATAGGAATATATAGGAGTCCTGAGCAACTATTTATTGGCAAGGAAAATATGAGTCTTATAAGGACACAAGCAGAATTTTTGAAGTTTATAAATAAGGGGATGGAGACAGAAATTAATAGCAGAGAAGGAGAATACCTGATTCCTATAGCGAGTGCTGAAAGAAATAATATTCACAGTTTTACAAATGAGGATAAAATAAATACTGTTGTACAGAGAGAGGCCAAGCATTTTAACTATTATAGGGTAAAAAATGGAACACAAATAATTTCAAAGCATAAAGCATATTATGGATATCCGATTCCGCTAAAACATGATGCAAAACGAAAAAAACTTGTCTTGAGCTTTTTTGTTGATGGATTGTCGCAGGAGGTTATTAATGGAGAAGATTTTAGAAGACTTATGCCAAATACATACGATTTCTTTAAAAAAGGTACTGTATGTACAAATGCTTTTAGCTGTTCTGAATGGACATTTCCAAGCTTAGCTACATATGAAAGTGGTTTGGACACATTAGGACATATGATGTTTCATAACATAATAGATGGTGAATTACCGCGAGATGTACCAACATTGACTGAATACATTAAGGAAAAAGGCTATTTTACAAGTAAATTAGATGGCGATTGGAGATGTATATATTCATACGGATTTGCAAGAGGGTGCGATCAGTATGTATATCAAATTCAACCTATGGGGGCAAGAGCTGAACAGGAGATCATTAATATAATTGAACATCTTGAGACATTTAAGGATACGGATCAATATTTATGGATGACAGTTGGTGATTTGCATGATATTGCAGATGGATATGATTTGTCACTTGCAGTACAAAAAAATCTTACGCTTGATGAACTGGAATATGAAGATGTTGGAAAGACATCTGTTAAACAAAACTATAGCTGGGGAAAAAGTCAGAGATATAAAAAGACTATTCAGTACTTTGATATGTTGTTTGGAATTTTATATAACTATATCGAGAAGAATTATAAAGATGATGAAATAGTTATAAGCCTTTTTGCGGATCATGGACAGGGGTATTTGGTTCCAAATGATAAACATTTTTTGTCAAAGGAGAGAACCAAGGTAGCTTTTATGTTTCGTGGAAGCAATGTGGATGAAAAAATGTCAGATGAAATTATTTCAACGGCTGATTACTTGCCTATAATGTGTAAATTGTGTGATATACCAGTTGATTATGAGAAAATAAATGGTAGGCTTCCACTCAGTTTCGGAGGTGAAAAAGAGAGAGAATATGCTATAACAGAAAGTATTCATCCTGGAGATAAATATTGTGCGGTAGCAAATGCCAATGACTATGAAATATATTTTGATAATCAGGCTCTAACTGATGAAGAGGGAAGATTTGAATTAAAAGATTACAAGGTGTATGGGTACTATAAAGATGGTACAAATATCGAAGATAAGGCTTTATTGGATAAATATGAGAAGATCTTTCTGGAAAGAATAGCAGAGCATGTAATATATGATTAGATAATGAGGAGGAATATTTATGCAGGCAATAATTCTTGCTGCAGGAATGGGAAAGCGATTAAAACATTTAACAGAAAACAATACTAAATGCATGGTGAAGGTTAATGGCATATCTATAATAGAGAGAACATTGAGAATACTGGATAGGAAAGCATTAAATAAAATCGTAATTGTTGTGGGCTATGAAGGACAAAAGCTTGTAAATTATATTGAATCATTAAATGTAGCTACACCGATTACATACATATGGAATAATGACTATGAAAAAACTAATAATATTTACTCTTTGTCATTAGCTAAAGAACATTTATGTGAAGATGATACAATTTTACTTGAATCAGATCTTGTATTTGATGAGGCTATTATAGATGGGGTGTTGACTGATGAGAGGAAATCGCTAGCTGTTGTTGATAAGTTTGAAAGCTGGATGGATGGCAGTTGCATGATTATAGATGATGATGACAGAATAGTAGATTTTGTGCCGGGTAAATATTTTAATTTTAATGATAAAGAAAAATATTATAAGACGGTAAACATATATAAGCTGTCGGTAGATTTTTCAAGTAACATATATGTGCCTTTTCTGGCTGCCTATGAAAAAGCGATGGGTGAAAATGAGTATTACGAGTCTGTGATAAAGCTAATTGCGATGCTGGAGACTAATGAAATACGGGTTAAACGTATAGATAATCAGAAATGGTATGAAATTGATGATATTCAGGATTTGGATATAGCGGAATCACTGTTTACAGATGATCCGGCAGAAAGATATCGTAAAATAATGAGCAGATATGGGGGATTTTGGCGATATCCTCATATGACGGACTATTGTTATCTGGTAAATCCGTATTTTCCATCCAAAAGGTTATTAGATGAGATGGAGTCAAATTTTAAGACATTGCTAACGCAATACCCTTCTGGACAGAAGGTTGATTCAACGATATCTTCAAATATATTTGGAGTAAAAGAGGAATATATTATATTAGGGAATGGCGCGGCCGAATTAATAAAGGCTTTACTTGATATACAAACTGGGACAATGGGCATTATAGAGCCGTCATTTAACGAATATAAGAACAGATATTCAGGAAATGTGGAAATATATCATCCACATATAAATGAAAAAGGATATAACGCAGATGATGTGATAAATTATTTTGATGATAAAAGTATAGGCTCTTTGGTTCTGATAAATCCGGATAATCCAACAGGTAATTATATACCGATACATGATGTACTAAAGCTTATACAATGGGCTGAAAAGAGACAAATAAAGTTTATTTTAGATGAGAGCTTTGTCGATTTCGTCGATTTGCAGGAGAATGAGAGCATTGAAGATATTACTTTGATAAAAGACGATATATTGGAAAAACATACAAATTTATATATCATAAAAAGTATTTCCAAATCGTATGGCGTGCCGGGTGTTAGATTAGGGGTTTTGGCTTCAGCAGATAAGAAAGAAATGGGGGTGATAAGAAGCACACTGCCGATTTGGAATATAAATTCTTTCGGAGAGTTCTTTATGCAGATATTTAACAAATATAAAAAGAACTATATAGAAAGCATGGAAAAATTTAGAAATACAAGACGAAGGTTCTTGAGGGACTTGCAGGAGATAGATTATCTAAAGGTGTTGCCAACTCAGGCAAATTATGTAATGTGCGAGGTAATTGGTATAGATAGTGAACAGTTGTGCTTTAGATTGTTTGAAGAAGGCATATTAATAAAAGATATTTCCGGCAAGATATCCAACAGAAAAAGTTATATTAGAATCGCGGTTCGTACAGAGAAAGAAAACAATATATTGATTGGATATCTTAAAAAGGTTTATAATGATTTGCAAAATTTTTAAAAAATTTTATTTTAGGTATAAAGTATAGGAAAACAAGTCCGATATAGATAATAAGTAAGCAAGATATTACTTAATAGTAGCAAGCCAAACGAAGCGTACGGTCGGGCGGCGAACTACAATGATCAAACAGACTGAAGCATGGACGCTTCACTTAATTCAAGGAGGAAACAAATATGGTAGTACAGCACAACATGGCAGCAGCCAATGCGAACAGACAGTTAGGAATTAGCACAGGTTCACTCAGCAAATCAACAGAGAAATTATCTTCTGGCTATAGAATCAACCGTGCAGCAGATGATGCAGCAGGACTCTCAATTTCAGAGAAGATGAGAAGCCAGATCAAGGGCCTTAACAAAGCTTCTTCAAACGCTCAGGATGGTATCTCAGCTATACAGACAGCAGAGGGCGCTTTAAATGAAACACATTCAATTCTTCAGAGAATGAATGAACTTGCAACACAGGCTGCAAATGATACTAATACATCTGTAGATAGAACTGCTATTAAGTCTGAAATTGAGCAGCTTTCACAAGAAATTGACAGAGTACAGAGCACTACACAGTTTAATACACAGAATCTTCTTAATGGTTCATTTACTGGAAAGAAACTTCAAGTTGGTGCACTAAACAATCAGACAATAACTATTTCAATAAATGCAATGAATTGCAGTAATTTGGGATTAGGAACTACAGGCTCAAAGCTTGGAGTTGATTCTAATGCTTCAGCGGGAAAGACAATGTCTTACGTGCAGGCGGCTATTAAGGGAGTTTCAAAGCAGAGATCGTATCTTGGTGCAATACAGAATAGACTTGAACATACTGTTAATAATCTTGATAATATTGCAGAAAACACACAGACAGCAGAGTCTCGTATTCGTGATACAGACATGGCTTCAGAGATGGTACAGTACTCAGCTACTTCTATCATCCAGCAGGCAGGTCAGTCTATGCTTGCTCAGGCAAACAGCCAGACACAAGGCGTACTTTCACTTATTCAGTAGGCAAAATAAAAAAAGAAAAAGCGACTCGTATGGGCCGCTTTTTTTATATAGGCAAAACATATGATTAATTATATAAATGATATAATAAAAAAAATATATAATATTAAACATATTTTATATGTAGACAATAAAATATATGATAAAGAAAAAAAAGATATACTTATACTAATAAATACAGTTTATGAAGAATGTGCAAATTGTTGTGATAAACAAGTTATTATAGAAATAAATGAAAATGGAAAGCATATTATAGAGGCACTGACATATAAAGATGAATTGCAATTAATAGATATTTTGGAAAATGAAACAATTAATATTATGAAAGAATTATTGAATATCATAGTAGGTTATAAATATGAAGAATAGCATTAAAAAAATTGGACAAATATATGATTGTTACAGTGAAAAAGATGATATAAAACTTATTCAATATACTACAATTGATGGCATGCGTACATTTGGAATAGAGAAAAATTCACATGTTTATAGAATGACTAGTTTAATAAATGCAAAAGAGCAAGTAGAAAACTGGTTAGATAACTATAAGGACTTGAATCCGTATGCTGTATTTATTATATTTGGGTTGGCAAATGGAATGTATCTCGAAAAGTTGTTTAGATTATATCCTAATGCTGTTTTTATAATTTATGAACCATCTGTTGAAATTTTTAAATATTATTGTAAGAATTGTGGTAAATGGAACATTTTAGAAGAAGATAATGTATATTTGGGTGTGGGAATAAAAGGCAAGTCTTTTGTGTATAGAATGATGCTGAATTTTATTACTACAAGTAGTTATAGATATACATATTGGATAGTGTTGCCTAATTACAATAATATATGGAATGAAAATATTTTGGAAATATATAGGCAATATTATTATTTTTTAAATCAAATTGGGATGGAAGCAAGAACAAAGATAAAATATGGTAATAATTGGGCGGAAAGTTATTTGAAATCTTTTTCAGATATAATTACACAATATTCGGTAAGGGATTTGTTTAAGAGCTCGAAATCAATAGTAAACTCTGACAGTGTTGCTATAGTAGTTGCAGCAGGTCCATCGTTGGATAAAAATGTAGGGGAATTAAAAAGAGTAAAGGGAAAAGCCTGTATAATTGCTGTTGATACGGCCCTTAAACCATTACATAAGCGTGGTATTATTCCAGATATAGTGATAACAATTGATAATAAAAAGCCTTTATCATTTTTTGATACACCAGAATTTAAAAAAATACCATTAGTTATGGAAACGAATGGAAATTCGGATTTAATAAAAATACATAATGGAAAGAGATTTTATGCTTCGTCTGGGGAAAATTTTACGGATTTTTTGTTAGAAATTGTAGGGAAGAAAAATGATGCCATTCCTACAGGAGGATCGGTTGGTAATAGTGCGTTCTTTTTGGCTCTCAAAATGGGATTTAATAAAATAATAATGGTGGGACATGATTTAGCTTTGACAAATGGAAACATACATGCTAAAGGTATTCATAGTATCGAGTCAGAAAATATATCGAACGAGAAAGGTGTTTATAGATATGTTGACGGATATTATGGGGGTAAAGTTAAAACAAGAGAGGATTATCATTCGTATTTAAAATGGTTTGAATTACAGATGGAATGTGCTGATGAACTAAATGTTGTTAATGCAACAGAAGGTGGTGCTAAGATACATGGTATGAGAGAAATACCTCTTAAAGATATAATTGGTGAGTGGTGTACTCCGGAAATATCTTTTGATATAAATAATGTTGTAGATGATATTCCACAAATATGTAATGAAGAGGAACAAAGGATAATATGGGAGTACATTAGAAAATTACCGCAAAGATTAAAACGCTATAGGAGAAGATTAAATAAAGGGATTGATTATTATAATATACTTGATAGATTAAAAATGGAGGGCAAAGAAGATACAGAAGAGTTTAAAAATAATTTTAAAGAGATAAAAAAAATAAATAAATGGTTGAGTTCAATCAAAGAGAATTATCTTCTTTCAATGTATGAAGGAGAATATGAAAATTCTATTGAGATAGGTGTATATGATGTCTATAAAGATATTAATGAAGAATGGAAAGCTAATATAAATCTTGGAATTAATACATATAAATTGTATATAAAAAGAATAGATGATTTTTTGAATGATTTTAGTTTATTATCAGTAGAAAAGCAAATTTAAGATCAATATAACAAATAGTAGATTTATTATGGAGGATAAATTGTTGACATGGAGGTGTCTTTATGGAAATGCGGGAATTAGATAAATATCTAATTTCTCCTAATAGTACGGTTGTTGAAGCGATGCGAAAAATTGATAGTAATTCGAAGGGGATTTTATTTGTAGTAAATGATATAAATAGATTGCTAGGAGTAGTTACAGATGGAGATATTAGAAGGTGGTTAATTCGTACAGGGCAATTGAAATCACCAATACGATATATGATGAATATTAATCCAATAACAATTTTACAAAATGAGAGTTCTTTTGCCGTTAGGTTAATGGAGAAAAAATCGATAACGGCCATTCCTGTAGTGGATAAGGATTTCTATGTCCAGAGTATTATTTTTCTAAATAGTAAGACGAAGTCAAAGAATTACGGAGAAGGCTTGTTAGAAAAAGTTCCAGTAGTAATCATGGCTGGTGGCAGAGGAACTCGTCTGTATCCATATACAAAGATACTTCCTAAGCCGCTTATTCCGATAGGAGATATCCCAATAATGGAACGTATAATTAGCAAATTTAGAGATGCTGATGTAAAAGTATTTTATGCAACGGTTAATTATCGAAAAGGTATGATTAAGTCTTATTTTAATGATATGACAAAAGACTACACTATTAATTATGTAGAGGAAGATAAACCTTTAGGTACGGCAGGAAGCCTTAAGTTATTGCCAAAGAGATTTGATAAACCTTTTATAGTGACAAATTGCGATATTTTAATCAATGCTGACTATAATGATATTTATAAATATCATATGGATTCCGGAAACGAGCTTACAATAGTTTCAGCGTTGAAAAATATTGTTGTGCCATATGGAGTTATTCATTCTAGTGAAAATGGTGCTGTTGAATCTATGGAAGAAAAACCGAAGTTATCTTATTTTGTAAATACTGGTATGTATATATTAAATCCAAATCTGGTGGATGACATTCCAAAAGATGAGTTTTTCCATATGACGCATTTAGCAGATAAACTTATGAAAGAGGGACGTCGAGTTGGAATGTATCCTATTTCAGAGGATTCGTTCCTTGATATGGGAGAGTTTGAAGAGATGCATCGCATGGAAGAAAAACTGAATTTGAAATCATAAATTTTATTAAGAGGGATATATATGTTTGAACTAAGTAGTTTTATATCAGAATATGTTACAAAACGTCAGGAAAGCATGTTCTTAAAAGATATAGAGAATAATAATGAAGCGCTAAAGAAAAAGATAGAGGAAAAATCTGTACTTGTAATCGGTGGAGCCGGAAGTATTGGAAGCTCGTTTATCAAGGCAGTATTGCCATTTAAGCCAGATTCACTTGTGGTGGTGGATATAAATGAGAATGCCTTAGCTGAGCTTACTAGAGATTTGCGAAGTACGAAAGATATGTATGTACCGGATGATTACATCCCATATCCTATGGATTTTGCGTCGTCAGTATTTGAGAAAATGTTTCGAAATAGAAAAGGCTTTGATATAGTTGCAAATTTTTCAGCTCATAAGCATGTTAGAAGTGAGAAAGATATATATTCTGTTGAAGCACTTATTCAGAATAATGTTCTTCACGCAAAGAAATTATTGGATTTATTGGCAGAGTTTCCGCCGGATGAATATTTTTGTGTATCAACTGACAAGGCTGCTAATCCGGTTAATATAATGGGGGCAAGCAAACGGTTAATGGAAGATGTTATTTTCACATATTCAGACAAGTTTCCGGTTAAAACAGCAAGATTTGCAAATGTTGCATTTTCAAATGGTTCGCTTCCGGCAGGATTCCTTGCGAGAATTTCAAAATTACAGCCACTTAGTGCACCATCAGATGTAAGAAGATATTTTGTATCACCCGAAGAAAGTGGACAGATTTGTATGCTTGCCTGCATGTTAGGAAATAATAGAGAAATTTTTTTTCCTAAATTAAAAGAAGCTCAGATGATGACATTTGATACCATTGCCACAGCTCTTTTGAAAGAGTATGGTTATGATATTCTTGAATGTGATTCAGATGAAGAAGCAATAGAAAAAGCAGTAGAGCTGAAAAAAGGCAGTATGGTATACCCGGTTCATTATTCAAAGTCGAATACATCAGGTGAAAAGGAATATGAAGAGTTTTTTACCAATCAGGAAAATGTTGATATGAAGCGTTTTGACTCGTTGGGGGTGATTACCGATAAAAGAATTCCTGATAAGGACAAAGCACATAATATATTGACTGAGCTTGATGAGGCATTTGAGAGAACCATGCTGACTAAAGATGATGTTGTGCAGATAATAAAACGATATTTGCCTGAATTTGAACATATCGAAAAAGGAAGATCACTTGATTCGAAGATGTAATTATACACAGGGAGGCTTGTCATGGATAAATTTATTCCATTATCAATTCCTAATTTTGAAGGGAATGAAAGAAAGTATGTAGATGACGCAATTGATCAGGGCTGGGTGTCTACAGGTGGAGCTTATATTACAAAGCTTGAGCAGATGATGACAGAATACCTGAATATAGAGAATGTCGCAGCCTGCCAAAGTGGAACCGCGGGATTACATCTTGCACTTGTATCATGCGGTGTGCAGCCAGGGGACATGGTTATTGTACCTACGCTTACGTTTATTGCAGCAGTGAATCCGGTTAAATACCAGCTTGCAGATCCTGTATTTATGGATTGTGATGAGAGCTTATGCATGGATCCTGTAAAGCTGCGTAAATTTTGTGAACAGGAATGCAGGATAGAAAATAATGAGCTTATTCATTGTGCAACGGGAAAGAGAGTTAAGGCTATAATAGTGGTTCATGTTTTTGGAAACCTGGCAGATATGGAATCTATAATGCAGATTGCAACAGAATTTCATTTGAAGGTGGTTGAGGATGCAACAGAAGCACTTGGATCAAAATATATATCAGGAATATTTAAAGGAAAGTATGCTGGTACAATTGGTGATTATGGAGCATATTCTTTTAACGGAAATAAGATAATTACCACAGGTGGAGGTGGCGCTGTAACGGCAAAAAATCCACAGGAGGTGGATCATATTAGATATTTGTCAACGCAGGCAAAGGATGATCCACATTTTTATATACATAATGAAGTTGGATATAATTACCGTATGACAAATGTTCAGGCTGCACTTGGTGTTGCACAGATGGAGGAATTACCTGAATTTATTAATCGAAAGCATAAAAATTATTATTTGTATAAGAGTTTATTTAATGGAGTAGAACATGTTAAGCTATTGAAATTTAGAAACGGAACATATTCAAATCAATGGTTTTATTCGTTGGAGCTGGATATGGATTATTTGAAGTGTTCAATGCGAGATGTGGTTTTAAAGTTACAGGAGCAGGGAATACAGACAAGAGCTATATGGGGGCTCATACATGAACAGAATCCATATAAAGATTCGGTGACTTATGATATAAAAAAGGCTTTGTACTATAGTGATTGTATTTTGAATATTCCTTGTAGTACGCAGATTACTGAAGAGGAGATTATGGCAGTGGGGGATGCGATTAAAAAATTGTTAGCAGGTGAGAGTAAATGACAGACATTGTTTTGATTGGCGCGGGTGGCTGTATGAGAGAACTTGCATGGCAAATCATAGAAAGCAACAAGGTTAAAAAAGAGTGGAATATTGTTGGATATATAGATAAGTTAGAAAATTGTGGGGGGTATTCAGTAAGAGTATCAGATACAAAGATTGATTATCTTGGAGATGATGATTATATAGTCAATATTGATGAAGATATTAATGTTATTTTAAGTATTGGTAATCCGAGCATTAGAAAAAACATATATGAGATGTATAGTAAAAACTCACATATTTTATTTCCTAATATTGTATTAGGGCATACTGTAGTCTGTGATGATATTATTATGGGGCAGGGGTGTATAGTGAGTATGAATGCTAAGATATCAACAAATGTAATAATAGGAGACTTTGTATTTGTTAATATGGATGTTACTATATGTCATGACGGAAGAATAGGAGATTTTGTTTCATTAAATCCTGCAGTTAAATTGGCGGGAAAAGTAACGATAGGTGAGAAAACTGAAATTGGAATGGGATCTAATATTATTCAAGGTATAAATATTGGAAATAATGTTGTAATTGGTGCGGGATGTGTTGTTATAAGTGATACAGAAAGCAATTGTACGATGGTTGGAGTACCAGCCAGAAAAGTGAGATGAGAATATGGGTGTATTAGTTATTGCAGAAGCTGGTGTAAATCATAATGGAAGTTTACTCCTTGCGAAGAAATTAGCGGACAAGGCAAAAGAAGCAGGGGCAGATTATGTGAAATTTCAAACTTTTAACCCAGCAAATTTGGTATGCAAAACGGCTACAAAAGCGGATTATCAAAAGAAGACTACAGATTCACAACAGGGGCAATTAGAAATGCTTCAAGATCTCATGTTGACATATGATGAGTTTGTAGAATTAAAGAATTATTGTAATGGCATAGGAATAGGATTTTTGTCTACATCATTTGATATCGATAGTATAGAATTCTTATCAGCTCTTGGGTGTGATATGTGGAAAATTCCATCAGGAGAGATAACAAATTATCCATACCTTGTAGACATTGCAAAAAAACATCAGCCGATTATTCTTTCTACAGGAATGTGTACTAATAACGATATAGTAGAAGCATTAAAAGTATTGAAGGAAAAAGGTGCGGGTAAAATTAGTTTGCTTCATTGTACTACTGAATATCCAACACCTTTCTCAGATGTTAATTTAAAAGCAATGTGTGCTATGGGTGATACGTATGGATTGGATGTAGGATATTCAGATCATACAGAAGGAATTGAAGTTCCAATTGCAGCGGTTGCAATGGGGGCTAAAATAATAGAAAAGCATTTTACTTTGGATAGAAATATGGAAGGACCGGATCATAAGGCGAGTTTGGAACCTGATGAGTTAAAACAGATGGTATGTGCTATCAGAAATATTGAAAAAGCATTGGGAACAGGAATTAAGCAGCCGGCTGAGTCAGAAAAGAAAAATATAAATATAGTAAGAAAAAGTATTGTTGCAAGTACAAAAATTAAAAAAAATGAAGTTTTAACAGAAAAAAATATTACGACAAAAAGACCGGGAAATGGTATTTCACCTATGAGATGGAATTCTGTAATAGGTACAAAGGCAATCAAAAATTTTGAAGAGGATGATTTGATAGAGATATGAAAAATCTTGCAGTTGTTTTAGCTAGAAGTGGTTCAAAGGGGCTTCCAAATAAAAATATTATGAATATGGCGGGAAAACCATTGCTGGCATATACAGTAATGGCAGCATTTGAGTCAAATATGTTTGATAAAGTACATGTATCAACGGATAGTCAGTATTATGCAAATATTGCAAAAAGATATGGTGCAGATGTTCCGTTTTTAAGGGAAAAAGCTTTGGCAGATGATAATTCGAGCAGTTGGGATGCGTTGAGATATGTTGTTATGGAATACAGAAAAAGAGGAGTGGTATTTGATACTGTTACTCTTTTGCAACCTACATCTCCATTAAGAGATGCAATAGATATACAGAACGCATTTAAAGTATTTGAAGAAAGGAAAGCTTTAGCAGTTGTTTCGGTATGTGAAGCAGAATATTCTCCATTGCTTTGTAACACTTTACCAGATAATAATTCTTTAAATGGTTTTATAGATATTAATAAAGTTGGACGTCGTCAGGATATGAAAACTTTTTATAGATTAAATGGAGCTATATATATTCAAAAGACGGAGTTGTTAATGAATAGTGGCAATATTTATGGCGAAAAGACATATGCTTATATAATGGATAAATATCATTCTATAGATATAGATGATGAAATGGATTTTTATATAGCAGAGAGTATTATTAGGAAAATGAGTAATATGTAAAGAGGTGTTTATATTTTGAAAAAAATCGTAATTTTAACAGCTACAAGAGCCGAATATGGTTTGCTTTCACCTATAATAAAAAAGTTAAATAAAGAGCCGGAAATTGATGCGCGAGTTGTTGCGACAGGTGCACATCTGTCACCAGAGTTTGGAATGACAGTTAATGAAATAAAAAAAGACGGTATAGCAATCGACAAGGAAATTGATATTTTATTAAATTCAGATACTCCAGTGGCGATATCGAAGACGATGGGCTTGGCAATGATTGGATTTGCAGATTATTTTTCTGAGTGCATGCCAGATGCCATAATGGTTTTAGGTGATAGATATGAAACGTTAGCAGTATGTGTAGCTGCTTTAAATGCGCAAATACCGATAATACATTTGCATGGAGGAGAAGCAACAGAAGGATCAGTTGATGAGGCGTTGAGAAATGCAATAACTAAGCTGAGTTATCTGCATTTTACAAGTACTGATGAATATAGGAACAGAGTTATTCAAATGGGGGAGGCTCCGGAAAGAGTTTTTTGCGTTGGAGCTTTGGGTGTAGAAAATGCCTTACATACGTCATTCTTATCAAAAGCTAAGTTGGAGAATTCATTAAAATGCCATCTTGGAGATAAAATTGCGATTTTAACATTTCATCCAGTAACATTGGAAGAAAATACGGCAGGTATTCAAATAAGTGAGATTATAAATGCCATAATACAACATCCTGAAATAACATTTATATGTACTAAGGCAAATGCAGATGTAGGTGGGCGTATAATAAATGAACAATTAAAGATTTGTTCAGATGAATTTGAAAATGTAGTTTTATTTGATTCGTTGGGTATGCAGAGATATATGTCAATGTTGGCAATTGCAGATTTTGTAATTGGAAATTCTTCGAGTGGAATAATAGAAGTGCCAAGTTTTAAAATTCCAACAATAAATATTGGGGATAGGCAAAAAGGGAGAATTCAGGCATCAAGTGTAATTAATTGCGAACCAAATAAAAATGATATTTTAGAAGCAATAGATAAGGCATTATCAAGTGAATTTAAAAAAAAGGTTAAGATGTCATGCAATCCATATGGAGACGGAAATACTTCTAATAAAATTGTAGAAATAACCAAAAAATTTTTACTTGAAAATATGTTGCAAGTACATAAGAAATTTTATGATATTAAGTGAGAATGAGAATATTATATACAGGTTGTGTTATTTCTTCATATATATTTTTGAATGCCTTGATAAAAAGTGGTGATGAAATTTGCTGAGTAATTACAAAGAAAAACTCATCAATTAATTCAGATTTTAAGGGAATTGTACCATTATATAAAATGAATAATATTCTATATATTAGAAATATAAATGATGATGAAGCAATTGAGTTTATAGATGAAGATAATCCAGACATATGGTGTTGTTTAGGTTGGTCACCGCTCATCAATGAAAATATATGATACAGAACTAGGTGAACAATCATTTCCTTGGAACTGGGAAGCCATAAGGTAATTGACTTTATTAAGGGCTGGAAATTCAGGGGTAGATATGTTGAGGCATTTAAGATGATAAAGCAATTGAGATGTAAGGCGTAGTCAGATGAAAAAAATTTTATTTTATAAGTGGTATTCATTTATGAATGCAGGAATCGAAAGAGCATTTAGGCAGTTAAACATAGAATATGATATTTTATATTATCAGCAGACCGATTGGGAGCAGGATCCGGTATTCGAAGAAATGGTTCAAAAACAACTTAAAAATAATATATATGCTGCAGTTTTTTCTGTAAATTTTGCTCCAATTGTATCAAAAGTTTGTCAACAATATGGGATTGAATATATTTCATGGGTTTATGATTCTCCTATGCATATAAGAGATAACAGTATGATGAAAAATTCATGTAATAAAATTTATATGTTTGATTGGGGACAGACTCAAGAGTATCAAAAACAGGGAATAATTATGGAACATTTGCCATTGGCAGTAGATCCAGAAGTTTTTAATTTGAGAATTAACAATAATGCTGTAAATGAATATTCTTCTCAAATCAGTATGGTAGGAAAATTATATAAGACAGATTATCCAATATATACTAACCCATTAAGTAATAATATAAAGCAACTATTAAATGATATGATAGTAAAGCAAAGGGATATGTATAATAATTGTTTTATTCCGGAATTTCTAACAGATGAATTGTTAAAAACTATTAATGAAGAGTATATAACTGCGGGATTAGATTTTAGAATTGAAAAAAGAGAACTTGAATATATGATGTTGTGTGAGACAACAAATAGAGAAAGGATAATTATATTGTCATTACTTGCAAATCATTTTGACACGCATTTATATACAACAGAAAAAATACCTATAAGCAATTTAAATATACATGGTCCTGTTGATTATTATAAACAAATGCCATACATATTTAAATTAAGCAAAATAAATATGAATATTTCGTTAAAGGCAATAAGAACTGGTATTCCATTGAGATGTGTAGATGTATTAGGATGTGGCGGCTTTTTGCTGTCAAATTATCAAGAAGAATTAGTTCAGGACTTTATTGTGGGCAATGAATGTGAAGTATATGGAAGCTTTGAAGAAATGTATGATAAAGCTAATTATTATATTAAACATGATGATATTAGAAAGAGAATTGCTAAAAATGGCTTAGAGAGAGTTAAAAAGTCGTTTACTTTTAGGGATAGAATACATAAAATGTTTGTACACTTAATTTAAACTGTTAGCTAATGAATTTTACAAGAAAAGCCATTCAAACAATTAAGTTTTGAGTGGCTTTTATGGATGAAGTAATAGATTGCATTTCGCTTTATAATATTAATGCATGGAGGCATAAGGGAATAGAATATGACAAAGGTTATAACGTATGGAACATTTGATTTGTTCCACGAGGGTCACTACAAACTTTTACAGCGAGCAAAAGAGCTTGGTGATTATCTGATAGTCGGAGTTACTACAGAACACTTTGACGAGGCTAGAGGAAAGGTGAATGTAGTTGACTCTATTATGGAGCGAATTGAAAATGTCAAAAAGACCGGATTTGCAGATGAGATTATCATAGAAGATCATGATGGACAAAAGATAGAGGATATTCAGAAGTATGGAGTGGATATTTTTACGGTAGGTTCAGATTGGATAGGTACGTTTGATTATCTCAAGCAGTTTTGTAAAGTGGTTTATTTGGAACGAACGCCAGACATTTCATCCACAATGATTAGGAAAAATAGATTTAAGATTGTGAATTTAGGAATTGTAGGGACAGGTCGGCTTTTGCCTAGATTTATAGCAGAATTAAAATATGTTAGTGGTGTAAATTTGTGTTGTACATATAATCCTGAAGTTCATAGCAAATATGCATGGAATAACAGACATGACTTACCTAACTATCATGGGGATTATGAGAAATTTTTGGAGGAGGTAGATGCCGTATATATAGCATCTCCGAATGAGACCCACTACGGATACGCTAAGCAGGCATTAGAGCTGGGAAAACATGTTTTGTGTGAGAAGCCGGCAGCGTTTACAAAAAGAGAGGCAGAGAGTCTTTACGAATATGCAAGGTTACATGATTTAGTACTGATGGAAGCAGTAAAGACAGCATACTGTCCGGGCTTTGGACAGCTCCTCAACGTGGCAAATAGTGGCAAAATAGGTGAAATCCGTGATGTGGAGGCCTGTTTCACGCGATTGGCAAATAAGGAATCCAGAGAAAGAACGGACGCCAGTTACGGAGGCAGCTTCTTAGAGTTCAGCAGCTATACGCTTCTTCCTGCGATTAAACTCCTGGGTAATGACTACAAGAGTTTGCATTTTGACATACTGTATGATGAGACAGGGGTTGATGTGTATACAAAGGTATCGCTTAAATACGATAATGCGACAGCATTAGCCAAAAACGGTGTGGCTGTCAAATCAGAAGGACAGCTTGTCATAGCAGGAACCAACGGATACATTCTCGCGCCGTCACCATGGTGGCTCACCAGAAGGTTTGAGGTGCATTATGAGGATCCGGGTAAGGTGGAGGTCTATGAGCCGACATTTCAGGGAGAGGGCTTTCGTTATGAAATCAGCGATTTCGTGTCAAAGGTCAATGGAATAGACAGGCATGGGTACAAGCTGACAGCGGAGGAAGCAATCGCGATGGCAGGTATCACCGAGGAGTTTATGAAGGAGAAGAACAAAACGCATAATAATATTAGAAATTAAAATAATCAGGCATATTATAGAGACATAGGTACATAGATATGGAAAAGAAAAAAATCAAAATAGGCATAATCGGCACAGGAAGAATAGCTCACCGTTTTGTGCAGGATCTCAAAATGGTAGAGGAAGCCACTTTATCCAGTGTATACAATCCGCACAGCAAAAGTGCAGAGCGCTTTGTAGAAGGTATTTGCACAGATGATAAAAATGTAGACAGACCAATAGCAACCTCAGACCTCGCACAATTATTCGAAGCATGCGATGCCGTATATATAGCATCCCCTCATGCGACACATTATGAGTATGTAAAGAAGTCACTTGAAGCCGGAAAACATGTACTTTGTGAAAAACCGATGACGCTGGTGCTAAGAGAGGCAGAGGAGCTGTTTCAGATTGCAAAAGAGAGAAAGCTGATACTTCGCGAGGCAGTCAAAACCGCGTACTGTCCGGGCTTTTTGAAGCTTTTAGAGGTTGCAAAAAGCGGAGTAATAGGAGAGATATGCGATGTGGAAGCAGCCTTTACAAAGCTGGAGAGCACCTGTGGCCGGGAACTCACGGATATAGAGAGCGGAGGCAGTGTCACAGAGCTTGGCACTTATTGCATGCTTCCGATATTTAAACTGATGGGCTGTGACTATATAAATCTGCGGGTTCAGGCAATCAATGCGCCGAACGGTGTGGACAAATACACCAAGCTGTACTTTACATATGAAAACGGCATGGCAACAGCCAAGATGGGACTCGGTGTGAAGTCTGAGGGGCAGCTATTGATATCAGGAACTAAGGGCTATATTCTGGCAGAATCACCATGGTGGCTTACAAAGAAATTTGAAGTGCGCTATGAGGATCCGACAAAGAAAGATGTATATGAGGATGACTTCATAGGAGCAGGGCTGGTATATGAAATTGTAGGTTTTATAGAGGATTGCAAGGGTGATCCGATAGGAGCAGGCGTCACAGAGGAAGAGACACTTGCCACGATAGATGTCATGGAGCAGTTTTTGGGCACAAGCGTGGCAACGAGAAGAAAAGCAACAGAAAAAGAGCGCGAAAGTGTCGGAATATGGGCACATAGAGGCCTCTCCACAGAGTATCCTGAGAACACACTGCTTGCATACGAAAAGGCGGCGCAGGTTCCGGGAATAAAGGGAATCGAGCTTGATGTGCAGCTATCAAAGGACGGAGAAGTCATGGTATTTCACGATGAGACGCTTGACCGCGTGACAGATGCAAAGGGCAGGCTGACAGACTATACACTTGATGAGCTAAAGCATATAGCGATACGTGACACGAAAAAATTCAATTGTGATAGAAAATATATACAGATACCAACCTTTGAAGAGGTGCTCGAGCTGTTAAAGCCATACTGTGAGAAAGATGGCCTGAAAATCAATGTCGAGCTAAAAACAAGCGTAATTCACTATGAAGGCATAGAGCAGAAAACCTATGACCTGGTCAAAAAGCACGGAATGGAAAAATACATAGTGTACTCATCCTTCTGGGCAGAATCCGTAAAGAAAATGAAGGAAATAGACCCGGCATGTGAGACGGGAATGCTGGCAGGAAGGCTCAGTGATTGCATCAAATGGGGCGATTATGCAAAGGCAGATGCGCTGCACCCGGATATAGGAGAGCTGGATTGCGAACTGCCTGAGCGCTGGCAGGGAAAGCCGGTCAGGGCATGGAACGGAATAGAAAAGCTGTATCACAACAATAACAGAACGACTAAACAGGATTTGAGAGAGTTTGCATTGTGGGGTGTGACAGACATCTTTATCAATGTGGCAGACAAATATTTGTAAGGAAACAGGAGAAAAAAATGCTAAAAGGAATACAATACCGAGCACCGCTTAGCCTGGAGGCAATTGCAGAGGGAGGCTTCTCATATGCAGAGATACCATATGAGGTGCTTGCAAATAATGCACTGCCCACCTATAAGAAAAAGGCGGGAGACAACCGCATTCTGATGGTATCGGGACTGATATGTGAGCTGCACGGACTGACACCGGACAAGCTGTACGATGTGCTGGAAATCTGCAGGAAATATCAGGGGCACTATGTAGTGCTGTCTACCATGAACTGCGAGCCGGAGGTGCTCGAAAATGTAGTCGAGGAATGTGCCATGATGATATCAGACTACAAGATACCAATATTTCTGGAAAACGGCTGCAGAGGCGATGATGAGATCGGATATATACACAACACATACTCGGACGTATCAGACCTGATGAAAACAGCACAGTATTGCAATCGCCTGTGCGAAGAGCCGATGGTTGGAATATGCTATAACATAGGCTATGGAAATCTTCTGGCAAAAAATATCAGGAGTCAGATATATCAGTGCAAGGATTATCTGTGTGCGATACATGCTAATGATAACGGCGGCACAAGGAATGATAAGCAGATGCCATATACCTTCACCAAAGGCAGAGGTGACCTCGTGACAGACTGGTATCACATAGTGCAGGAGCTGATTCACATGGAATTTGGCGGCTGGCTGATATTTGATACAACAGGCCTGTTTGGCAGATGTCCGGAAAAATTGCAGGCACAGTATATACGTCTGATGCATGCGATTGCAGAGGATTGGGAGAGTCAGTATACATTTGCGGAGAGAGTGCTTAATAAGCCGGACAAAAAGCTCATACTCTTTGGAGCAGGCCAGATGCTCACCGACTATATGCGTGTGTTCGGGGAGAAATATCCACCATATTTTGCTGTGGACAACGGACAGAGCAGATGGGGCACCAAAGTGTTCGGAGTGTCTGTCAAGAGCCCGCAGGAGATACTGACAGTCCCGGCAGGGGAACGGAATGTAGTGATATGCTGCATGTATTACGATGCAATCGGTGCACAGCTTCGCGAGATGGGTGTAGAATACGAAGAATTTCACGACCAATATTTTGTATAGATTAAAGGGCTTTATTAGGATATACAGACATTATACAGTATGGCATATGCTTTTATAAGAAAGAGTGTATGATAAAAAAGATCTGACCGGAATTATGACAGATAATTGATATAGATGAGGAAACACATTATGATAAAAGTAGGAGTACAGACAAAAGGAATATTACCCGAAATGGGACTGGAAAAGGGTGTAGCACTCATAGCTGCAGCAGGCTTTGAGAGAGTAGACTTTAATCTGGATACATTTCTCAAAAACTCAGACGTGTACGCAGGCCGAATCAACACATTCTTTGATAATGACTTAGAAAGCCTGCTTTCATATTTTGAGGAATACAGAAAGATGTTTGAGAAATACGGCATAAAGCCATCACAGATGCACGCACCGTACCCGATTCTGGTACCAACAAGAGCAGATGTGACTGACTACATGCAAAAGGTCGTAATCCCAAAGAGCATAGCAATCGCAGGCCGGATGCAGATACCGTGGGTGGTAATGCACCCCTTAAAGCTTCAATACAAATACGATCTTGAAGCAGAGCAGGCGATGAACCTGCAGTATTTCCAATCCATTATCCCTATGCTAAAGGAGCACCATGTGGGCGTTTGTGTGGAAAACCTGTATGAGAGTGTCGGTGCCAGAATCACAGAGGGAACCTGCGCCAATCCGACAGAAGCCGCGTGGTACGTGGACGTGCTCAACCAACTGGCAGGCGAAGAGTTGTTTGGCTGCTGTCTGGATACAGGCCATATGGAGCTGACACACAGAGAACCGGCCGACTATATCAGACAAATCGGCAGCAGGCTTAAAATACTGCATATGCATGAAAATGACGCAATCGGTGACCTGCACCAGATGCCGTACACCTTCGGTACAAAGCCGGATGACGGTGTGGACTGGGAGGATTTCTGCAAAGCTCTGAGTGAGATAGGTTTTGATGGAACACTGAGCTTTGAGACATTCCCTTGTGTGAACAGTTTCCCTAGAGGAGCAAGAGAGGAAGTGCTTCGGACGATTAGGGCGATTGGAGAGGATATGGTGGTAGCAATAGAAAGGTGGTGGAAAATACTATGGAAGAGATTATAGTAGGAAATGTAGAGGAATTATGTGACAAGGTTAAGGGAAAAATGGTATATATATATGGAGCAAAGTCAGTAGCATTGAGGGTATGGAAAACGCTTGAATTATCAAAAAATGGGGGGACGGAAGTCGTTGGTTTTTTAGTATCAAATAGATACGATAATCCAAAGAAACTCTATGGAAAAAATGTATACAGGATCGAAGAAGAAAATAAGCATTTTGATTGTGTTATTCTTGCAGTTAATGGGGGAATATTATGGCATGTAAGGGATGAAATAGAACAATATGATATAGATAGACTTATTTTAATTAGTCCATTAATGGATGATATGTTTGAGAAAACCGCAAATAGTGTTTTAAATAAAAATTGCAAAATATCTGATAAGGCATATATTGATAATAATGTTCAGATTGTAGCGGATGAAACTTCTATTATAGAGATAGATGATAATGTTATTATTGGGGAAAAAACCATTTTAATAGCAGTAGAGCATTCACATATACATATTGGTGAGAGAAGTTGTATAGGATGTAGTGTTAAAATCATTGCAGAAAATGGATCATTTGTAAATTTATATGAAAGAACTTCAATAGGAGAAAATAGCGAATTACTGGCAAAAAAAGACTCTGTGATACGCTTGTCAAGAGAATGTAGTATTGGCAAAAAGATATCAATAAGTTCACAGAATACATCAATAATTCAAATATCAAATATATGTGTCGTAGGGGATTATGGAAAAATAGGATTAAATAAAGGAAGAATTTTAATTGGTGAAGGTACGACTTTTGGAACAAATCTTTATCTTGTTTGTGAATATTCTGATGTGATAATAGGGAAAGAGTGTATGTTTTCATTTTATGTAAAAATTAATGTTGGAAGTCATCAAATAATAGACAAAAGTACAGAAGAAAATATTACAAACCGCAATGCAATAAGGATAGGAAATCATGTGTGGTGTGGAATGGGATGTATAATATTGCCGGGATGTGATGTGGGAGATGGCTGTATTGTAGGGGCAGCTTCAGTTGTAAATAAAGTGATATTACCGGATTGTACATGTGCAGGTAGTCCGATTAGAATACTAAGAAAAAATATAGAATGGAAAAGATAGGATGTCTAATTAGATATCAAAAAGGTATTTGTATTAATGTGAATAATAAACTAGTTCGTTTGTAAATAGTATTAAGTAAATCAGAAAATTGACCGATATAAACAATAGTTAAATGGATTTAATTGCTAACGTGCGAATGGAGTCGCTTAAAAGATATATCGGAGAATCAGAAACGGTTGGTGTATGAGCCCTGCATTTGTGCAGGGCTTTTATTATATCGAAAGATAATTATAGAGGATAAAATGAGTTTTGAATATAATGATGATGTGTTAAAAAAAATACAGAATATAGAATTAGAAATGCTTAAGGAAGTGGATAGAATATGCCGTAAATATAGCATAGTATACGAATTAGATGGTGGTACTTTATTGGGGGCAGTTCGTTATGGCGGGTTTATTCCATGGGATGATGATATTGATATTCGTATGCTAAGAAAAGATTACGACAGATTTTGTGATGTGTGCCAAGATGAATTTGGTGATAAGTATTTTTTGCAGACATACCATACGGATCCTGAATATAGATGGGGATATGGCAGAGTATTAAAAAATAATACGGAATATTGCAGAGCAGATCACGAGATGATTAATAGCAGAAATGGTATATTTCTAGATATTTTCCCTTGCGACAATATGCCTGAAAAAGGGGTTCAAAAGCAGATATACAATTTTAGATGTTATATAGCTCGAAAAATAGGATATTCTGTTGTAGGGGCAATATATGAAAAAAATTATGCTAAAAGAATGGTATATAGAGTTTTGTCATTGATTCCGATTAAAGTAGCAGCAAATGAATTTGATAGATTGGCTTCTAAATACAATAATAAACAAACAAAATATGTACGAACACCGGGATGGCATTGGAAACAGGAAAGCAAAGGATATTTACGTTCGTGGCTCACTGAGTATAAAGAAATTAAATTTGAAGATATGGTAGCATATGCACCAAAAGATACAGATGGATTTTTAAGATATATGTATGGAGATGATTATATGACACCGCCACCGGAAAATGAAAGAAATCCACAACACACTGCAACAATGATAGATTTTGGGGAGGAATAAATATGACAAATGAAGAATTTAATATTTTGAGAGATAAAGCAGAAATAGAAGGAGAGAATGCTCTTACATCGAAAGAAAAAACACTACTTGAACCATACAAGGTTGATAACGCAATAATAATGGCTGCAGGATATAGTGCAAGGTGTATGCCATTATCAAATATTCTTCCTAAAGGGCTTTTTCGAGTAAAGGGCGAGGTACTCATTGAAAGAGAAATACGTCAGCTTAAAGAAGCCGGAGTTGAAGAAATTGTAGTTGTAACAGGATTTATGAGTGAGAAATTCCAATACTTGAAGGACAAGTATGGTGTAATTCTCGTTCATAATGAGGACTACGACAAGTACAATAATATTGCGTCTTTATATAGAGCACAGGAGTATATGAAGAATTCATATATTCTATGTTCAGATAATTATTATACTGACAATGTATTTCATTCATATGTGTATTCTCCGTATTATTCATGTGTCTATTCAGAAAAATATTGTGATGAGTTTTGTGTACTCGAAGAGGATGAAGAGGGTATTATAACAAACATTCACAGAGGTGGAGCTAAGGCATGGTACACAATTGGCGATTGCTTTTTTGATAAAAAATTCTCTGATACATTTGTAAAATATATGAATGCTGAGTGGAATGATGAGAATACAAGAAATATGCTTATGGATGATTTCCATATTCGTCATATTGATGAACTCAAACTTAGAAAAGTAGAACGTGAAAATGATAAAGTATTAGAATTTGATACACTGGAAGAATTTAGAACTTTTGATGATACATTTGATGAATTTATGAACAAAAACCTAGATCAATCAAATGAGGTAATAAAGGTATTTTCTAAGTATTCAGAGGTGAAATCATATCATTCGGTTCCAACAGTTCAGAAGAATGGTAGATTGCATTTGAATGAAAATCTCTTCAAACCCTCACCAAAATGTTTGGAAGTATTAAAAGATATAACGATGGAAGATTTATATCTTTATGATTTGGGACGTAATGATGAATTAGTCGAAGCATTGGCAGAATCGACAGGTATTTCAGATAATAATATATTTGTTCACAATGGTTCGGCAGAAGTTATCAAATCAATTGGAAGTATTTTGTTAAACGAAGGAGATATGGTCTTAATTCCAGCACCGGGATGGAGCTATTACAAGAGTGTAGCGGATGCAAAATTTGCTAAATGTGTAACCTATGAGGTTTGTGAAAAAGAGGATACATACGAGTACAATATTGATGATATCCTACAGAAGGCAAAAGAAAATCATCCAAAAGTGATTATTATTACATCACCACAGATGCCTACTGGATGTGGAATTGATTATGATGACATAGAGAGAATAATAAAAGAAAACGAAAACTCCATAATCCTCCTTGATGAGGCTTATTGGGGATATGGTAATGATGATAACAAATTCGAGAAAAAAATTATTACTAAGTATAGTAATGTTGTAATTACAAGAACATTTTCTAAGTTTTATGGATTAGCAGATATTCGTATAGGATATGGATTGTGTAGCTATCCGCTCCGTAGAACTATTTGCTTAGATTTACCATTGTTCCGTGCTTGTGGAATTAGCAGGAGAATTGCTATCGCCGCTATTAAAGATAAAGATTATTATCAGGCAATGAAAGCGAAGTCAAATTCAGTGCGAGAATGGTTTTCTGATGAGCTTAATAAGATACCGGGAGTTAGAGCATATAAATCAGAATCTAACTTTGTATTTATTAAGTTAGATAATGCAGATGCTGATAAAGTAAGGGCATATATGGAAGAGAATGGATTGCTTATTAGACTATTTACCGATAAGGATGCACTAAGACTTAGAATTACAATTGGACCTAAGGATATTATGGAGAGAGTTATTTATCAGTTGAAGAGAGCATTGGGATAATAATAAGGAGAAAATGATATGTTACAAGAATTACAGGAATTTAGAGATAAATTAGATGCGGTAATGCATAAATGTATGGGTAAGAGAATTGTAATCTATGGGTATGGATATTCAGGGAGATTTGTGGCTTGGTATGGAAAGTACTATCATAGCATTAAGCCGGATTATATAATCACGCAAGAGTATTCTAATACTATACCATATGAATTCGAATTGTATAGGGAATCATTATTTGATTTTGGGTACAAAGATGTAAAGAATGCTATCGTATGGTTGTGTACAGCAGAGACTGCTGAGGTACGTGAAAGGCTTGTGTCGCATGGTTATGTGAAAAATAAAACTTATTTTGATATGAATGAAGTGATTTATGGGGCAGAGTATGATAAAGATGCTGCTGATACTAATGTACAATTTATGAGATATTTGGAAAAAATATGTGGATGTGATTTAGTTGAACCTATAAAGGTTGATGATTTTGTGAATTCAATTAAAGGTATGCGTCCATGTGTAAACTCATCACAAAAGGAAATTTTTCCATTGTTAGATAAGTGCCATATTATACCAAATGAAAAAGATGCAATATTTGATTTTGGATGCGGAAAGGGAACTGCATTAATTTCTTTTTTAGATTATGGTTTTTCAAAGGTTGGTGGGGTAGAATATGCAGATAATGTGTACGATATTTTATGCTCAAATTTTAATAAATTGGGGAAAAAATATGTAAGCAAGGAAATAAAGTGTATTCATGAGAATGCAATTAATATAAAATATGAATTGGATGAATACAATTGGTTTTATTTTTTTGATCCTTTTTCTATAGATATATGTGAGAAAGTTATAGAAAATATATGTGATAGTATAGATAGAAAACCGAGAAAAATAAATATTATAAGTATATTACCTTGGTGTCACAATAAGATTATTGAGACAGAAAAATTTGTTTTAACTAATCAGTTTGATATTATGACACGACAAAGAGTAGTTAATATTTATGTAACAAAAAAAGGAGAAGAATATTGAACAGTATAAAAATATCTGTAATTATTCCAGTATATAATGTTGAAAAGTATATAAAAAAAGCTATTGAAAGTGTAATTGAGCAAACATATAAGGATTTAGAGATTATTTTAATTGATGACGGATCTACTGATGCTAGTGGTATAATATGTGATAATTATGCAAATATAGACGAACGGATACGCGTTATTCATAAGGTGAATGGGGGTATTGTAAGTGCTAGAAAGGCCGGAATAAATATTGCAACTGGTAGTTATGCTGTAAATTTGGATCCTGATGATTGGATTGAAAGCAATGCATATGAAAATGTTGTAGAAATTATTAAAAAATATAGCCCTAATATTATTGCATTTGGAATGAAAAAGGAATTTAGGGGGTTTATAGAAGAACAACCAGTTCAGTTAAAACAAGGTATGTATGATAAAGAAAAGTTTTGGAGAGATTTTTGTGTAAAAGTATCACAGCAACCATTCTTCTTACAGCCATTGGTTATGTCACAGTGCGATAAAGTGGTCAAAACCGAATTATTTAGAAAACATGAGTTTAATTGTAGTGAGAATCTGAAGAAAAATGTTGATGATGCTGTTATTTTCCCCATGTTGTTAGATATGGAGAGTATATATATTGATTCTAGATGTTGGTATCACTATTGTGTAAGAAAAAATTCAATATTATGGCAGACAAAAAAGAAAGATGATGCTAGGTATAAAATTTTAGCATTACATTTGATTGATTCATTTAAGAGATTTGGTAATGATGCGGGATGCTCAAAGGATTTTTTATTATATAAATTAGTACATCATTTGATGCTGGATACACCTGAGATGTTATTCGAAAATGGAAAATGCAATATTTATCCGGAAATGTCACGAGGAAGTCGAATTGTAGTATATGGAAAAGGTGTATTTGCTAATCGTTTTATGAACAGTTTAAAAGAACAAGATTATTGCTATATTGTAGCAAATGTAGATTCAAGTGATGTTGAAAGATTAAATTTAATAGATAGTAAAAGCTATGACTATATTGTTATTTCCATATTTAATTCCAAAATAGTTCTTTCTGTGTTGGATTTATTATCAAGTATGAAAATAGATAGAAGAAAAATATTAATTATAGAAAAAGAAAATATTACACCAGATTTTTTGCCAAAAGAAATAAAAGAAGCTTTTTACAATTTATAAGAGATTATGAGTGAAAGATGGAGTAGATATGTCAATATGTAGTAGATTAATAAATAAAAAAAATAAATTGGCTGTTGTGGGCTTGGGATATGTAGGAATGCCAATTGCTGTTGCGTTTGCTCAAAATGGACTAGATGTAATAGGGTATGATTTGAGCAAAACCAAAATTAACTTATATAAGAATGGAATTGATCCAACGAATGAGGTCGGAGATGACGTTATTCGAACGACAAAAGTAGAATTCACAAATGACGAAACACGATTAAAAGATGCAAGTTTTATAATAATAGCTGTGCCAACTCCTGTTAATTCAGATCATACTCCAGATCTTTCACCTGTGATTTCAGCTTCTGAGATAGTAGGTAAAAATATGATGAAGGATACCGTTATAGTATATGAATCTACAGTATATCCAGGGTGCACAGAGGATGTATGCATTCCGATATTGGAGAAAAAATCGGGAATGACCTGCGGCGTAGACTTTAAAGTGGGATATTCACCGGAACGTATAAATCCAGGAGATAAAAAACATAGACTAGAGAATATTAAAAAAATAGTATCTGGAATTGATAAGGAAACGTTAAATGATATTAAAGGAGTGTATGACATTGTAATAAAAGTAGGAACGTATCCTGTATCATCAATTAAAACAGCGGAAGCAATTAAGGTTGTAGAAAATAGCCAAAGAGATATAAATATTGCATTTATGAATGAACTGGCAATGGTATTTGATAAAATGGGAATTGATACGAATGAAGTAGTAGATGGAATGAATACTAAGTGGAATGCACTTGGATTTAGACCGGGACTAGTAGGTGGACATTGTATAGGAGTCGATCCATATTATTTCACTTATGAAGCTGAGCGGTTGGGATATCATAGTCAGATAATTTTAAATGGTCGTATTGTGAATGATAGTGTCGGACGGTACATTGCAGATAAAGCTGTTAAGAAAATGGTAGAATCGGGAATGGCACCCAAAACGGCAAATGTTGTAATTTTAGGTTTGACATTTAAGGAAGATTGTCCAGATATACGAAATAGTAAGGTAATGGATATAATTAAGCATTTACGAACTTATGGTATTGAACCGAAGGTTATTGATCCATGGGTAAAATCAACTGAAGCAGAATTAGAATATGGAATTAAACTTTTTTCAATTAATGAAATAAAATCTGCAGATTGTGTTATTGTAGCAGTAGCACATAGACAATTTATAGATATGGGAATTAATGGATTAAGAATTTTATATGGAAAATGTTTAAATAAAAATAAGGTGCTGATTGATGTAAAGGGAATTTATGATATAGCTGATTTGGAAGAAACAGGATTGAGTTGGTGGCGTTTATAAGGATGGAGATAACAATATTGGAAAGTATAAAAGTTAGTGTAATTATACCTGTATATAATACAAAACAGTATTTACAAGAGTGTGTTGACAGTATTATTAATCAGTCATTGAATCAGATAGAAATAATCCTTGTTGATGATGGCTCTACAGATGGTAGTATTGAAATTGTAAAAGAATATGAAGAATCATATGAAAATATAATTGCGATTTATCAGGAAAATCAAAGGCAAGGTGCTGCAAGAAATAATGGATTAAAAATAGCTCGAGGAGAGTATATTTATTTTATTGATTCGGATGATGTGTTGGAAATCAATTCACTTGAATATTGTTACAATTTGGCAGTAAATGATAATTTGGATATGGTAGTTTTTGAGGCTGACATTTTTGGAAATATTAATGGAAGAAACAGGAATGAATATGTCTTTCATGAAAGATTAAATGAAATACCATTATGCATAAATGGAATAGAATTTGTAAATAAATACTACAATAGGATTTCATTATTAAATATACCATTTACATTATTTTCGAGGGAATTTATCAAGAAGAATTATATATTATTTTTGGAAAATACAATATATGAAGATGTTGCATTTTATTATAAAGTTATTCAATGTAATCCGAAAATAATGATAATTGATAAGATATTTTATCATCGTAGATATAGAAATAATTCAACCATGACTTCCAGAATAAATGAAATATCTATATTTAATAAAATAAATGTATATAATAATGTATTTGTTGAAAGTGCTGAAAGGACTAAAAATTTGTATAGTATTATAGCAATGCATGGCATTAGAAAAGCTCTGCAAGATGTTATAAGGTTTAATTTATGTATGGGATCAGATTTTAAAAATTATATTATAGAGATTTTAAATTTTTTTTCAAAACAAATTAAATGTATATCTTCTTTGTTAGATATTCAATATTGTTATTTGAGTGTAAATAAGCTATATAATATAGATATTTCTAATGAAAATATAGAACAATTAGTATATAACTATTTACAGAAAATAAAAGAACAATTAAAATTATACAATAAAAATACAAAAATAGGGATATATGGAAGCGGACAGGATTGTACAGCCTTTTTAGATTTGATCAGGTATTTTTGGGGTGAATTTAAATGTAAAATTTTTTATATTCAAACGGAAAAAGTTCTAGATTGTGAAAAAAATTTATATAGTGTAGACGATATTAATGATTTAAATTTAGATTGTGTTTTTATTGGTTCATATTATTATGAAGAAGAAATGCTGGAGAATATAAGTAAAATGAGTGATGGTCGGAGATATAAAGTATACTCTATGAGAAAAGATTTCCATTACTATGATGTCAATTATTGAACAAATATTTGTAAAAGAATCAAGTTATATTTTAAAGAGGAAATATTATGTCCAAAATCAGTGTTATTATTCCAGTCTATAATGTTGAAAAATATTTAGATAAGTGTATATCTAGTGTTTTAAAACAGAATATGACGGATTTTGAAATTATAATATGTGATGATGCGTCAACTGACGGATCGTTAAAGATAGTTGAAAACTATAAGAAAAAAGATAGTAGAATAAAATCGATTACACATAAAGAAAATCAAGGTCTGTCAGTATCACGCAATGATGGTATGGAAATAGCATCTGGAGAATATATCTTTTTTTTGGATTCAGATGATTATATTAAGCAAAATGTTCTAACAACTTTATATCAAAAAATAAAGAATGTCGATGCTGATGTGTTATATTTTGGATATGAGGAACATGGTGTTGGTAATCAGGATAATATAAAAAGATACAGACATAAAAGTATTTATCCTAACGTCGAGAATGGACCGGATTTTTTCTGCGGAGCTGTTTCTGAAGGGAATATGTGTGTTACATCATGGAGTGCAATATACAAAAATCAATTTTTAAAGGAAAACAATATTAAATTTAAACCACATATAATACACGAGGATAACTTGTTTTACTATGAAGTCCTAATGAAAGCAAATTCGGTGACGAGTGTAGATGATTTTTGTTATGAATACATTAGAAGAAATAATTCTTTATCTTTATCTCAAAGAATATATCATGAAAAAATAGGATCACTTTGCTTTATTATTGCTGAGATAATTAATTTTAATAAAAATAATAAGCATGAATGTAAATATTATACTAATGAGTATGTTTCGAATTTAAATAGACAATTAATTACTTATTATAAAGAATTAAATTATTTCAGTTGGAATAAGTTGCCGTTTACAGAAGATGAAGAACTTATTTTAAGACTTGCAACAGGCGCATTTTATAATGGTTTTTTTACATACAAGTTACCGGATAATGTAATTTCAGAAATAAAAAAATACAAAGATATAATTATATATGGTGCTGGAAAGGTTGGAGTAGGATTAAAAGAATTATTATCCGAGTATGACATACATATAAGGGCATTTGTACAAACAAATCTTAAGGATACTGAAAAGAAGAACGTATCAGGAATCCCTTTGAAAAGTATAGATGAAATAATGAATGATGATGGGGGAGTTTTACTCATTGCGTCAAAGAATTATTCGGTACAAATGATTGAGATAGCAAAGCAAATGAAATTTAAAAATATAATAGATGTGAGTAAATACATTTAGCCTAATTGTAGAGGGATATTATGATAGATATTTTGATTAGTGTAGTAGTTCCGGTGTTCAATGCTGAACATTTTTTAACTGAATGCATAGAAAGTATAGTTAACCAAACATATAAGTATTTGGAGATAATATTAGTAAATGATGGCTCAACAGATGATAGTTTAAAGATATGTAATCAATTTGCACAAAAAGATAAAAGGGTGACCGTTATTAATCAACAAAATAAGGGTGTTGTGCTTGCAAGGAAACAAGGTGTAAAGAATGCACATGGAAAATATATTGCATTCATTGATTCGGATGATTATATTGCGCAGGAATATATGGAGACAATGCTTAATAATATAGGTGATGCAGATTTAGCTACCTCAAGTTTGATAATGGATAACAGGGTATGGGAAGATTCACTTGATGAAGGAGTATATGATGTATTTAAAACAATTGAAGTGGTAAGGAACCTAATATACAAAGAAGATTTTTCATGCAATGGGTTTGTAACAAGTATGTCAAATAAATTATTTAAAACAGACATTGTCAAAAGGGTTATAGATGAAGTTGATGAACAAGTATATTATGGAGAAGATGCAGAGTTTGTATATAAATATATATTAGCTTGTAAAACTGTAGCTATAACCAAATACAAGGGCTATTTTTACAGACAAAATGATTCTTCAATAACACATGCAGTTCATGATGACTTTTTAATTAGTGTAAATAGAATGTACCTTTCTTTAAAAAAAGATTTTGAAAAAAGTCAATATAGAGATATATTAATGCCACAATTAGAAAAATGGATTGCTATGCATATAAAGATAGCACCGGAGAAAATGGGATTTGGATTTAGTAATATAAATTATGTTATTTCGTGCAAAGCGAAAATATGTAATAAAAAGATAGTCGTTTATGGTGCTGGTAATGTTGGAAAAGATTACATAAGACAAATACAGAAGGAGAATCTTTGTGAAGACTACATATGGGTAGATAAGGGATATAAGTTGAAAGATAATTATATGGGAGTAGAAGTTCTCTCCCCGGCTGAGATGATGGAATATCAGTTTGATTATGTAATTATTGCTGTCAATAATGAAAAAGTCATGAATGAAATCAAGAATGAATTAGTTGAACTGGGAATTGGTAATAAAAAGATTATTTGGACAAAACCATTAACAGTAGAGGAATTTTATTCATGATTTTTAGAAGAACGAGGTATGAGTAAATGAATAAAAGGCTATCGTCCATGTCTGTTTTTTTAAATGAAATTAACAATAAAAATTTATTTTGCTATGGTGCAGGAAAAGTGTTTGAAGATTTTTTGAATTCACATCCTGACATTAAAATAGTGGCTGTTATAGATAAAAATTATAGAAATGGCTGTATAGAAGTAGGAAACCAAAGAATACCAGTAATATCAGTAGAAATGTTTTTAAAAGAAGCAGATAATGCAATATTGTTAATTACATGTTTTGATTATTCTGAAGTTGAAAAAGAATTAGGCTCTTATACAGAGTTAGAAAAATTACCTTTTTATGTGTATTGCCAGATGAATGCTGAAAGTCATTTTGATTTTGCATCATCCTCAGGAAAATATCAGATTACTGAGTTTAGAATGCAGGATTATAATGCAGGATACAAAGCAACGTCAGACGTTGCTACAATAGCAGCAGACAATGGATATAAGATTTTATCAATTGTTCGTGGAACAGTAAGATATGGGCAGAGACAGACGGAAGCCGAATGGATTAAAGCGTGTGAAGAAATAGCAGATAATGCAGTGGTTTTGGTACAATTTCCTATTGTTGATATCTCTGGTGGTATATACAGACTTAATGAATTAAAAGATAAAAAACATATTAATATTATATGCGTCGTACATGATATAGAGATTTTAAGAAGGAATGTCAGGGATGATTATATCGAGCAATACAATATGTTACAGACATTAGCAGATATTTGGATTGTGCATAATACAAAAATGAAAGAATTTCTTGTATCTAAAGGATTTCCGGAGGATAAAATAGTATCATTGGAAATATTCGATTATTTAATAGGCGATTCACCGGAAGTAAAAAAAGATAGTGGAGTAATTGTTGCAGGAAATCTTGATATTGGGAAGTCTGAATATATTTATCATTTAAGTGAGATTGGTGATGTAAAATTTAATTTGTTTGGAGCAAATTATAGTGATAATGATCATTATGATAATATTAGCTATTTTGGAACGTTTTTGCCTGATGAATTGATTAAAAAACTGCAGGGAAAATATGGTTTGGTATGGGATGGTAACTCATTAGATACTTGTAGTGGTCTTACAGGAGAATATCTAAAGATTAATAATCCACACAAATTATCTTTATATCTTGCAATTGGTTTGCCTGTCATTATTTGGGACGAGGCAGCAGAAGCTGATTTTGTTTTGAAAGAGCATGTGGGTATAACTGTAAAGTCTTTATATGAATTGTCAGACAAGTTGTCAAAAGTAAGCGATAGTGATTATGAGAATATGAAACATAATGCCCAGATTGTTGGTGCGAGACTCCGAAATGGAGAGTATATGACTAAGGCAATAAAGAAGGCAGAAGAAAAGATACAAGAGATGAGAAAATAGAACCTTACCATGTCGAATAGCAGCATGTATAGCAACTATAATGGTGATGATATATGGGGCAAATTTTATAATCAGCCGGAAGAGTATTCTCTTGATGAGGTAATGCATAGCAGGAATGTTTATTTTAGTCCGAGGCTATATAATGGAAGCGTTCAGAGCAATATAATGAATGAATATAGCAAATCGACAACTTTATCCTGGCCGATGGGGAAATACAATAAGAAGGTTTGTGATTACATTGAGTCACATGAATCAGCATTTTTACCTTATCCGGATAGGACACTTGGAGTTTTGGCAAGAGGAACAGATTACGTTAATACACATTTGAGTAATCATCCGATCCATGCATCTTTAGATATGTTATGTGATAAAATAGATTGGGCTTTAAAGGAATGGAAGCTGGATTATATTTATGTTTCTACGGAGGATAAGTCTTATTGTGACGCATTAATGAGAAGGTATGGCGATCAGGTGACATTTACAGACCAAAAGCGCTATACTGTAAGAGAAGGTGAGATGCTTACACAGATGCATTCGAGGGAAGAAAAACGAGATGGATATTTATTGGGAATTGAATATATTTTATCGATTAATCTGCTTTCAAAGTGTCATTCACTGATAGCTTCAGGTTATTGCGGAGGAGTGGATGAGGCATTAAAAGAGAATCAGGGACAGTACAAGAATGTATTTATTTTTGATTTGGGTGTAAATTCGTAGCTCATTGCGAAAGTTAAATGAAAAATATAATAATCTTGATTTAATAAGATATATATGGTACAGTTCATGCAGAACAAATGTTTTGCGCTTGGAAAGGCTGTGTAATGAAGGACATACATTATTGTTTAAAGGATGATGTTAAATATCCAACTGTATTGAAGAATATAAAAGGTGCACCAGATATTATTTATTATAAAGGAAATATTGAAATAGCGACGGAATATAAGAGTGTTGCTGTTATAGGAAGCAGAAAATGTTCTGCTCGTGGTATGCAATTAGCATATGATACAGCAAAGTACCTGGCAGGAAGACGAATTAACGTGGTTAATGGCTTAGCATTAGGATGCGATTCTGCTGCAATAAGGGGAGCTTTAGACAATAATGGAAAATGTATAGTGTGGTTACCATGTGGATTAGATAATATTCAACCCAAGAGTAATAGAAAGCTTGCAGATGAGATTGTGGATAAGGGTGGATGTCTTGTAAGTGAATATCCGGAAGGAACTGAGCTGAGAAAATATAATTATGTTGAGAGAGATAGGTTGCAGAGTGGAATAAGTCAGGGCGTAATTGTAATAGAGGCAGATAGAAATAGCGGGACAATGCACACAGCAGATTTTGCTATTCGTCAATATAAACATTTGGCATGTTACTATTACAAGATGTTGGAAAATTCTACAGGCAATAAATATTTGGAAGAAAATAAGGAGACTATAGTTTTAAAACAATTATCTAATCTTGAAGAATTTACGGATGATATACTTCATGAAGTTCAGTATGAACAGATGACTTTGCAATTATGAAGGGTAAGCCGTCGGATTTATTAAAAAAAGGACAACAATATGGAAACATTAACTAAAGATTTTTCAACAGGAGCAATTGTCTGGTACAATTTTAAGTCACCATGCAATATTTTATATTTATATTCAGGCAGACAGGATGACTCTGTCTGTTCTTTTCTTAAAGGAAAAGGATGTGTTAATTCCTGTAATATAACACAGTTAAAGGATTTAAAATCAGTCGGTCGCGGGTATGATTACATAGTCGGTATTGATATTCTTGAGGAAACCAAATCGCCGGTTGAGTTATTAAAACAGTGTCACAAACTGTTAAGCTCTACGGGGCGTTTTTTGTTAGGTACAGAAAACCGTTATGCAATAAAGTATATTTGTGGAGACCGGGATCCGTACACAAATCATAGCTTTGATGGAATAGAGAACTACAGGAGGCTGTCGGATGCAGACAGGGGTATGATTGCGGGCAGATGCTATTCTATGGCGGAGCTTACGGATATGCTTGATGCAGCAGGCTTTTCACACAATAGATTTTATTCAGCGATGCCTTCTTTGCAGGAAACTCAGCTTGTTTATGCGCAGGATTATGAGCCGGTTGAGGAGCTGGCTATGAGGTATTTTCCTCTGTATAATTATCCCGACAGTGTGTTTCTTGAGGAGCAGTTTTTATATACTGATTTGATTAAAAATGGCATGTTTCACAAGCTGGCAAATGCATATATTATTGAGTGCAGTCTGGACGGAGCGCATGATGATACGCTTCATGCCACTATTTCGCTGGACAGAGGACCGGAGAATGCGCTGGTGACGAGCATCTGTGAGCGGGATGGAGTGAAGACTGTATCTAAGAGAGCTGTTTACGGTGAGGGCACAAAGAAGCTGAAGGAGATGCAGGACAATCTTAAGGATTTACGTGACAGGGGGATTAATGTAGTTGACTCATATATTGATGGAGATTGCTTTGTGATGCCGTTTGTCAATGCCCCTATTGCGATGAATGCATTGAAGGAGCTTGCTAAAAGAGACAAGGATTCTTTTTTTAAGGCTTTGGATGATATGTATGAGCTTGTTCTTCAATCATCTGATTATACATATGAGATTCCGCAGAAGGATAGAAACAGCGCTAACGGAAGAGATTTGGGAGTGATTCTTGAAAGAGGCTATATTGATATGGTTCCGCTGAATTGCTTTTATGATGCATCCGTTTCAGATTCAAAAAGCAGGTTTATATACTATGACCAGGAGTTTTATGTCAGAAATTGTCCCGCAAAGGCCATAATGTATCGCTCTGTTTCCATTATTTATGATGGTACTGATAAAGAGTTTGAGCGGCTCGTGCCAAGAGCTGAGGTATTGGAGCGCTATGGACTGGCAGAGTGTGAGGATATCTGGATGCGTATGTCTTCCAGATTTACTGAGACTCTCAGGAATCAGAAGGAGCTCAGACCGTATTACGAGAACAGGAGAGTTGACGGCAGGATTCTTTATACCAATCGTGAGAAAATAAATTATAGCGCTGCAGAATATCAGAGGATTTTTGTGGATATTTTTGATGGGCTTGAAGATGGTATATCAGGTAAGGAGAAGAAACTCATTTTGTTTGGCTCCGGCAGATTTACTGAGAGGTTTCTTTTCCAGTTTACGGGAGACTATGAGGTTTACTCTATCATTGATAATAACAGCTCAAAATGGGGCACCATGATGCATGATATACCGATTAATTCACCGGATATTTTAAAGGATATTCCGGAGGAGGAGAGGCATATTATTATCTGTATTAAGGGCTACAATGGTGTGGTAAATCAGCTCAAAGGTATGGGAATCGCTGATTATCATATTTATGATCCTGGCAATGATTATCCAAATAAACGAAAGGAGCGCGTTGCGGCGAGACTGGCGGCCGAAACCGGTACTGGTACTCGTGTGGCCTGTCGTGGGACAACTATCTCAGATGATAATTCAGGAGTGGTAAATGAATCATCTGATGATAAGCCATATAATGTTGGATATATTGCAGGTGTTTTCGATTTGTTTCACATTGGTCATCTCAATATGTTTAAGCGAGCAAAGGAGCAGTGCAGGTATCTCATAGTGGGTGTGGTATCTGACGAGGGTGTGCGTCTGAATAAGCAGGCTGAGCCTTTTGTGCCTTTTGAGGAGCGTATTGAGATGGTCCGCTCCTGCAGATATGTGGATGAGGCTATTAAGCTTCCGCTAGATTTCTGCGGCACCAGGGATATTTTCAAGCTGTATCACTTTGATGTGCAGTTTTCGGGAAGTGACTATGAGCATGATCCGGCATGGCTTGCGGAGAAAGAGTTTCTGGAGAAAAATGGGGCGACTATGGTGTTTTTCCCATATACAAAGAGCACCAGTTCGACTAAGCTTAAGAGAGCTATTGAGGGCAGGATAAATGGTTGAATTTAACGAAGCTTATTTTAAACCTGAATATAGAGAGGGTTTCTATATTGAGGAGAAGATGAAAAGGGCCTGGGCGGCTCAGATAGAGGTTTTAGAAGAGATACGAAGGATATGCGTGAAGCATGGTATCACGTTCTTTGCGGATTGGGGCTCTTTGCTGGGCGCGGTTCGTCACAAGGGCTTTATTCCGTGGGATGATGACCTTGATATAGGAATGCTTCGTGGTGATTATATGCGTTTTCTGGAGGTGGCACCGTTAGAGCTTGGTCAGCCTTTTGAGATTAAAAGCTTATATAATGATCCGGAGCATGATAATGTGAAATGTCGTGTGATCTCAGGACGGCATATGAATTTTGACAGGAAATATCTGGATATGTTTCACAATTGTCCTTATGTTGTCGGAATTGATATTTTCCCTATTGATTATATTCCCAAAGATGCTTCCAAGATGAATGAACAGACGAAAATGATTGAGCTCGTTATGTCAGTGGCGGCAAGTGTTCCACCGGAACCACCATATTCTGATGAGGTTCTGGAACTGGCTGCCAAGCTTGAAAGGACCTTTGGTGTCAGCTTTGATAAGAATAACAGATTATTTCATGAGCTTAAAAAGCTGGTAGATATTCTTTCGGCTTTGTATGATGAGAGTTGTTCAAAAGAGGTCTGCTCCATGATAGATCTGGCAGGAGGATGGGATTATCATGTGCCTGTTTCGTGCTATTCAAAGAGTATGGAGCTGCCATTTGAGAATGTTACAATCCCTGTTCCGATAGGATATGATACTATTCTTAGGATAAAGTATGGTGATGATTATATGACACCAAGACAATGTTCGAGCTCGCATGATTATCCGTTTTATGCAAAGCAGGAGAAGGCATTGAAGGATGTTTTAGAACGTGAGTATGGACGAGAGTTCACGGATGATGAGTTTCAGAAACTACTGGCAGAGGAAATAAAAGGATGAGGATATTATATTATGACTGGCACTCAAACAGTACCGCTGATATTTGTCAGGGATTTGAGGCATTAGGTTTTTCTTATGATATATGGCATCATGAACTGAGTAATTATGAGCACGATGAGATTTTTCAAAGGGATTTGTGTAACCGGTTGAAAAGCAATGTATATGACTGTATTTTTTCCTTTGATTATATCCCATTGCTTTCGTATGTAGCGATGCAATGTGGTATTTTATATTATTCATGGATTTATGACTGTCCACAGCTTACGCTGTTTTCTGATTCCGTATACAACGATTGCAACAGAATTTTCTGCTTTGACAGACAGCAGTGCTTGTATTTTGCAGACAGAGGTGTGAAGCATGTGTTTCATCTGCCACTTGCAGTGAATGTAAATAAGTTTCGCAATATACACAGCTTGGCGCAGCAGGCTTCGCTTTCTTCTTTGCATCTGGCTGATGAAGAATTTGAAGACGGTTTTCGGCATGATGTGAGTTTTATTGGCAGCCTCTATAATGACAATATGTATAATCGTGTGGGTTTTCTTCCACAGTATCTGAGAGGTTATCTGGACGGAATGATTCATAGTCAGCTTAATGTTTTTGGATATGACTTGATTAGAGAGCTTTTAAGTCTAGATGTTGTTGAAGCGTTGGACAAATATATTTTGCTGGATGATAGTGTAGATATTAAGCTGCCTCACGATGTAGTTTTTCACAGTATGCTGTACAGCAGGCTTGCGGAGCTGGAACGAAAAGAGGTTTTGTTTAGATGCAGTAAGCATGCAGAGGTCGCGCTTTATACAGGTTCACAGACGGATGATAGTTTGCGGATGAATGGTAATATCAAGGTGATGCCTCCGGTTGATTATGATACGGGTTTGCCGCTACTTTATAGGCATTCAAAGATTAATTTGAATATAACATGCAGATCTATTACCTCGGGCATGCCGCTTCGTGTTCTGGATGTCATGGGAAGTGGAGGTTTTCTGCTTTCGAATTATCAGCCTGAGCTGGCAGAATTTTTTGTGCCTGGGGAGGAGCTTGTGCTTTATGATAGCATGGCGGATTTGGAGGACAAGGTCTGTTATTATCTGGCACATGATGAGGAGAGAAGGCGCATTGCCTTAAATGGGTATAGGAAGGTATGCGAGCAGTTTTCTTATGAGAAAAAGCTTAAGGAGATGTTTGAATTAGGGATGAGATAAGCTCCACCCTTTTTTCATACGTATGGTATTCCAGTGTTTTTTCAAATGCATTGTGCGCTATTTCTTTTCGTTCGTTTTCATGGCGCAGATAGTAGTCAGTCTGCTCCAGCAGTGTCTCAGGGCTGTCATACAGCACGATGTCTTCACCGGGCACAAAGTATTCAGGTATTTCCGATTGATAATTTGATATAAGAAATCCCTCTGAACCGAACACATCCCATATGCGCTGCGGTATTCCGGTGCGAATTGGTTTTGCGGTCATATTCAGATTGATTTTGGCTTCATGGAATATGATTGGCATTTCAGTCAGTGTTTTGGCAAAGCCGCGGTTATGTATGTGCGGAAGAGAGGATGTATCACTTCCGGTGTAGAGGTCCACATCATATTTTTCGGACAGCAAAGAAAGCATGCGCTGTCTCTCCACGGCTGCTATTTTATTGCCCATGTAGTACTGCGCGATTGTGGCGCGGTCTGTGATATATGAGCCTTGTGGCTGTGTGTAGAAATCTGGCATACATTGTTTGAATTCTTCTATTATGTTTTCTGTCAGTGCTTCCTGCACAAAGTAGTATCCATAGACTTTAAGCTGGGCTTCAATGAGTCCGTCCATGTAGCCGTTGAAAAAATCGCTGGTATTGCGCAGGCTGTCGTATGGATTTTTCTCTGTATAGAGGGAGCCTATAAAGGCTATATCACTTTTATATTGACAAAGCTTCTTGATAAAATCCGGGTTTGAGACATCAGGCATCACGTAGCCTGATTTTTTTGCCTGTTTTATGACCTGCTGTTTGGCTTTTACATTGGTCGCAAGAGGCAGATAATATATGCAGTCCGGGTTTAGAGGGGCAAATTCCTGATAGAGTGTGTTGTCAAACAGGAACACGCGATTCCACGGATTGGTGATTGATTTGGTGTAAAGCTCCATCACCGGGGAGTCCACTATCCAGCACACATAAGGAAGGTGATATATGTTGCATACCTCTGATATTGCAGGATAGAAGTTTATGGAAAATACTATGTTGCTGTTTGTTTTTTCAAGTGCGTTTGACACCAGATGAACACATTCGGATGGTGTGACGGCTTTATTTGTCATTTCTTCACGGATTTCGCACACGCTGTATCCGAGTTCTTTGAATGCCTGTATTACATCCGGCTCGCAGATGCTGTTGTATCGGTAAAATAGAATTTTCATGTGGGAGTCCTTTGCACTTACTGCCATGTGATTTTCTGCTCTTTTTTCGATACTCCTATTATACCACAAAGAGCATTGAAAAAGAAGGAGAAATGCCAGCATCTAGCAAACATAAGTATAGTAAAACACTAGCATTTCCTGATACTTATTTTGCTTAATATGTCTCAAAAGGAGATAATAAGAAGAAACATATTGTGCGCAGCTCATCCATAGAATAACACGCATAAAACCGGCAAGCTATCAGCGAACACTAATTATTCTTGCCATCCTACAGCCACAAATAGTATAATAAAAATAAATCAGCAATGATTATCTGCGTTGAGATATATGGGAGGCGGGAGTGTGCAGCAGCATATCAGTATACTGAACTGTTTTTTTAATGAAATATGAAGGTAAAAGTGTCCTGATTGCAGGGCAGAGGGGATAATTATGGAAGCATTAATGAAGTGGAGGACAAACAATGGGCATATATCTGAATCCGGGAAATGATGAATATAAAAAAGCGGTCAATTCAGAAATTTATGTTGATAAAACGGGATTAATTGCTTTTACTAATCGGATTTTAAATACGGAGCAGCGGAATATTTGTGTCAGCCGTCCTCGCCGTTTTGGTAAATCTATGGCCGCCAATATGCTTGTCGCGTATTATGATAAGAATTGCGATTCCAAAGAGTTATTTTGTGGATTAAATATTGCAGATGATGAATCATTTGAAAGGCATATTAATAAATATAATGTGATTCATATCAATATGATAGATATAATTAGCAGAGTCAGTTCAATGGATGAAATGATAGATTATCTTCAAAGACGTATACTATGGGATATAAAAAAAGAGTATGCAGATTTGGATTGCTTTGATTGGAATGATTTGGTGGAAGTTATGTCTACCATATATAGTGAAAAGAAGCAGTCATTTATAATCATAATTGATGAATGGGATTGTATTTTCAGAAAATTTCCGGATGATTATGATGAGCATAAGAAGTATCTTGATTTTTTGAGATTTTTTATAAAGGGAAAGTCATATGTGGCGTTAGCATATATGACAGGTATCCTGCCAATCAAGAAGTATGGAGAGCATTCGGATCTAAATATGTTTGATGAGTATTCCATGACCAATCAGCGCGAGCTTGCGGAGTTTACCGGTTTTACAGGCGAGGAGGTGCAGAAGCTCTGTGTGCAATATGATATGTCGTTTGACAATATGAAGCAGTGGTATGACGGATATGATTTAAAGGGTGTTCAGGTTTACAATCCGCGTTCTGTTGTTATGTCACTTTTAGGGCACGATTTTGACAGCTATTGGACAAAGACGGAGACCTATGAAGCTCTGAAAAAATATATACAGCTTGACATGTATAATCTCAAGGAATTGGTCACAAGGCTTATTGCAGGGGAAAGTGTTCCTGTCAATCCAAATAAATTCCAAAATGATATGACGACTCTTGAGAGTGCAGATGATGTTTTGACTCTTCTTGTTCATTTGGGGTATCTCACATATGATTTCTACAATGAGACTGTTTCTATTCCAAATCAGGAGGTGCAGAAGGAGTTTATTAATTGCATAGAGGATGGTGGTTGGGAGTCGGTGATGGATGCAATCAGAAGCTCAGATAAATTGCTTGATGCTACATTGAATGGCGATGAAAAAATAGTAGCATCTATGATAGAGCACGCACATCAGGAGAATGCTTCAATACTCAAATATAATGATGAAAATGCTTTGGCATGTGTGGTATCACTGGCATATTATTCAGCAAAAAAAGATTATTTGATATACCGTGAGCTTGCCGGTGGAAAGGGCTATGCAGATATGGTGTTTGTGCCTAGAAATGGAGTAAATAAATCTGCAATAGTGGTTGAATTAAAGTATAATAAAACGGCAGATGCGGCGATAGAGCAGATAAAAGATAGACAATATGTTGAAGGTCTTAAGGCTTATAAAGGTGAGGTTTTGCTTGTTGACATTAATTATAATGCAGACAGTGATTCAGTCAATTATAAAAAACATGAGTGCATAATAGAGAAAATCAGAATTCAGTAAGATATTGGAGGTATGATGTCGGCAGGCTTAAAAGATATATCATGCTGTTGTATTAGTATTGTATAGCATATGCTTTTATAAAAGGCCTGCATAATCAAAAACCACCGCAGGAATTTAACTCTCTAACTAAGCTAAATTCTGCGGTGGTTTCTTTTATGCTTACTTGTTTACAATGCTTACCGTCCGGCTATACGGAAGCTGCTCTTGCGGTAGCAAGTCTTTTGAACTGTGGAGCAATCTGCGCCACCACGATAACCTTGACGAGATCAAGTCCGATAAATGGTACAAAGCCGGCTAAAAATGCAGCCTGTAATGTCATATGAGAGCTGAACATGAGCCAGAGAGAGCCGATTGCGTCAACGAGTACTGCTGACAGAATAGCCACGATGGTGTAGCGGATGCGGTTGTAGTTCTTGCCTCGGCAGAGTGGAAGGAGAACTGCAATAAGCAAAAATGAGAAGTTGAATCCGCCGAATGGTCCGAAAAGATATGCAACTCCGGCATTTCCACCGATAAAAATCGGAATTCCGACCATACCGAGAAGCATCCATACAAGTACAATAAGGAAGGACTGGCTTACTGAAAAGACCATTCCAATAAGTGTTACCACAAAGTTGAGCAGTGTGATGTGGGAACCGTTTGGAAGCGGGATGCTTATATAAGCCGATATGCAGAGTATTGCTGTAAACATTGCCATCATTACGAGTGAATGTACATTAAAAGTTGATTTTGTGTTCATTTTCATTACCTCATTTTGTTGTTTTATTTTTAATTCTCAATTAGTATAGCCAAGTGTTAACCTAATGTCAACCATAAATATTAATAAGGTTAACAATTAACCATGAAATAGCATTGACTACACATATGAAGCAGTCTATAATTCTAAGAAAGGCCAAAAATCGAGCGGGAGAAAACCCGAACGGGTATAAGCATGTTTGGGTGGTTTATGATACAGATGATTTCCCGGCAGATCATGAAATGTACTAGGTGTCAGGCACTCGAAGAATTCCTGCTGGAGATTCCCATAGCACGGCACTCTATAAACTACTACTTTATTTATGCGAGGTAAAAATGCAGAAGTTAGATTTTTTACGAAACAAGTTAAAGCGGTCATCCATTGTTGTGATTGGAATAGGCATTATAACGCTTCTGGCGGTTGCCTTTTTGCTGATAAAAAGCAATCAAAGCAAACAGTCAACCATGGCACTTCCGTTGGCTGTAGCATTTCAAGGTGATTACAAAATTGATGACGGGGAATGGCACCCCATAATCGAAGGAGAACATATTTCTGCATTGCAGGGCGATGTTACGCTGCGGGGAATGTTTCAGCTTATGTCACCGGACAGGTCAGAAACCATAGGCGGTCTTTCTAATGGGACACCAATTGCTTTGTATTTTAATCACATAGGAGCAACCATACATGTTCCCGGACAGGAACCGTATGTTTGTGACATTGAGAATCCTGAGTTTGACGACAGTGTTTGTGGAAAAATATGGGCGGAATACTATTATACAGGAACGGAAACAGATACAATTGAAATTGTCTTGAAAAACAATCACAATTTTGGAAATGAAAACGCAGTAGACGACTTCCTGGATTCCATGTATATTTATGGAGGAGAGGGTGGCGTTGTCTTCAAAGAAGCGATAAAATACGAAGGGGATTTTGAAAGAACACTCGGTATTGTGGCAATGGTCATATCATTTGTGATTCTTGGCGTTTCCCTGTTCTCCTCTTTGATGCGTATCCCCAAAAATGAGATCATGTGGATGATAGGTTTCATGATGCTTTTTGGCGGAGGATATTTTATATTGGAGTCACCGTATATTTCATTATGGAATGACCACTACCGATTCAATACAATTGCATCAGAGCTATGTATGATGCTCTATATGTTGAGTATGACTGTTTTTGTTGTGGAGTGCCTTAGCAAAAAGGCAAAAAACATTGGGTATGTTCTGACTGGAGTTTCATGGGTGATCCTGGCAATCATAATGGGCATATCTTTTTTTGGCAGTATTGAAATTTACGATACCAATCTGGCATGGTCAGTATCACAGTCTTTGATTACCCTGATTTTGCTTGGCTGTGTGATCTACAGTCTGATTCATGCTGAAAAATATAACCGGATTCTACTGATATTGTCTATTTTCATAATTGCCGCATTTCATGTTGATTTTGCAGCAACTGCTATCGGATGGTGGCAGGGAGGTCTTATCTCGAATATTGTGTTTATTCTTATGTTTTTTATTATCATCTTTATGATACTGCTTGTAATACCCAAAAATTTTCGTGCGGCAATGCGTGAAAAGAAGATGAGAGCAGAATTTGAAAACAACCGGGTCGCCATTATGAGAAGTCAGATACAGCCGCATTTTATATATAATACCCTTGGCACAATTGAGCATTTCTGTTCTGAAAAGCCGCAGATGGCTGCAAAGCTTGTACATGATTTTTCGTTGTATTTACGAGGAAATTTCAGTGAGCTTGATAATTATGCGCCAATTCGTCTTTCGAAGGAAATTGCACATGTAAAGCACTACGTAAATATAGAGAAGGTCAGATTTCCAGATATGACAGTTATATTTGATATCCAATCAGAAGATTTTCTCCTGCCTGCGCTTACCATACAACCACTGGTAGAAAATGCTGTCAAGCATGGTCTTATGGGGTTGGAAAGCGGCGGAACTGTTATTATCTCCACATATGAAACAAAATCTGATTACTGCATTTGTGTAGAAGATGATGGAATCGGCTTTGACAGCACCGCTGTCCAGGACGAGAAAAAGCACGTGGGAATCCGAAACATTCGAATCCGTCTGGAGATCATGTGTAAAGGCAGACTTGATGTGTGCGGTGTTCCAGGCAAAGGAACAAAGGCTTTGATCACAATACCAAAGAAAGAGGGAAATGAGAAATGATTGCAGTAACTGTTGATGACGAACGTCCAATGCTTCAGGCACTGACAAAAGCAGTTGCCTTTTCTCCGGATATTACAGCGATTTCTGAATTTTCTTCCTGTACAAAAGCACTAGAATGGGTACAGAACAATCATGTTGATATCGCTTTTCTTGACATTAGTATGCGTGGCATGGGCGGTTTGACGTTGGCGGAAAAAATACTAGAGGCACAACCTGAATGCAATATTGTATTTTGCACAGGATTTTCTGAGTATGCCCTGGATGCTTTTCAGATCCATGTTTCTGGATATCTGCTGAAACCGATTACAGCGGAAGCAATACAGAAGGAAATCGACCATATAAAGGGGCGAAAAACAAAGGAAAAGCTGCTCCAGGTGAAGTGCTTTGGCAACTTTGAAGTTTTCGCTCATGGAGTTCCATTGAATTTTACACGCTCTAAATCCAAGGAATTATTAGCGGTTCTGATTGACCGCAATGGTGCAGGTGTGACTGCCAAGCAGATTTGTACAATTATGTGGCAGGATGACTATGATGAATTGAAAAAAATAAATTACCTGCATCAACTTTTCTTTGATCTACGCAATGCGTTGAAGAAAGCCGGAGCGGAATGTCTGCTGAAACAAACCGGATATTATTATTCGCTCGATACGGAACGGATTGACTGTGATTATTATTGTTTTCTGCAAACCGGAATGCCTGCATTTCAAGGTGAATACATGACACAATACAGTTGGGCAGAAGTCACTTGCGGTATGTTGTGGAATAACAAATATGAGTTTTTACAAAACAAATAATGATATTTGTGATGACGTTTTCTATTTTCCATAAACTGACATGAAAAAGTTACACAAATTTTAGCATAAACAACAGAAGCTTTTATGTAAATTCATCTTTCAGTGTCGTTGTTACTCTGCATTTCCTTGTGAAAAATGATAAATTGGTTGTTGAAATGTTTATTTGTGGGGTTTGAAGTCGATTTGATGTGTAACGACTTTGTAATCCTACAGTGCTATATTATAATAAATCTTGATTTCTATCGGCTTCGCGTAATTTTTTTATAAAATTCAAAAAAAGGAGGGTACGCGCCGTGTATAAATCTAAACATATTATAGGAAAACGCAACGGTAAAATACACCGGTTCGCTCTTTTTTTCACAGTGCTTATGCTTCTTTGCGGTGTTCTTTTGCTGTTTCATTTTACCCCTTCCCACGTTTCAGCCGGCGAGGACAGCAGTGTTAACAAGCTGCAAAACGGCAGCTTTGAAGATGGACCGACTTTTTCAGGGATTAATTATTCTCAGCCTGATCAGAGCCAAGTTCCTAGCTGGAATACGACAGCTTTTCAGGGAAAAATTGAGCTGTTCAAGGAGAATAAAAATACTTATATTCAAAATGTAACACTTAAACCATCTGACGGCACTTATGCCGCTGAACTGAATGCCGATGAAGAGAGTACATTATACCAGAATGTTAGTACCTCTCCGTCAAGTGTCTATGAGTGGGGATTGGATCACGGCGCCCGCAATGGCACGGATACCATGGCTTTGGTTATCGGTCCTAAACAGAGCGTTGATCCGTCAAAGCCCAGCAAAGATGGGCGCGACCAGCTGATGCAGATGGTGGACTGGCTGATTGCGCAGAACATGACCTCTGTTAAAACTTCTGCCGGGTTGGGTGAACAGCTTACCGTTTACAGTAAAAAATTTGCCGCAGAGGGTACTTTTGAGGATAATGCAGGAAATAATCCGTTCAGCCTTACTCCAAGTGCGATTTATACCGAAGAGTGGCATATCTGGATCATGGCATCCTCAAAAACTACCAGCGGAACGAATCCATGGAACAGTTACGGCTCTAATGCTGAGAGTTCTGCTGGCAGCAGCTCGGTTAGTTCAAAGGCAGTAGATTTAAGCAAATACTATCTCTATACCGTTCCGTCGGGTCAGACTGATACATTGTTCGGCTTTGTGTCGGTGGGATATTATCAATCATCAACAACTCCGGACAAAGCCAAAACCTTCGGCAACTTCCTTGACAATATCAATTTTGAGATTTACCATCCGCTGTCGGGTAGTACTACCACCCACGGCAGTGCGGTTGTTGGCGGAAGCGACGGAACAACCGGGGGTACGGGAAGCTCAGACGGTCATCATGTCACCGTTGACAATAAGCTTGCCACCTATGTGGTGGATGGAGAACCGCTGAAAATTCAGGCTATTGTGAAGAAAACAGACGCCTATGACGGCTGTGAGTTTGTCGGTGTATATCACACAGAGCAGGATGAAAACGGAAATCCTGTGACCAAGTTTTTGAGATTAGCCGGACATGAAATAGAAGACACCGGAAGCTTGACAGATGAGCAAAAGGCAGGGAAATGGGTAAAATCTACCAATGCGGACGGCGATACCATTTATAACTATTATCTGGACAACCTGACTTCGGCAACAGACCTGCACTTTGTCTTTCTCAAGAGTCCCACCGTAACCTATGACCCCAACGGCGGAAAGCCATATGTAGTCAAAAGGGAGCATAATACAGACGAAGCGGCAAATGTATACAGCTTTAAGCCCGCTTCCGGTGTTGACGAGGCACAGGCAGGTACAAAGACCTTATTTATTGACCCTTATGTATCACATGCAGCTGAAGGACAGAATGATGGCTGGAAGTTTATGGGCTGGCGGCTTATAGGTGATGTCGTTGATGGTGATCTGACGAAATTTGCTCAGGTAAATGCAGATCAGTTGGGAAGTCTGATTCTTCCTGCGGAGCATACGATAGCCTGCGATTACACTTTTGATGGAGTCAATGGGGACACGAAGGCGCAGTATTTTAAAATATACAATGGCAAGGTATCCTTAACCAAGGAGCTCAAAAAAAATGAGAAAGATAATGATGTGGGTGTAACCTGGAGAGATAACAGCGAAACAAAAGCCTATGCCAATGTCCACAAGGGGCTTACCATGGTGGCGCAATGGCGTTGGCTGCAGGCGTTTATACCACGGACGTATAACATCAGTTCAGTCAGCTATGAGGATTCTGATACAGGCGGTACAGTTGCAATTACAAGTGTAACAGATACATCCGACAAGAATTACAACGCCGCATATAATGAAAACGGCGGTAAATCCTACCACGCTGCAACTGGTGAACGCGTAACTCTCAAGGCGACTGCAAAAGAAGGCTATGGTTTTGTTGGTTGGTATGACGAAAGCGGAAATCTTATTGCTACGAATGCTGAATACAGCTATGTGGAAACACAGGAAAGCGTAAAAACCTACTATGCGAGATTTTTGAACAGTGTTACACAGACCTATATCCGTCAGGTAGGAAGCGGTGACAGCTGGGAAGAAACCAATAACGATAAAATAGGTACTCTCGGACGTTATACTTATACCGATGCTGTAGGTATGCCTATCAGCTCCACTGCAACAGCAGGAAGCGGCTACAAATTTATGGGCTGGTATGATTCTGAGGGTAATAAGGTTGACGATAATATGCTTATAAATGACGGCGCAACGATAAGTTACACAACTACGGGCAATGCGACCTATTACGCGAGATTTTCGAAAATTGTTACACAGACCTATATCCGTCAGGTAGGAAGCGGTGACAATTGGAAAAATACAGGCGATGATACAATAGGTACTCTCACTCATTACAGTCAAACCAATACGGCAGATGCGACTGTAAGCTCCCAAGCAACAGCGGGTAAATACTACGAATTCGTTGGTTGGTATGCTTCCGATGGCGCGCTTATTACAACAGATATAACAATAACAGGCGAAATTACAGAAGGTGCAACCTATTACGCGAGATTCTCGAAAAAGATTGTTACACAGACCTTTATCCGTCAGGTGAAGAATGGTGACAGTTGGGAAGTCATCACCGATGATACAGATGATACAATAGGTACTCTCACGAAATACAAAGATGTAGGCGAGATAGATAAACCTGTAAGCTCCAAAGCGACCGCAGGAAGCGGCTACAGATTTGTCGGTTGGTATGATTCCGAGGGTAATGATGCGAATAAGGTCAGCAATGATATGCTTAAAGACAACGGCATGACAATAAGCTACACAACAACAGGCAATGCGACTTATTATGCACGTTTTGAAAAGGTGTATACCCTTAATGTGAGCAAGATTGACGGCGATAAATCCACAGATAAGAATAAAGTGCCGCTTGCCGGTGCGGAGTTTACGCTGTATCAGGCGGACGAAAACGGAGAACAGACCATTGTCTATGAAGGAGCAATCCTTAAATGTACAGCTGTCATAACCTCCGTTACGGTTTTAAATGCGGAAGGTACGCAGGCGACCGCAGTTTTTACGGATACACTCTCCCCCGATAGTGTGTATTATCTAGCCGAAACAAAAGCGCCCACGGGTTACCGATTGCTTGATGCACCATTAGAAATCAACTTTGACGATTCGGGCAATACTGCCCTGATCGGTGGAATAGAAAAAAACATTACTGAAAATGAGGTTAATGTTGAACTAGCGAACTATCTGACGCTGCATATGCCCATTTCCGGAACACCATTCACCGGCGGCCTATTCGCAGTGACAGGGCTTTCGCTACTAACCTTAGCTGTAATCGGTTTGTTTTGGTTTAAAATAAGCCGATATAAAAGCAAAAATAAATAATGAAAGGAAAATTCATATGAAAACAAAAAAATTTGCGGTCTTATTATTTACCCTTATTTTAGCCCTCGGTTTATTTCCGATGGGTGTGTTTGCGGCATCGACCACTGTTACCCCGACTTCAAAGGCATCTATAACAATTAATAATGCCGTGCAAAATGATGTACTTGAAGCTTATAAGGTAGTTGATATCACTTATGATGAAACATCTAACCACGTTTCATATGCGTGGAACAGTGCTTTTGCTGATTATTTTGCGCAGACTAACAGCGTAACGAATAGTGCAAATCAGGCATATACCGTTGAACAGTTTGCCGCACTTAAAGATGGTTCTGCTGACCTGAAAAATCTGCTTGCAGGTCTGCCAAAGTATATTGCAGATCACAACATCGATGCTGCGAAAACAGCAACTGTTGGTGAAGGCGGTACTGCCACCTTTGCAAATCTTGCAATGGGCGAGTACTTTATCCGCCCGTCCAGCACCACATCGGTTTATCAGCTGATGCTTCAGAAGATTGAACCGAAAGTAGAGGAGGCTTCTGATGGAAATCCGCATTATGTAATTGAGGATGTAACCTTCACAGCGAAAAAAGAGGAAGTTACTATTACCAAGACTGCTGACAAGACGAGCGTAACAAAGAATGAAAAAGTTGTCTACACCATTACAGTCGATATTCCTACCTATGCTGATAATACGACAGATAAGTCCTTTTACATATCTGACAAGTTTCCTGACGGACTGAAACTTGATCCTGCTTCAATCAAAGTTTCTTCAGGTGGAACAGATATTACTGCTTACACTCTTGATACAACTGCAACCGAGGATTATACCTTTAAATTAAGCGTCAGCACACAGCAGTATACTGCTGGCTGGACTAATAAAGGCGGAAAACAGCTTGTTATTACCTATACTGCAACGCTGAATGATGATACCACAACTGAAGTCAATGATAAAGAAACCAACAAAGCAACATTTGATTATTCGTTCTATCCCTATGATGCTGACTCACATAACCAGAAAACTGTTGATTATGCTGTCAACACCTTTGCTATTAAGATTGATAAGTTTGCATTCAACGGAATCAACACAGGCGATAAGACCAACAAGCTGTCCGGTGCGAAATTTGATTTGTACAGAACAGCTACTACCGAAGAAACTAACGCAAGAGGAACAATAACCATTCCTCATACAAATATACAAGGCATAAAGCTTGAGAGTGATCTTGTTACTGATAATAACGGTAGTGCAACCTTTAAAAAATACGAAGCAAACGGTGAAAAATACGATTACTACCTTGTAGAGACTCAGGCACCTCATGGCTATAACATTTTGGCCAATGCTGTAAAGGTTAACTTTACCGACACCGACGTTAAAGCAACTAACGGTGTTTATACAGTTGAGGTTCCTAACAGCAGTGGTATTACACTCCCAATAACCGGGGATGAAGGTATTGTAATCTTCACCGTCATCGGTATTGCTTTTATGGGCGGCGCAGTAATTTTGTTTGTTCTCTTCCACAAAAAAGCCAAGGCGAACTAACTACAAGAAATAATCATAACAGTTTACGCCACCCCACATAATAGGGTGGCGTATTGTTTCAAATCATGCATTCAATTGTGGGTTGATATCCTTTAAGGCAACACCGCACAAAGAACACCTGATGGCTTTGTGCGGTATTGCCTTAATACAATGTACGAAAGAGGAAAATGGAATGAAAAAACACTTGCCGACAATACTGATAATCTTTGTATTCCTCGTGGGAGGCGCTATTTTTCTCTATCCTACTGTTTCCAATTATCTTTATCAAAAAAACAGCACCCGCGCGATTACCGAACGCACCGGAAAGGTATCGTCGATAAGTCCCGAAAGAATTGCTGAGGAAAAAGAAGCTGTAAGGCGTTACAATAAAAGTCTGTCTGAGAATGCCGTTGTACTAACCGACCCCTTTGACCCAGATGCCTATCCTATAACCGACGATGAATATACCGAGCTTTTGGCTTTTGATGAAGTAATGGCGAGTATTGAGATTCCTGCTATCAATGTGGATCTGCCGATCTATCACGGAACAAAGGAAGAAACATTGTTAAAGGGTGTAGGGCATTTGGAAAATACTTCGCTCCCCATGGGCGGAGAAAGCACCCACGCCGTTTTGTCAGCACACTGCGGTCTGCCCTCAGCGAGGCTTTTTACCGACCTAAACCAGCTTCGTGAGGGCAACATATTTCGTATTCATGTTCTTGACGAAACGTTGACCTATCAGGTTTATCAAATAGAAACAGTCGAGCCTGATGACAGCTCCTCCCTTTTTATACAGGAAGGCAAGGATCTTGTAACTCTGATCACCTGTACCCCCTACGGCAAGAATACGCACCGTTTGTTGGTACACGGCAGGCGGATAGAGGAAAAAGAGGACGCTACAATTGAGGAGCCAAAAGTCGAAAAGAAAATGACATGGGAGGACTATACAAAGCTTGCTGCATTAGGGATTACAGCAGTGTTTGTTATGCTGCTTGTCAGCAGTGCGGTTAAAGATTTGATACGGAGAAAGAAGAATGAGAAAGCTGGTTAGAATAATAGCGATTATCTTATTGATTGTTGGTATTGGATTTTTTACTTATCCTATTGCTCTGAGAGAGGCATTTGATATACAGGCGAATAAAGAGATATATCAATTTGATCAGCTTAAAACAACAAATGATGATAACCTTCTGTATACCGAACTGCGTAGGGCAATGTTTGAATATAACGAAAAGCTATATTTAAGCGGGCAAAGTGGACTGATTGATCAGTTGTCGTATGAAAAACCGGATTTTTTGCTCTCCGATTATGGTATAGACAGCGATATACTCGGCTACATAACGATCCCTGCTATTGACATTAAGCTGCCGATTTATAACGGTGCGAGCAAAGAAAATATGGCTAAGGGAGCAGCGTATCTTGCCCACACCTCTCTGCCTGTCGGCGGTGAAAACACAAACTGCGTTATTGCCGCTCACACAAGGTATAAGAGTATATATATGTTTAAAAGAATTACCGAGCTTAACGTGGGCGATAAAATTTATATAACAAATTTTTGGGAAACGCTTGTATATCAGGTGGTCGAAACCAAGGTTATTGACCCTAATGATAGTCAGAATATTTATATTAAAGCGAACAGATCTCTTATAACCCTCTCTACCTGCCATCCCTACCCTGACAATTATCAGAGGTATTTAGTCTATGCTGAGCTTGTTAAGAATTAATATCTTATCCAGGAATGAAAAATACCATTATTTTTTGACATGAAAATAGTGAAAATAAGCACGCCAAAAAGACAGATGCAAATCATCAGTCAAAACAAAAATATTCAGTTGCTAAGATTAGCGATATCCGAAATGGATTGCTCCAATTCCACGAAAAGAATTTTCGTGCTGTTTTTAATGCTGATGAAAAGTCAATTTCGTAGTTATATTTATTGTCTTTTTTCCGTTTCTTTTTTTGTTTTCTTCTGCAGCTTCATTGGCAAGGAAAATGCCAAAATTATACAGAATCCCATCACATGCAAGGATGCAGTGATCTTTAAACTTGTTGGTAGTCCTTGGAAAGGAAGAAGAGAATTCCGAGAACAGATACTCTCATTGGTGCTTCCCTTGCCCATACCGATGATCATGCGCATGGTGTCATAGAAAGACAGTTTTCCAAGATCCTGCCGCGTAAAATTGTTATTGTATATGAGATACCGAAAAATGAAAGTGGTAAAATTATTAAAAACAATCGACAGATTCAGAAATAAACGTTATAATATAATTCGATAGTTACTCTAAATAGTATAAAACAGTTCCAGGGAAGGGGATTTTATGCAAGATAAAAAACAAAAGAAAACAATGCTCCAACTGATGTTTATGATTCTGATTTTTACGGTTGTGCTGCTCACGGATTTTTACGCTATCATCAATTATCCGGAGGAATACATACTTATTGCAGTCATAACTGTAATTCTTCTGATTTATCTGTGGGGAGTGGTAAACGGACTTTTCACTCTGCGCACATTAAAGGAGGAACGCAGAGAGGAGCAGTATGACAGTATTTTTAAGTCAGAAAAGGCCTCATATCTCATGCTCAAGAAATATTTTGAGGAGATAGAAGAAAAGATAGATATTTTACAGGAGGCTTCAAAGGTTCCTACAGAGGCTATTATAGGTGCTCAGAAGGGAATTGCAAAGGTTGTCATCAACAGAAACAAGGAGAATGCAGATGCGATCATGGGCTCAAACGAGCAGCTTTTAGATGCTGTCGAGAGGTTTGAGGCCAGACTCAAGGAGAGCGATGAGTTCATCGTTGAAAACCAGAAAAACGTTCTTTATGAGAATCTTAAGGAAATCATGGACAGACAGCAGACTCTTTCTGACAGTATAAAGGATATGGAAATCCGCCTGAGTCAGGTGATTGCTGCAAATCCGGTGCAGTTTACGGCAAATGTTGAGATGCCAAAGACAATCACTGCCATGCCATCGGTAAGTGAGGCAGCATCACAGCCGGTGACAGCTCAAAGCAGCCCTATAAAGCATGATGTGGTTGATGATTTCATAGTTCCTGCAGTTGATGAACCTGTTGATATGGCAGCGGCAGTAGAGCCTGCAGCTGAGCCAATTGCGGAGCCAATTATTGAGCCGGCTGCTGAACCGGTTATTGAACCGATAGCTGAACCCATTGTAGAGCCAGCCCCAGCCACAGAAGAAGCTGCAGCAGATACCGCAAGCAGCGATCCAAACCGCCAGTTGAGTGCAGATGAGATAGCGGCACTTTTTGCAGGAGCAAACGCAGGAGTGGGTGAACCGGAGTCTGCGAGTGAGCCTGAGCCTGTAGTAGAGCCAGCTCCAGCCACAGAAGAAGCTGCAGCAGATACCGCAAACAGCGATCCAAACCGCCAGTTGAGTGCAGATGAGATAGCGGCACTTTTTGCAGGAGCAAACGCAGGAGTGGGTGAACCGGAGCCAGCGAGCGAGCCTGAGCCAGCAAGCGAACCTGAGCCTGTAGTAGAGCCAGCCCCAGCCACAGAAGAAGCTGTAGCAGATACCGCAAACAGCGATCCGAACCGCCAGTTGAGTGCAGACGAGATAGCGGCACTTTTTGCAGGAGCAAACGCAGGAGCGGGTGAACCGGAGTCTGCAAGCGAACCTGAGCCAGCAAGTGAATCTGAGCAGGTTGAGCCTCCGGCAAGCGCACCGGAACCGGAAAATGCTCCGGTTGTGGATTTGAACAACACAAATCGTAATCTCACGCCGGATGAGATAGCCGCTTTATTTAAAGGGCACTAAAATAAAGAAATAGTATTTTGTAATAATCTCACAAATATGTTAAAGTGTGCATGTTATAAAAATATGCACACTTTATTTTTGAAAGGAAATCTAAAAGAATATATGGAAACAATCAGATTTGACGAATTAGAATTAAACCCTAAGATTTTGCGAGGCATCAAGGACATGGGCTTTGAGGAGGCAACTCCGATTCAGGCTCAGGGAATCCCGGCGGTGCTTTCGGGCAGGGATGTAATCGGACAGGCGCAGACCGGAACCGGAAAGACAGCAGCCTTTGGTATTCCGGTGCTTGAGAGCGTTGATGCATCAAGTCACAAGACACAGGTTATCATCCTCTCGCCTACCAGGGAGCTTGCCATCCAGGTGGCAGATGAAATCAGGAAGCTTGCAAAATATATGCATGGCGTGAAGGTGCTTCCGGTATACGGAGGACAGGATATCAGCCGCCAGATTAAGGCACTTAAGGGCGGTGTGCAGATTATTATCGGAACCCCGGGCCGTCTTATGGATCATCTCAGGAGAAAGACAATCAGGCCTGACCATGTAAAGACAATCGTGCTCGATGAGGCAGATGAGATGCTCAACATGGGCTTCAGGGAGGATATCGAGACAGTACTTGAATACCTGCCACAGGAGCATCAGACAGTACTTTTCTCGGCGACAATGCCAAAGCCTATTCTTGAAATCACAAGAAAATATCAGCATGATGCCATCAACATCAAGATAGTGAAAAAAGAGCTGACAGTCGCAAATATCGACCAGTATTACTATGACGTAAAGCGCAAGGACAAGATAGATGTGCTCACGAGACTGTTGGATTACTATAATCCAAAGCTTTCGCTTGTGTTCTGCAACACCAAGAAGATGGTGGACGAGCTGGCATATGAGCTTTGCGGACGCGGCTACAGTGCAGAGGGACTTCATGGCGATATGAAGCAGGTGCAGAGAGATCGTGTCATGAAGAACTTCAGAAACGGAAAGACAGATATTCTTATTGCCACAGATGTTGCAGCGCGCGGAATTGATGTGGATGATGTGGAGGCTGTATTCAACTATGATCTGCCTCAGGATGACGAGTATTATGTGCATAGAATCGGTCGTACAGGAAGAGCCGGCCGCTGTGGAAAAGCATTCTCCTTTGTAAAGGGTAAGGAGGTCTACAAGCTCAAGGACATCCAGCGCTATTGCAAGACAAAAATCTATGCACAGCCAATCCCTTCATCTGATGATGTTGCCAAAATCAGGGCAGAAAAGATCATGGACCAGATTTCTACCATCATAGATGAGGAAAATCTCACAAGTGTCATTGACATTATAGAGAATCAGATAAATGAGTCGGATTACACCGCAATGGATATTGCAGCGGCATTTTTATACCAGGCTATGGGCGCTTCTGAGATATCCACAACTGAATCAAAGGATGACTATGATTTCCACAATACAGGAGCAGAGGATGGCATGGTTCGTCTGTTTATCAACGTCGGAAAGAAGGACAAGATAAAGCCGGGCGACATTTTAGGTGCCATTGCAGGCGAGTCAGGCATGCCTGGCAGGCTTGTCGGTGCAATCGACATGTACGACAAGTATACATTTGTTGAGGTGCCGGCTGAGTATGGCAAGGAAGTGCTTAATGCCATGAAGAATGCGAAGATAAAGGGCCGCTCTGTGAACATGGAGCCTGCAAATTCACGATAGCAAAGTCAGGCTTTTCTGATGATGCATCAGCTTTTCTTGTTCTCAGTGGTTCTGAATAGTTACGATGGTTGTATAAAAAATACCGGGACACAAAATGTGTTGCCCGGTATTTTTTATTACTTGTCGTCATCGATTCCCCAATGCTCTTTCATGTAATCCTTTCCCATTCCTCCGCCGATATCATTTTGATTTCTGCGAAGATAATTTACAAATATTCCACCAACAACTGCAAAAATGATAAGCGCAGCCGTAATACTAGCCACACTGTTAGTTGTGAACAGTAATGACCGGCAGCGAAATCACGCGTCAGCCAGCATAAGCACATGCTTCACAATTGATTTAATTATATTAACTGCAGTTTCCATGCCCTCCACTGATATGTGCTCAAACGGGCCGTGGAAGCCGTAGCCGCCTGTGCCGAGGTTTGGACAAGGAAGACCCATAAAGGATAACCGTGCGCCGTCTGTACCGCCGCGAACCGGGCGTGAGAGCGGCTCCAGGCCGTTTTCTGCTATGGCAGTTTTTGCCAGGTCGATAATGTACATGTTGTCCTTTATGATTGAAAGCATATTCTCGTAGGAGTGGGTGATAGTCAAAGAAACAGTGCCTTCACCATATTTTTTGTTCATTTCTATCTCAAGAGAGCGGAGCGTATCAAGCCTTTTTGCAAAAAGAGCCTTGTCATGGTCTCGCACAATATATGACAGATGGGCTGAAGCCACATCACCGCTCATGTCACACAGATGGTAAAAGCCTTCTCTGCCCTCGGTTGTGGCAGGAGTCTCATTTGCAGGCAGTGCTGCGGCAATTTCACAGCCGACCAAAGCAGCATTGACCATTATATCCTTTGCCTCGCCCGGATGCACATTGACGCCCTTTATGGTAAACTCAGCGCTTGCGGCATTGAAGTTCTCATAGGCCACCTCGCCCTCGTAATCACCGTCCACGGTGTAGGCAAAATCGGCCCCGAAATAATCCAGGTCAAACAAATTCGCACCATTTCCGACCTCCTCATCCGGGGTAAATCCAACCCAGATATCGCCGTGAGGTGTGTTCTCAGCAATAATCTGTTCTAAGGCGGTCATAATCTCAGCCACACCGGCCTTGTCATCGGCACCAAGCAGAGTAGTGCCGTCTGTGGTGATGAGAGTGCGTCCGGTGCAGGCCTTAAGATCTGGAAAATCCTTAGTCATCAGGTAGTCCCCCGAGCCCTGCAATAATATATTGCTGCCGTCATAATTGTGGATAATCTGAGGCTTGACATTCTCGCCTGAAAAATCAGGTGCAGTATCCATATGTGCAATAAAGCCGACTGCCTTTTTGTGCTCCATGCCTGGTGTGGCAGGCAGCAGTCCATATACATAGCAGTGCTCGGTGAGCACAACCTTCGATAAACCAAGCTCATTAAGCTCAGACTCAAGCTCTTTTGCTAAAGCAAACTCCCTTTCGCTGCTTGGTATCTTATCACTGGCTTCATCTGATGTGGTGTGATAGCCCACATATTTTAATAATCTTTCTTCTACATTCATTATTTGTAAATCCTTTCTGAGAGACCTTTAATGGAAATCGGGTACAAAAAGTCTCAGTGTATAGAAAATAATATAGCTCAAAATGGCGTAAAATCAACAGTTTTACGCAAAACTAAAAAAAATTTAAAAAAAATGAAAAAAAGTGTTGCATTTTTATGAACTATACTATATAATAAATCTCGCGTTAAGGAAAGCGCAAAACAAATTTAAGAAACGCGCCTCTAGCTCATTTGGTAGAGCACCTGACTCTTAATCAGGGTGTGCAGGGTTCGAGCCCCTGGAGGCGCACTCAAAGGTACCGGTTTTATGGACGTATGAGCCATAGGGTTGGTGCTTTTTTTTTATTGTATAATCATATTGAGGGCAAGGAGCTATCGAGCCACAACATTAGTATAATAGTCCTATAAATTTTAAAATTAGGGATTGCTATTTTGAAAATTTGAGTATATACTGATAAATAGGACAAAAGTAACATTAGAGGTAAAACAAAATAGTCGGAGTATAAATATGGTAAAGGCAGTTGATAAATTTTCGATCGAAAATAGGGCTGACGAAGAGATAAAATTTGCCGTAGAAAATGTTATCCGGCATGATTATGATAATGCGGTAAATCACATAAAAAGAGCACTCGGCATGTTGAAAAGCATCGGATGCATGGTAAAATATGTGGAATACCTGAATATACTTGGATTGGTATATGAGCTGGATAACAAAGAGAGTGCGGCATTTGACTGCTATCTTGAGAGTCTTGCCAATGCAGAGATAATGCGATCAAAGGACTTGAAGGCAATGATATACAGTAATATTGCGTCAAGCTATAGCAAGATGGGAAGAAACAAGGAAGCGCAGCGGTATTTTAAGGATGCGTGTGATGAGTACGGCGCTTTGTCGGAGAACACAGAGGAACGCCACAGAATGTGGGGAATGTTTGAGTATGTCAATAATGCAATAAACGACAGGTATGTCGCCCTATCTTGAAGCGATAAGCTTACAGATAGGGTTTCCCATGCCTGAGAATTTTTCTTCATATTCTGTCATGATGTTTCCCCGGCTCATGACCGGGTCATTGTGCAGGTCGCGGGTGCTGGCATCGAGGTGCCATACGTCAGAGCATTCAATCTCTTCAAGTGAAAAAGTAAATAAATCCTGATTATCGGTCTTGAACTCGATATGGCCAGATGGTGCAAGAAAACTGTCATATCTGGCAAGAAATTCGCCGGAGGTGAGACGTCTTCTGGCGTGTCGGTCCTTTGGCCACGGATCGGAAAAGTTGAGGTATATGCGGTCAACCTCATTTTTGTCAAAAATATCAGGCAGTGTGGCTGCGTCAATGCACAGAAAATGAACATTGGCAAGCTCTGTCTCCTGCATTTTCTGAACGGCGCGAAGCAGCACGCTCGTGTAGCGCTCTATACCGATATAGTTGATATTGGGATTGAGTGCGGCCAGATCCATCAGAAATCTGCCTTTTCCCATGCCGACCTCAATGTGGATAGGATTGTCATTTCCAAGAAATTCGTGCCATTTTCCCCTTAATTCCACAGGTTCTTTTATACAATATGGGCTGTTGTCGATGACTTCACCGGCGCCCGGAATATTTCTTAGTCTCATAGAATCTCCTTGGTTTATATGAATATATTTATAATGTATTTTATAACACAATTATGACAGTGTCAAAATAAAACAGAAAAAATGCATCTTAAATCCCTTGATAACATGGATTGCTTACTTTATAATTAAAGGGTTGAAAAAAGTTTAATTGTTACAGCAAAAACAGGAATATAATTATGCATATTTTAAATATATTTAGAAAAAAAACAGGAATAATAGTATTGATGGCAGTAATTGCCATTACAACTGTGTGCGCAGCGCCGGTGTCAGTGAGGGCGGATGGAGAGTACTGGCCTGAGGGACCGCAGATTAACTCGCCGTGTGCGGTAGTTATGGAGGTTAACACCGGGACAGTGCTTTATGAGAAAAATTCCCACGAGAGACATTACCCGGCAAGTATTACCAAGATACTCACCACTTATCTGACCATACTCAACTGCAAAATGGATGAAAAGGTGACATTTTCAAAGGAGGCGGTCAATGACAGCAGGGATGGTTCATCGAGCATATCAAGGGATGTTGGTGAGGAGATGACCATGGAGCAGACACTTTACGGTGTGATGCTTGAGTCTGCGAATGAGTGTGCCTATGCGGCAGCAGAGCATACCGGCAAAAAGCTTGGTGGAGATTACAGCACCTTTATCGATTTGATGAACAAGACAGCTAAGGAGCTGGGGTGTGAGGACACACATTTCAATAATGCAAATGGTCTGCCTGACGAAAATCACTGGACAAGCGCCTATGACATGGGGCTTATTTCATGTGCGGCATACAAGAATGATGAGTTTCGCAAGATTACAGGCACGAAAACATACATGATACCGCCAACCAACAAGCATTCCACGGAGACACCGCTGTACAATCATCACGCACTGTTGCATCCGTTTAAGCAGTATTCGCAGTATGTGAATGCGGATTGCACCGGCGGAAAGACAGGCTATACAAAGGTGGCCAACAGTACACTTGTGACATTTGCGGAAAAGGACGGGCTGACACTCTGCGTTGTCATTATGAATGCACAGTCGCCTAGCCATTATGAGGACACGAATACTCTGCTGAATTACTGCTTTAGCAATTTTAAGGCATTGAATATTGGTGAAAATGAGACAAATGAGTCATCTGACAGTTCAAAGGATCTGGGTGTACTAAACACCTACGGAATGTATGCAAAGGTATCGGAGAATTATGTGGTTTTGCCGAACAATGCGGATTTTTCCGAGGTTACAAGAGAAGAAGATGAAAAAAAGCCTGATTCAAAGGAGGCTCTTGCAACGGTCAAGTATTTGTATGGAGACCATGTCGTTGGGCGCGTTAATTTGATAGCTTCAGGGGAAAAGGTGGATTTATCGTATTTTGATGCCGCAAATAGCAACAAAAGCGTCATAAGGATTAAGCCGGTTTATTTTTTGATATTGCTTGTGGTGCTTATAGCACTTGTAATATTAATTTTGATAGGCAGGAGAGTTTATGATAATTTCTATCGTATCAGACATAAGCTGAGTGCAAAGAAAGAACAGCGCGAGAGATATAAGCAGTATAAGAGGATGAAAAGGAGAAAGACAAATTTGTCATTCAGAGGGAAGAAAAAATACTAAAAGTATCAGAAACGGAGATTTAGATGAGTGAGACAAAAACTGCCCTCGTGCTTGAGGGCGGAGCAATGAGAGGAATGTATACAGCCGGAGTGCTTGACTGCTTTATGGATCATGGCATATGCTTTGATGCAGTGATAGGTGTTTCAGCCGGAGCATTGTTTGGTGTGAATCTGCTTTCAAAGCAGCGTGGTAGAGTCATCCGCTACAACAAAAGATTTAACGGCGACAAAAATTATATGGGTATAAGGCCTCTTTTAAAGGAAAAAAACATAGTGAGCACGAAATATGCCTATGATATTGTTCCAAGAGAGCTTGACCCGTTCGATGATGAAGAATACAAGAAATCTGACATTCCTTTTTATGCGGTTGTGACTAATGTAAAGACCGGAAAGCCGGAGTATGTACAGATTAAGAGTGTTTTTGAACAGATGGATGTGCTTCGTGCATCCGGTTCAATGCCAATCGTGTCAAAACCGGTAAAGCTGGGGCATGAGTGGTATCTGGATGGTGCCGTGACAGACAGCATTCCTTATGAAAAGATGCTTGAGATGGGCTATGACAGGGTTGTTGTGGTGCTCACAAAGCCGGCCGATTACGTGAAAAAACCGATGCCTAAGCTGTTTACATCGATATATAAAAGGCGTTTTCCGAGGTTCTATGAGGCATTTTCAAATAGATACATTATGTACAATGCACAGCTTGAGCGTTTAAAGGAGCTTGAAAAGCAGGGTGTTGCAAGGGTGTTAAGACCGTCAGAGCACATTAAGGTCAGCAAGGTTGAGAAGAATCCGGATAAGCTGGAAAGCCTGTATCAGCTCGGTATACGTGATGCAGAGAGATTTCTGGCAGGATGACACCGGACAATAGGGGCATTGCTCACATCGCAATGTGATATGATGTATGGAGAAGCGGTAATGAATATACAACAGGTACAAAGTCTCATAGCTGAGGCTATGGAAAAGCACAATGGAATAGTGAAAAAGGAAGAGCTCACGAAGCTTGGAATAGACTACAGACGCATTGATGCGCTTGTTAAGGAGGGAAAGCTTTCCCGCGTCAGAAACGGCTATTATACTGACCGTGTGGACGGCTTTGGTGAGGTGGAGCTTGTCGCAGCACTTTTTCCGGATGCGATGCTATGCATGGAAAGTGCGCTGTATGCATACGGCTATTTAAAGGAAAAACCGTATGGGTGGACACTTGCAGTGGACAAAAACACTTCAAAATCGCGCTTTAAGATGGATTATCCAAGGATTATTCCGTTTTACACGGAGCCGGAGGCGCTTAGTCTGGGCGCTTCAGTTATTGAGCTGCAGGGCTGCAGCTTTGGTATTTATGATAAGGAACGGCTCATATGCGACTGCTTAAAGTATGAGTCCAAAATGAGCCATGATGATTTCAAGACTGCGATTCAGGCATATATCGCAGATCCTGATAAGGATATCTCTGTACTTATGGATTATGCGCGGGAGAGAAAGGTCTTAAAAAAGGTACAGAGTCTGATAGGAGTTTGGCTGTAGTGAAGGTTGACTTGAGACGAATAAGCAGTGAAAAGAATATTCCGTACAGTGATGTGCTCTGGCAGTATGTCACAGAGGACTTCCTGTGGCGTATAGACAAAGCGGGGCTTGCGCCAGTGCTTTGGCAGAGAAAATCTGAATATGCCACGGGGGAGAAGCTGGCGCTTTACTATGTTTATGGAAAACCACATGAGGCTGCGGATAAAAGCCCTGGCGTGCCGATTGAGCTCATAAGGGGCATGATTACAGGGAATGCCGAGTGCAACAGTCATAGTGATGTGATATGGGAGAATGAGACCGTTAGGGAGGATGCCCCGGAGGCCTATACCCTGTCTTTCAGTGCGTATTTCGATGGCACGAGGGTGCCGTTTACTGTCAGGATAGAGAGGCTTGATGAAGCGGATGCGGGTATTCCTTTACAAAGGAAAATAATGGCTATGAACCGTTTTTATAAAACAATAGAGACGACTGTGTATTCTCCGGAATCGATACTGGGAGAGCAGCTTTTTGAGATTATGGATAAGCTTGAGCTGGTCAGGGATATGAAGCTGTTTGCCGATTCGTATGATATTCTTAAGGAATATTCGGTCAGTGGCAGGCGCATGATTGATTTTTTTAAGGCAAAGTCGCAGGAAAAGCCAAAGGTTGCGTCTATGCGAAGGCTTGAGCAGCTTGGCGGCTACAGAAGCTATACATACATGAAAAAACGCTGGAACCGGTATTGCAAAAGACAGGATAAGCTGTCAGAGCATTATGACAGTGCAGGCTGGGAGGAGACGCTTGATTTGATACTTGATTTCCTCACACCGGTCTGGAGCGCGTTCTGCAATGATGAAATATTTTATGATGACTGGATGCCGGAGCTTGGAAGATTTCTGGGCTAAAAAGGATATATAGGTACTTAAATGGAAAAAGAACTGATAAATAATTCACAATCAAATATTTATCCGTTTCACATGCCGGGGCATAAGCGCCGTGGCAGTGATATAGGTGCAGGGCTGGACCCGTATGCTATTGATATCACAGAGATAGACAATTTTGACAATCTGCACCACGCTGAGGGCATTATAAAGGAGGCGCAGGCTGAGGCAGCGGCACTTTACGGTGCAAAGCATGCATATTTTCTCATAAACGGAAGCACCTGCGGTATACTGGCAGCAATATCTGCGGCCACCAAAAGGGGAGACAAGGTGCTTGTAGCGAGGAACTGTCACAAGGCGGTGTATCATGCGCTTTACTTAAGGCAGCTTCACCCGGTGTTTACATACCCTGAAATTACACGGACAGGGCTGCAGGGGCAGATAACCGAGGCACAGATAAGGGCGGCATTTGATGAAAATCCCGACATAAAAGCGGTTGTGATAACCTCGCCTACATACGATGGTGTGGTTTCCGATGTGGCGGCGATCGCATCTGTGGCACATGCACATGGAGCTTTGCTCATAGTTGACGAGGCACATGGCGCGCACTTTGGCTTTGGAGGCGGCTTCCCTCAAAATGCCATAACGCTCGGGGCCGATGCGGTCATAGTGAGCCTGCACAAGACGCTTCCGGCATTTACACAGACGGCGCTTTTACTGCTGGGTGGGATGCGTGAAGCAGCAGTGGAGAAGTTTCTCGGCATTTATGAGACAAGCTCACCGTCATATGTGCTTATGACAGGCATAGAGCGCTGCATACACTATGTGCGCGATAATAAAGAGACAGCCTTTGCACAGCTTAGGAGCAGACTTGACAGATTTTATCAGAAGGTCAGCGGACTTTCGCATCTGAACGTGGTCAGAAAAAGTGATTTTTCCGCTGACGAGGCATATGATTTTGACGAGTCAAAGATTATTATATTTACGAAAGAGGCTATGAATGGACATACGCTGCTTGAGCTTCTGCTCAAAAAATATGAGCTGCAGCTTGAGATGGCGGCGGGCAATTATGTACTGGCGCTGGCATCTGTCATGGATACGGATGAGGGCTTTGACAGGCTTGCGGATGCTTTGATTGAAATAGACAGCCAGCTCGAAAAATATAAGTCTGATTTTGAAGAGTTTTATGATATATTAAAACAGGAGGGTGTGGTACATCAATTTTACTTTCCTGTCAAAATGGATACGACTATATACCAAAAGCTGCCAGCCGTAATGGAAATGTATGATGCCTATGATGCAGACCATCAGGCGGTCTATGCCTTTAAGGCAAGCGGGAAGGTGAGCGGTGCCTTTATAAATATATATCCGCCGGGGATACCGCTTGTGGTGCCGGGAGAGATAATGAACGACAAGCTCATAGATGATGTAATAAAGGCTGTAAATTCAGGTCTTGAAGTGGATGGCCTGTACTTTGATCCGGATGCCAATATGTGGAAGTTTGTTGCTGTGTTGTAAGCAACAGTTTGACATAGCAAACAATCGTATTTATACTAATTAGTAACTATTCAGAACCAATGAGAAAAAAGCTGATGTGTCATGCTTACATTAATTAAAATATAAGAGGTTTACAGATGGGTAAGATTTTCTGCGTGATGGGAAAAAGCGCATCAGGCAAGGACACTATATACAATAAAATACTGCAGGATGATTCCCTAATGCTTAGCAGGATTATCCCGTATACCACTCGCCCGATAAGGGACGGAGAGACACAGGATAAGGATTATCATTTCTGCAATGAAGAGGATGTAAAAAGGCTCAGTGAACAGGGGAGCATCATAGAGCTTCGCGAGTACAATACGGTGTACGGCGTGTGGAAATATTTCACGGTAAACGATGATGATATAGACCTTCGCTGCAAAAGCTATCTGACAGTCGGAACACTCGAGTCTTACACAAAGATACGCGATTATTTTGGCAGTGACAACGTGCTGCCAATCTATGTGGAGGTGGAGGATGGCGACCGTCTGATACGCGCCATTCACCGGGAAAAGGGGCAGCAGGTGCCTAAATATGAGGAGATGTGCCGCCGTTTTCTGGCAGACGCATCAGATTTTTCTGAGGAGAAGCTGCATGAGGCGGGGATTACACGTCGCTTCATAAATGATGATATGGATACTGTGCTTGCCGAGATTTCAGCATACATACGACAGAGTTCTTAATTGCAGAGCAGGAAAATGGTTACGGACTGCACATAAATGTAACCGGAAACGAATAAGGAGGCAGCCTCATGGCAGTCAGAGTAAATGAAGTAAATCAGGTGACACAGGTTCCTGATGCACAAAAAACACAGGTCGGAGACGGCTCGTTCAAATTCACACTGGCCAGCGCCATAACAGACGCTGATCTCCAGGCAAAGGTAGATGCACTGATGCAGGATATCACAGCACAGGGCAACAGAATAGCCGAGCATATGGACATCAGGGACATGAAGCGATATCGCGGGCTCATAAAGGATTTTTTGAATGAGGTGGTCTACAGATCCCATAAATTTTCCAGAGAAAATTTCCTCGACAGGAGAGGAAGGCACAGAGTTTATGGTATAATAAGACTGATAGACAGCAATCTGGATGAGCTGGCATCAGAGCTGGTGGAGGATGAGAAGGATCATCTGTCCATACTTGCAAGAATCGGAGAGATACGCGGACTGTTGCTTGATATACTCACGTAGGAGATAAAAGCTATAACAGTTCAATTAAAGACAAATACATGAAGAGCCTGCGCCGGATATGGGCAGAAGCATAACAGACACAGGCAGACTAAAACGGAGGCAGCAGCTATGGCAGGATTTAAGGATATAGTAGGAAATGAGCAGATAATAGAGCATCTGCAAAATGCCATATCAATGGGAAAGGTCTCACATGCATATATAATAAACGGACCACAGCTGTCCGGCAAAATGATGATAGCCGAGGCATTTGCCAGGGCACTGCAGTGTGAGAAGGAGGGCACAGACGGTTGTGGAGAGTGCAAATCGTGCCATCAGGCAGATGACCACAATCATCCTGATATCATATATGTCAGTCATGAAAAGCCCAACAACATATCGGTTGACGACATCAGGACACAGCTCAACAACGATATAGTGATAAAGCCGTACAGCAGTAAATACAAGATTTACATAGTGGATGAGGCTGAAAAAATGAACCAGCAGGCGCAGAACGCGCTTTTAAAGACCATTGAGGAGCCACCGGCATATGCGGTCATCATGCTTCTCACCACCAATGCAGACAGCTTTCTGCAGACCATCAGGTCGCGCTGCATCACACTCAATATGAAGTCGGTAAAGGACGAGGTGATAAAGGCATACCTGATGAACGAAAAGCATATTCCGGATTATCAGGCAGATATCAGTGCCGCATTTGCACAGGGCATCGTCGGAAAGGCTGTTAAGCTCGCCTCATCAGACGAGTTCAACGAGCTAAAGGAGTCAGCACTGTCGCTGATAAAGCGCCTCGATGACATAGATTTGTACGAGCTGGGCGCAGCGGTAAAACAGATAGCTGAGTACAAGCTTAAGGTGCAGGATTATTTTGACCTGATTATGGTGTGGTACAGAGATGTGCTGTATATGAAGGCGACAAACGATGTTAACGGACTCATATTCAAGGATGAGGTCTATGATATAAAGAAACAGGCAGCAAAGCATTCCTATCATGGAATCGAGGCAATACTTGAGGCACTTGAGAAGGCGAAGATAAGAATTAACGCAAACGTCAATTTTGACCTGGTAATTGAGCTGCTGCTTATGACCATAAAGGAGAACTAATCACATGACAAAAATAGTTGGTATAAGATTCAGGACAGCAGGCAAAATATATTACTTTGACCCGGCTGATTTCGACCTCGACATGGCAATGCATGTTATCGTGGAGACGGCAAGAGGCATAGAGATGGGAACTATCCTCATTCCGCCGAAGGAGGTGGATGATGACCAGGTGGTTTCACCGCTTAAGCCTGTCATCAGAGTGGCAACCGACGAGGATGAGAAAACGGTTGAGAGAAATAAGGAAAAGGAAAAAGAGGCATTTGCCATCTGCAAGGAGAAAATCATCAAGCACGGACTTGAGATGAAGCTGGTGGATGCAGAGTATACCTTTGACGGAAACAAGCTGTTGTTTTACTTTACAGCAGACGGCAGAATTGACTTCAGGGAACTCGTAAAGGATCTGGCAGCGGTATTCCGCACCAGAATCGAGCTGCGCCAGATCGGTGTCAGGGATGAGACCAAGATGATGGGCGGCATCGGAATCTGCGGCAGACCGCTCTGCTGTCATTCTTATATGGCGGATTTTGTGCCGGTTTCCATAAAGATGGCAAAGGAGCAGAATCTTTCCCTCAATCCGACCAAGATATCAGGTGTATGTGGAAGACTCATGTGCTGTCTCAAGTATGAGCAGGATACATATGAGTATCTGAACAGCAGAATGCCGTCAGTAGGAGAAAAGGTCAAGACACCTGAGGGAATCATCGGAGAGGTCAAGTCAGTCAGCGTGCTCAGGCAGCTTGTGCGTGTTGTCATCGACAATGGCGAGGAGAAGGAGCTTCGTGAGTATACTGTAGATGATCTGCGATTAAAGCCACACCAGAAAAAGGATGTCAAGCTCACCGAGGAGGAGCTTCGCGAGCTCAAGGGCCTCGAGGACAGCGGCGACGAGACAATGGAGGACGAGCCACAGGAGAAACCGCAGAGAAACCGTGGACGCCGCGACAACCGTGATTACAGGGAAAACCGCGACAATAGGGAAAACCGTGACAGCAGGGACAACAAAAATGAATATCGCGAGCACCGTGATAAGCGTGACAACAGAGAAAGACGTCCGTACAGGGCGGACATAGAGGCAGCGGAAGCTTCTACAAATGAGACAAATGAAGTAAATGCTGTAAATGCCGGCAGAGAAAATAAGGACGGCTGCAAAAAGCCGTACAAGGGTGGCAAGAACAGACCAAACAAGCAGAAACACAACCGCAACAAGGATTACAAGAACAAAAACTATAACAAAGATTACAATAAGGAATATAGCAGGGACAAGGATCATGGAAGCACTGATACACAGTAATGAGCGCCTGGACGATTTGTGCCGCAAGGGCTATAGGCTCATACAGGATCCAAAGCTGTTCTGCTTCGGCATAGACGCCGTGCTTTTATCTGATTACGCAAAGGTAAAGCGCGGCGAGCGTGCTGTGGATTTGTGCACCGGAAACGGTGTGATTCCGATACTTCTTGAGGCAAAGAATAACGGAGAGCATTACAGCGGACTCGAGCTTCAGCATCAGTGTGCTGACCTGGCGAAAAGAAGTGTGAAATATAACCATCTTGAGGATAAAGTGACCATAGAAGAGGGCGATGTGTGCAATGCATCGGAGATTTTCGGTCGAGAGTCCGTGGAGGTGGTGACGGTAAATCCGCCGTATATGATAGGCCAGCACGGTATCAAAAATGCAGACGATGCCATGACGATAGCACGCCACGAGGTCAGGTGTACACTTGACGATATAGTCAGGGAGAGCGCAAAAATGCTCAAATTCAATGGACGTTTTTACATGGTTCACAGACCATTCAGGCTGGCAGAGATTTTTAGCACGATGATGAAATATCATATCGAGCCAAAGCGCATGCGCCTTGTACATCCCTACGCGGACAGGGAGCCAAACATGGTGCTAATAGAGGGGCTAAAGGGCGGCAAAAGCCGTATCACCATCGAAAAACCGTTAGTTGTATACAAGGAGCCTAATGTATACACGGATGAGATATATGAGATATACGGCGATAAGCCCCGGAATAACGGAAAATAACAGGAGAATCATATGACAGGAACACTGTATCTGTGCGCAACTCCGATAGGAAATCTGGAGGACATCACATTCCGTGTGCTGCGCACACTTAAGGAGGTAGACCTCATCGCAGCGGAGGATACGAGAAACTCCATAAAGCTGCTCAATCATTTTGAGATAAAGACACCCATGACGAGCTATCATGAGTTTAACAAGATAGATAAAGCCTACCAGCTTGTGGCAAAGCTTAAGGAGGGCAAAAATATAGCCCTCATCACTGATGCAGGAACACCCGGCATTTCTGACCCGGGTGAGGACATCGTGCGCATCTGCTACGAGGAGGGCGTGCCTGTTACCTCGCTTCCCGGGGCAGCAGCGTGCATTACAGCGCTCACCATGTCGGGCAGGCCGACCAGGAGGTTTGCGTTTGAGGCATTTTTGCCGAGGGATAAAAAGGAACGCGCGCGCGTCATTGAGGAGCTTAAAAACGAGACCCGGACAATCATCATCTACGAGGCGCCTCATCATCTTATAAAGACGGTTACAGAGCTTTACAATGCGCTCGGAGACAGAGAACTCACCGTGTGCAGGGAGCTTACGAAAAAGCACGAGGAAAAAGTGCAGACTACATTTTCGGAGCTTTTGGAGAGTTCAAGGACACAGGAGCCAAGAGGTGAATATGTGCTTGTAATCTGTGGCAGAAACGTGGCTGAAATAGCAAAGGAGCAGCAGGAAAGCTGGGAAGCCATGCCGCTTGAAGCACATATGGCACACTATGAGTCACAGGGCATCGACAGGAAGGAAGCCATGAAGCTCGTGGCAAAGGACAGAGGTGTCAGCAAGAGGGATATATACAAACAGCTTCTGTAAGCTGACAATAATACATTCTGCAGCAAATAGTTAGGATTGGATATGAACGATATAAAATATGACATAAAAAAACGACATAAGAACCTGACAGAGTTCAGGTACATCGCAGTTGGCTTTTTTCTGACAATATTATCAGGGGCAATAATGCTGAGTCTTCCGTTTTCTTCAAGAGACGGACAATGGACCAATTTTCTGGACTCACTTTTTACGGCAACAAGTGCAACCTGTGTGACAGGTCTTGTTGTGTTTGACACCTTCAGACACTGGAGTATCATAGGGCAGCTTGTAATTCTGGTGTTGATTCAGATAGGAGGCATGGGATTCATCTCAATCGGTGTGGCATTTTCCATGCTTCTGCACAAAAAAATCGGACTTAGACAGAGGGATCTGATGCAGGAGAGCGTCAATGCACTCGAGATTGGTGGAATAGTTAGGCTTTTCAGCGTGATAATAAGGGGAACCTTCCTTATCGAAGGCATAGGAGCGGTGATTTTAGCAATCCGCTTCATACCGGATTTTGGCATATTAAGAGGCATATATTTCTCGGTGTTCCACTCGATATCTGCATTTTGCAATGCGGGCTTTGATTTGATGGGCATCAACGAGGAGTACTCATCGTTTACAAAATATGTCGCAGATCCGTTAGTCAATATCACAATTATGCTGCTTATCATCATAGGTGGTATCGGTTTTACCATATGGAATGAGGTCAGAATCAAAAAGTTTAAGTTTAGCAGATACTCGCTCCACGCCAAGATAGTAATATCAACCACACTGATACTCGTATTCGGTGGCGCACTGTTTATGTATATTTTTGAAAAAAACAATACCATAGCAGGCATAGATACACCGGGTGCCATATTTGCATCGTTATTCGGCTCAGTTACGGCGAGAACGGCAGGCTTCAATACAGTAGACACAGCAGCACTGACACCGGAGAGCAAGCTTTTGACTATAGTGCTCATGTTCATAGGAGGAAGCCCGGGCTCGACAGCCGGCGGAATCAAAACCACAACAATGGCGGTCATGATAATCTATATTGTTTCTTATCTTAGAGGAAGCAACGGCTGCAATGTGTTTGGCAGGAAAATAAGCAGTGAGGTAATCAAAAAGGCCGGAATGGTGCTTATAATCAATCTGGTGCTTGGCCTTACAGCGGTGATAGCTATACTTGCCACATCCAATATGAAGATGGACGATGTACTGTTTGAGGTATACTCTGCAATCAGTACGGTCGGCATGACAACAGGCATCACAAGAGATTTAAATACAGTAGGACGCATAATTATCATAATTATGATGTATTGTGGAAGAATCGGAAGCATGACCTTTGTGCTTTCGTTTGTGCATAGACCGGGAAAAGCCAATATAGAGCTTCCGGAGGAAAAAGTTATCATTGGATAAGGATAAGGAGAAACGCAATGAAATCAATTTTAATTATTGGAATGGGTAAATTCGGACACCATCTGTGTGCGGATTTGATAAAAAACGGAAACGACATTATGGTGATGGACAAGGACGAGGCCAAGGTCAGGGATTTAATCTATGACGTGACCAAGGTGCAGATAGGTGACTGTACCGACCCACAGGTAGTAAAAGCACTCGGAATTAACAATTTCGATTTGATTTTTGTATGCATCGGCACCAATTTCCAGAGCTCACTTGAGATAACAAGTCTCGTTAAGGAGATGGGCGGAAAATATGTCATCAGCAAGGCAAACAGGGATGTGCATGCCAAGTTCCTGCTTCGAAACGGTGCGGATGAGGTTATCTATCCTGACCGCGACATGGCAGAACGAGTGGCAAAGAAATACAGCGCCAACCATGTGCTTGATTATGTGGCATTAAACGATAATTACTCAATCTACGAGATAAATCCACCTGAAGGCTGGGTAGGAAAGAGCATCATGGAAAATAATGTGCGCCAGAAATACAATGTAAATATCGTTACAGTAAAGGAAGCCGGAAAGAATCGCGTGCTTCCGCTGCCGGACTACGTGTTCAAGGCAGACGATGCAGTGATGGTGTTTGGACTGAATGCAGATGTGGACAAGCTGGTGCGCAAGCTGTAAATATAAGTTGACCATTCAGAAATACTGAGAATAGAAAATTATGAGTCAGCTTGCAAGTGAGCTGCAGTTTTGTCCTGAAGATGGCTCAAATAATAATTGGCAGCAATTAAAATTAAAAGAAGAAAGGATGGATACATATGGGTAACAATGACAGCAGTGTAGAAACATTTTTGCAGTGGATAAAGGCTTCGGACAATATTGTATTTTTCGGCGGAGCAGGTGTATCAACCGAGAGTGGCATACCTGATTTCAGAAGCGTGGACGGACTTTACAATCAGAAGTATGATTATCCGCCCGAGACCATCCTGAGCCATACATTTTACAGGAAGCATCCGCAGGAGTTTTACCGATTCTACCGTGACAAGATGCTCTGCCTAGATGCAGAGCCGAACATCACGCATTACAAGCTTGCAGAGCTTGAAAAAGCAGGAAAGCTTAAGGGCGTTGTGACGCAGAACATAGATGGACTGCACCAGAAGGCCGGCAGCAAAAATGTAATGGAGCTGCACGGCAGTGTGCTGAGAAACTACTGTGAGAGATGCTTGCAGTTTGTAAGCGCAGAGGAAATCCTCAACTCGACAGACGTGCCAAAATGCCCAAAGTGCGGCGGCCCGGTAAAGCCGGATGTCGTATTGTACGAGGAGGGCTTAAATCAGAAAACGCTTGAGGATGCAATCTACTACATCAGTCATGCTGATGTGCTCATAGTAGGCGGTACATCACTTGCGGTATATCCGGCGGCAGGCCTCATAGACTATTACAACGGAAACAAGCTCGTGCTTATCAACAAGTCCACCACGCCAATGGACGCAAGAGCAGACCTTCTGATACAGCAGGGACTGGGCTCTGTATTTGAGCAGATAGAGGTGTAGTATGAGGGGCAAAATACCTTTTGACCCTCATATCATAGTATATAATATGGCAGATATAGGTAGAGAAGGAATATAGGATGGATAAATACACAGTAGGAGATATCGTAAAACTGAAAAAACCACATCCGTGCGGCAGCAGCGAGTGGGAAATCATGCGTGTCGGCGCAGACTTCCGCCTGAAATGCATGGGCTGCGGACACCAGGTTATGGTGCCGAGAAAGCTGGTCGAGAAAAATGACCGCGGTCTCACGAAGAAGCAGGCTTAGTTAGATAGAAACAAAGTAGAATAGTAAAAACAGAGGTGCATGTCCCGACCTAATAAAAATTAAAGAAAAATTGCAAAAACCCCTTGAAAAGTACCACGATTCATGTTATTATCTAGACTCGTGATATAAAATTCCTTGCTCATAATCAGATTTATGAGCCAGAGACCAAAAGGAGGTAACATTCGCATGAACAAATATGAATTAGCACTCGTCGTTAGTGCAAAGATCGAGGATGATGCGAGAACAGCAGTAGTCGAGAAGGCAAAAGAGTACATCACACGTGCCGGCGGTACTGTTACAGAAGTTGAGGAGGCTGGTAAGAAGAGATTAGCTTACGAGATTCAGCACATGACTGAGGCCTTTTATTACTTCATCCAGTTCGATGCTGAGGGAACAGTCCCAGCAGAAATCGAGCAGGACGTTCGTATCATGGACAATGTTCTTCGTTTCTTATGCGTTAGAAAAGACGAGGCATAGTATAAGAAAATAGGAGATTGTATTATGAACAAAGTAATACTTATGGGTAGATTAACCAGAGACGCAGAAATCCGCTATGCCCAGGGGGATAACTCACTTGCAATAGCAAGATTTTCACTTGCAGTAGACAGACGCTACAGCAAGAATGCAGAGGAGCAGTCAACGGATTTCATCAATTGCGTAGCTTTTGGAAAGATAGCAGAATTTTTTGAGAGATTTGGCCGTAAAGGAACAAAATTTGTTGTTGAGGGCCGAATCCAGACCGGCAGCTATACAAACAAGGACGGACAGAAGGTATACACCACTGATGTCGTGGTTGAGAATGCAGAGTTTGCAGAGTCTAAATCAGCCGCATCAGGAAATGCAGGCGGATTTGCACCGGCAGACAGACCTGCACCTAGCCAGGCTGCTGGGGATGGCTTCATGAACATTCCGGACGGAATCGACGAGGAGCTTCCATTCAATTAGTAGTGTCCACGAGGACAAATATTCAAGGAGGTAACAAAAATGGCTTACAATAAATCAGCTGATGGTTCATCAATGAAGAAAAGACCAATGCGTAGAAGAAAAAAAGTCTGCGTATTCTGTGGAAAAGACAATGTCATTGATTACAAAGATACAAACAAATTAAAGAGATACATCTCTGAGAGAGGAAAAATCCTTCCACGCCGTATCACAGGAAACTGTGCAAAGCACCAGAGAGCTCTTACAGTAGCAATCAAGAGAGCACGTCATCTTGCTCTTATGCCATACGTTTGCGAATAAGATAAATGTATGATAAATCCCGACTACCGGATGGTGGTCGGGATTTTTAGGTTAAAAACATTTTATGTTTAAAAAATTAATATTTGTTGCATAATCAAATTACATAGTATAAAATGGATATAAAACAAATACTAATAAAAAGGGAGGGTTCAAATGGATACATACATTGTTTTCTGGTTGGCAGCCACCGTAGTTTTTGTTTTAGTTGAGCTTATGACAGTTGGGCTCACATCCATATGGTTTGCGGCAGGCTCATTTGTAGCGTTTATAATCGCACTGCTTGGCGGCAATGTCGTGGTTCAGGGAATTGCATTTATACTCGTTTCAGTCGTGCTTTTAGCTCTCACAAAGCCATGGGCCGGGAAGTACATCAATTCCAGGACAGTGAAGACAAACGTGGACAGTCTGGTCGGAGAAAGAGCTGTGCTCACCGAGGATGCTGACAGCATGAAGCAGACAGGAAAAGCCGTTGTAAACGGTCAGGAGTGGACAGTCAGACCGCAGGACGAGACCCAGGTCATAAGAAAAGGCGAGCTTATCGAGGTAGTGAAGATAAGCGGAGTAAAATTAATTGTAAAAAGGGCAAAGGAGGCTTAACCGGAAATGGAAGGATTAATAGCACTTGCAGTGTTACTCGTAATCGTACTTATAGTACTGGTAAACTGCATTAAAATCGTGCCACAGGCACATGCAATGGTAATTGAGCGTTTGGGAGGATATCTCACCACATGGAGCGTAGGACTTCACCTCAAGGTGCCATTTATCGACAGAATAGCAAAGAGAGTCATCTTAAAGGAGCAGGTGGTAGATTTCCCGCCACAGCCTGTAATCACAAAGGATAATGTAACAATGCAGATAGACACTGTAGTATATTTCCAGATTACAGATCCAAAGCTCTATGCATACGGAGTAGAGAATCCAATCATGGCAATTGAGAACCTTACAGCCACAACACTTCGTAACATCATCGGAGACTTAGAACTTGATGAGACACTCACCAGCCGTGAGACAATCAACACCAAGATGCGCGCAACACTCGATGTGGCAACAGACCCATGGGGCATCAAGGTAAACCGTGTCGAGCTCAAGAACATCATACCTCCAAAGGCCATCCAGGATGCTATGGAGAAGCAGATGAAGGCAGAGCGTGAGAGACGAGAGGCCATTCTTCGTGCAGAGGGTGAGAAAAAATCAACAATCCTTGTTGCAGAGGGAAATAAAGAGTCAGTCATCCTCGATGCCGAGGCTGAAAAGCAGGCAGCCATCCTTCGCGCAGAGGCAAAGAAGGAGGCAACAATCCAGGAGGCAGCAGGTCAGGCAGAGGCTATCCTCAAGATACAGCAGGCTAATGCAGACGGACTTCGCATGTTGAAGGAGGCAAATCCGGACAACGCAGTGCTCCAGATAAAGAGCTTAGAGGCATTTGCCAAGGCCGCAGATGGCAAGGCTACAAAGATAATCATCCCTTCAGAGATTCAGGGGATTGCAGGTCTTACAAAGTCAATTGCAGAGATAGCTGCGGATAAGACTGAGAAGTAATTATATTTAATTAAAATGATTAAAGGGTCAAAAGGTATCATCGATGCATGCTTGCATGCAATTCGATGTATACCTTAAAATGAATACCGGAAGATGAGAGCACACGAAAAGCATCGCATGTATCATATCAGATATATGCGGTGCTTTTTAAATTACATAAAATTTGTTTAGATTTTACATAATTATGATTTGCTACACAGAAATGCCATATATTCCTCATAATCATAACTGAGTATAACTGATAAATATAGTACTAGGAATAATCCTCACAAAGTGGTATACTCTCTAGTAGGTATATCAATCGATGCGGGCTGCACAAAGGTGTGACCGGTAACTATTAATTTGTAGTACATTCTTGAAACCGGAATCGTTGCACCGGCAGCATCAGCGCAGCGCACCGGGGGATAAGGAGAGTAAAATGAAGAAAAAAATAAAATTCAAGGGAAGGCTGAAAAGCTACATGTGCTGGCCGCTGTATCTGACACTCGTGTTGGCATGTGCCGATGGAATAGCAATGCGCTACGACAGGAGACTTGGCTATGGCATGGCAGGCTTTACAGTGTTTTATTTTGTACTCGTGCTGCTTTTGTATGTCAGAAGCAAGTCAGTCGTTGCAAATGAGCTGATTAGCTTTGCAACCCAGTATTCATCGGTGCAGAAGAGGCTGCTTAATGAGTTTGAGGTGCCGTATGCCCTGCTTGAGTATTCAGGTAAGATACTATGGGTAAATGACAAATTCGCAGAGCTAATGGGTGTGGATAAAAACTATCACAAATCCATCACGACACTTTTCCCGACAGTGACCAGGGAAATTCTCACCAAGAGTGATACGCCGACAGATTTCAAGATAGTAAACGAGGAAGAGGACAGCATAGTCAGACTGTCCGTCAAGCGAATATATTTCAACTCTATCGCAGAGGAAAATGAGATAATCGACACAAATGAAGCAGACGAGTTTTTGACGGCGCTGTACGTATTTGATGAGTCGGAGCTTTATCACTGCAAGAAGGAAATCACAGAGCAGAAGCAGGTATCAGCGCTTGTGTATATCGACAACTATGATGAGGCACTTGACAGCATAGAGGACGTAAAGAGGTCACTGCTCGTTGCACTTATCGACAGGCGTGTAAACCAGTACTTTGCCAAGTATGACGGACTTGTCAGAAAGATAGAAAATGACAAATACTTCGTGGTGTTCAAGTACAAGTACCTTGACAGCATGAAGGAGGACAAGTTCAAGGTGCTCGACGAGGTCAAGGCTATAAAGGTCGGCAATGAGATGGCGGTCACACTCAGTATCGGAATCGGTATAAAGAGCGATAAGTATAATGAAAACTACGTTTATGCGCGAAATGCCATAGACTTAGCCCTCGGACGAGGCGGTGATCAGGTAGTCATAAAGGATCACGACGATATCCTGTATTTTGGCGGCAAGTCAAAGCAGGTGGAGAGCAAGACAAGGGTAAAGGCGAGAGTCAAGGCGCAGGCGCTTCAGGAGATTATTGAGACCTGTGAGAATGTGCTTATCATGGGCCACAGCATCACAGATGTAGACTCGCTCGGAGCTGGCATAGGTATATACTGTGCAGCCAAGAATCTCGACAAAAAGGCGCAGATAGTCATAAATGACCCGACAAGCTCGGTAAGACCTCTCATGGAGACTTTTTCGGAGGTAAAGGGCTATCCAACAGACATGTTTATAAATAGTGAGGAGGCCCTCGAGATGGTGAGTAAGGATACGCTTGTCATGGTGGTGGATACCAACAGGCCAAGCTACACAGAGTGTTCTGAGCTCCTCAGAAAGACAGGAAAGATAGTTGTATTTGACCACCACAGACAAAGCAGCGAGATAATAGAGAATCCTACACTCTCATATATCGAGCCGTACGCATCGAGTGCGTGTGAGATGGTCGCAGAGGTATTGCAGTACTTCAACGACGGAGTCAAGATCAATGCGACAGAGGCCGACTGCATTTACGCAGGCATCCTCATCGATACCAACAACTTTATGACAAAGACAGGCGTGCGTACATTTGAGGCGGCAGCCTTTTTGAAGCGCTCAGGCGCAGAGGTAACACGCGTCAGAAAGATGCTTAGAAATGACATGGCATGCTACAAGGCAAGAGCCGAGGCCGTGCGCCATGCAGAGGTATACAGGGGTTCATTTGCCATATCGGTATGCCCTAGCGAGAATGTGGAGAGCCCGACAATCGTCGGCGCACAGGCAGCAAATGAGCTGCTCAACATAATAGGAATCAAGGCATCATTTGTGCTCACGGAGTACAATGGCAAGATTTATATCAGCTCTCGTTCAATCGACGAGATAAATGTCCAGATAATCATGGAGAAGCTGGGCGGCGGCGGACACTTAAATGTGGCAGGCGCGCAGCTGACAGGCGTTACTATCGTGCAGGCAAAGCGCATGATACAGGATACACTGGACGAAATGCTAAAAGAAGGAGACATAGAAGAATGAAAGTAATCTTATTACAGGACGTAAAATCATTAGGCAAAAAAGGCGAGATAGTAAACGTAAGTGACGGCTACGCCAGAAACAATATCATACCTAAAAAGCTCGGAGTAGAGGCTACTCCAAAGAACTTAAATGACTTAAAGCTTCAGAACCAGCACGCTGACAAGGTAGCACAGGAAAACTACGAGAGTGCACTTGCGCTCGCAAAGGTCGTAGAGAGCACAAAGGTAGTAGTAAAGCTGCGCTCAGGAGAGGGCGGTAGGACCTTCGGCTCCATCTCTACCAAGGAGATATCGGCTGCGGCAAAGGAGCAGCACGGCTTAGAACTCGACAAGAAAAAGATGCAGCTTAACGAGTCAATCAAGGCACTCGGAAATTATGAGGTGCCTGTCAAGCTTCATCCAAAGGTAACAGCAAACCTCACAGTATCAGTAGTTGAAGGATAGGAGGAATCCCCTTGGAAGAAGCATTAATCAAACGAATAATGCCAAACAGCCTTGAGGCAGAGCAGTCCGTGGTCGGCTCCATGATTATGAGCAAGGATGCCATAGTGACCGCCAGCGAGATGCTCCTTAGGGAGGATTTTTATCATCAGCAGTACGGCATCATATTTGAGACCATGGTTGAGCTCTTTACAGAGGGTCAGCCTGTAGATCTCGTCACACTCCAGAACCGTTTAAAGGAAAAGGATGTGCCGCAGGAAATACAAAGCCTTGACTTTGTGAGAACTCTCGTCACTAGTGTGCCGACCTCTGCCAACATCAAGTACTATGCCAATATCGTAAAAGAAAATGCCATAAAGCGAAAGCTAATCCATGTGACAGAGGACATAGAGAACGAATGCTACGCCGGCAAGGAATCACTCGAGAGCGTGCTCGACAAGACAGAGCACGATGTATTTGAGCTGCTTTCTACAAGGCAGACAGGTGACTACGTGCCAATCCGTACTGTTGTCATGAATGCTCTCGAGAAAATTGAAAAAGCAGCACAGCAGGAGGGCACCGTAACAGGAATCCCGACAGGCTTCATAGACCTGGACTACAGGACAGCGGGACTTCAGCCGTCAGACCTCGTGCTCGTGGCAGCCCGTCCGTCAATGGGAAAGACAGCCTTCGTCCTCAACATAGCACAGCATGTGGCATTCCATGCACATCTGTGTACAGCCATATTCTCACTCGAGATGTCGAAGGAACAGCTCGTAAACCGTCTGTTCTCACTTGAATCAAAGGTAGATGCGCAGGCACTGCGTACAGGAAATCTGTCTGATGCCGATTGGGAAAAGCTGGTCGAGGGCGCCGGAATCATCGGAGACTCCGAGCTCATCATAGACGACACTCCGGGTATCAGCATCTCAGAGCTTCGAAGCAAGTGCCGTAAATACAAGCTTGAGCATGACTTAAAGCTCGTCATCATCGATTACCTGCAGCTCATGACAGGCTCAGGACGAGGCTCAGAATCACGTCAGCAGGAAATCTCAGACATATCTCGTTCGCTTAAGGCGCTCGCCAGAGAGCTTTCAGTCCCTGTAGTGGCACTCTCACAGCTATCACGAGCCGTAGAGCAGCGACCGGACCACAGACCGATGCTTTCTGACCTTCGAGAGTCAGGAGCCATCGAGCAGGATGCCGACGTCGTCATGTTCATCTATCGTGACGACTATTACAACAAGGACACCGAGCTCAAGGGTATCTCAGAAATTATCATCGCTAAACAGCGTAACGGTCCAATCGGCACCGTAAACCTTGCATGGCTGCCTGAGTACACGAAGTTTGCAAATCTGGAGCATTAAATTGGAGGATTTTAATGTTAAATTATAAATGGGCTTATTTATTAACAAGCCCATAAATATAGTGATTACACCACTGCCCATGCAGCATCAGATAATCTCTAAGCAGCCCCTCCTGCACGAAGCCAAGCCCATTAAGAAGCTTCATAGAAGGCACATTTCCCGGGTGGACAACCGCCGTTACCTTGTGCATGCGAAGCTCATTAAAGGCAAGCTTGGTGCAGAAGCCGACTGCCTCAGTGGCATATCCCATGTGGTGAAACTCGCTGGAAAATTTATAGCCAATCTCACAGCTTCCGTAGAAAGCCGGAGCGATATTATGTATACACACAGTGCCGATAATCCGGCACGGATTTTCCTTCTTAAAAACATAAAATCTGAAAAGCTGTGATTTGACAGCCATATTGTATTCATATCTGAGCACCTTCTGCAGGTGCTTCACAGTATAAAAATCCGGCACGCGGTCTATTTCATACATTTCAAAAAGCTCTTTATCCCTATTGTAAAAATCCAAAACCTGTGGGGCACAATCAGCGTGCAATACCTTAAGAAGCAGGCGCGGGGTTTCATATTGAAAAAACATATTTTCCTTCTTTCATATTTGGTGTATCATGATAAATAGATTATAACACATGGAGCAGACAAATATGACACAAGATGAAAAATATATGAAACAGGCAATAAAACAGGCAAAAAAAGCATATGCACTCGATGAGGTGCCGATAGGCTGCGTAATTGTAGCCGGTGACAAAATCATCGCACGCGGCTACAACCGCAGAAATACCGACAAAAATCCACTCGCTCACGCTGAGCTCTCTGCCATCCGCAAAGCCAGCAAAAAGACCGGAGACTGGCGTCTCGAGGAATGCACAATGTACGTCACCCTTGAGCCTTGTCAGATGTGTGCCGGAGCAATAGTACAGGCACGCATTCCCAGAGTGGTAATAGGCGCCATGAATCCGAAAGCAGGCTGTGCAGGCTCAATCATCAATCTACTGCAGATGCAGCAGTTCAATCATCAGGTGCAGACAGATATAGGCATCTGTGGTGACGAATGCAGCACCATGCTTTCTACCTTCTTCAAGGAGCTGCGAAAGAAGCGTAAGTTTCAAGGGCAGTAAATAAATTGTCGTTAAAACCACAATGTAAGGCACGTAAGCCCCGGGTACCGGACGCGCATACGTACTCTTGCCGTGGCTACGCTACGCTGTTAAGATTCTGTACGGATTATGCATGATGGTTTTCTATGCTTGACAAAACCATGCATTATAGCGTATACTTAAGACTCCGAGCAGCCGGGGTGGTAGCGGTACCTTGAACCAACAATCCGCTATAGTTGGGGTGATGCTTCGTAGAGGGCTTAAGCGGTGGAGCTGCCCTCCATAAGTGGCGTTGACGTCTGGGTCTTGCGCAATGGAAATCTATGAACCGTGTCAGGGTGGGAACACAGCAGCACTAAGTAGAAGCTTTCATGTGACGCAAGGCAGCCTGGAGGGAGTTAACTGTGGAGGTAACGTCTGTTGTGATGGTTCGAAGCGAGGCGCTCGGATTTTTAGCGTATAAACATCGTATGATAACACAGGTAATCAGCGGAAATTCTATTTCCAGGCTGATTAACTGTGTTATCAGACGGTGCAACGGAAACCGAAAATAAAGAAAATCGAGGCATACCATGATTCAGGACATTGCACCACATAAGTGGGACATAACATACAAAAACATACAGCCGGACCCGGACAGCAGGGTCCTTTTTTTTAGCAGGGGACAGCTTCTTGTGCAGCAGGCATCGGACAAGCCTGCTGACGAATCCATTCAGGATATTCATCAGATAAGCTTTCCAAGATATGAGGATATAAAAACAGAATGCTTAGATGCTAAATATCAGTATCTGTTTACACTTGACGATATTGCATTTTTCAGGGTGGCACTGTCACATGCTGACAAAATGCATATATTGGAAGTAACAGGTGGCAAATTCATAAACCGGCACTATATGCGCAGTGCAGCACCGAAGGAGTACGTGCTTGCCGCGATAACGGGATTCCATCTGGATGGCTGGTATGATAAGAACCATTTCTGCGGCAGATGCGCAAACAGGCTGGTAGAGGACGACGTGGAGCGCATGCTCAGATGTCCGGTCTGTGGCAACATGGTTTACCCGCGCATCAATCCGGCCGTGATAGTGGGAGTTACCAATGGAGATAAGCTGCTTTTGACAAAATATAATGGCAGAGAGTATAAAAAGTACGCACTTGTGGCAGGCTTTAACGAGATAGGTGAGTCGCTTGAGGAGACCGTGCGCCGTGAGGTCATGGAGGAAACGGGATTGCGTGTGAAAAACATAAGATACTACAAATCGCAGCCGTGGGGCTTTACTGACAATATACTTGCGGGATATTTCTGTGAAGTTGACGGAACAGATGAGATTGAGGTTGACATGCAGGAACTTTCGGTGGCAAAATGGGTGTCAAGAGAAGAAATACCTGCATCCCTAGAGGAATTAAGCCTGACAAATGAAATGATTTCTGTTTTTCGGCTTGACAAAGGCGATTTCTGAATGTATAGTAAAACAGTAGGAAATGAAACAGAGGTGCTATAAATGAAAATTTCAACAAAAGGACGTTATGCTCTTCGCCTTATGATGGATCTTGCAGAGAACAACAGTGGTTCACCCATCAGCCTGAAGGATGTAGCGAAGAGACAGGATATTTCAGATAAATATCTTGAACAGATTATATCCATTTTAAACAAGGCGGGCTACGTCAGAAGTGTCAGAGGCGCCCAGGGCGGCTACATGCTGAAGATGGAACCGCAGAACTACACAGTCGGCATGATTCTCAGACAGACTGAGGGCAGCCTTGCGCCGGTAGCATGTATAGAGGATGACGAGATAGTCTGCGACAGACAGCAGCAGTGCGTCACATCTATTGTGTACAAGAAGATCAATGATGCAATCTCAGGTGTGGTTGACAATATCACCTTGCAGGATCTGGTAGACTGGCAGAACGAGAAGAATGGAAATTATGTCATATAAAGAAAGAAGGTTATCATAGATGAGCAGATTAATTTATTTGGATAATGCGGCAACCACACAGGTATATCCGGAGGTTGTGGATGCAATGCTTCCTTACTTTACAGAGCATTACGGCAATCCATCAGCTATATACAGCTTTGCAGATGAGGCAGAAAGAGCAGTGGATCATGCCAGAGGAGAGGTCGCAGACCTTATCGGAGCCAAGAAGGATGAGATATATTTCACAGGCGGCGGCAGCGAGTCCGACAACTGGGCATTAAAGGCCACAGCAGAGGCATATGCTGCAAAAGGAAAGCACATCATCACATCAGCTATCGAGCATCATGCAATTCTTCACACAGCACAGTGGCTAGAGAAGCATGGCTTTGAGGTGACATATGTGGGTGTTGATGAGGACGGAAAAATCAAGCTTGATGAGCTTAAGGCAGCCATCAGACCTGACACAATCCTTATCTCAGTTATGGCGGCAAACAACGAGATTGGTACTATCCAGCCGCTTAAGGAGATCGGAGAGATAGCAAAGGAGCATGGCATTTTGTTCCACACAGATGCAGTTCAGGCATTCGGACATATTCCGATTAATGTAGATGATATGCATATCGACATGCTCAGCGCCAGCGGTCACAAGCTCAACGGACCAAAGGGCATCGGCGTGATGTATATCAGAAAGGGCGTAAAAATCCGCTCATTTATCCACGGCGGAGCACAGGAGCGCCAGAGACGTGCGGGAACACACAATGTGCCGGGTATCGTAGGACTCGGCAAGGCAGTAGAGCTTGCAAAGGCCAACATGGTAGAGCGCAGTGCATATGAGACAAAGCTCAGAGACCACCTCATCGAGAGAGTGACAAGTGAGATTCCATATACACGCTTAAATGGACACAGAACAGACAGACTGCCAAACAATGCAAACTTCTGCTTCAGATTTATCGAGGGAGAGTCAATGCTTATCCTGCTTGACCAGGCAGGCATATGCGGCAGCTCAGGCTCAGCCTGCACATCAGGCTCACTCGACCCATCGCATGTGCTCCTTGCAATAGGACTGCCACATGAGATAGCACACGGCTCACTGCGTCTTACATTATCAGAGAAGACCACTCTTGAGGATATCGACTATACAGTGGACAAGTTAAAGGAAATCATAGCAAGGCTCAGAAGCATGTCACCGTTATACGAGGATTTTGTAAAGAAAAACGGCAAATCTGAGGCATAAATGATCAGGTCAAAAATTATAGTGACTATCAGATTATTAATATATACATGAAAATTAGGAGGAACTAAGGACATGGCATACAGTGAAAAGGTAATGGACCATTTTAACCATCCAAGAAACGTAGGAGAGATGGAGAATCCAAGTGGTGTCGGCACAGTAGGAAACGCAAAGTGCGGAGACATCATGAGAATGTATCTGGATATAGATGACAACGGCATTATTCAGGAGGCCAAATTCAAGACCTTCGGATGTGGCGCAGCAGTTGCAACAAGCAGTATGGCAACAGAGCTCGTAAAGGGCAAGACAATCCAGGAGGCGCTTGAGGTTACAAACAAGGCAGTTATGGAGGCACTTGACGGACTTCCACCTGTAAAGGTACACTGCTCACTTCTCGCAGAGGAGGCAATCCATGCGGCACTCTGGGATTATGCAGAGAAAAACGGCATCAAGATAGAGGGACTTGAGAAGCCTGTAAACGATATCAGCGAGAAGGAAGAGGCGCCTGAGGAAGACTATTAATGAAAAAGAAGGTTGTAGTAGGAATGTCGGGCGGAGTGGATTCGTCAGTAGCGGCATATTTATTAAAGGAACAGGGATACGATGTCATCGGAGTCACAATGCAGATATGGCAGGACGAGGACGTATTTAAACAGTCACAGGAGGGCGGATGCTGTGGGCTATCCGCAGTGGAGGACGCCAGACGAGTGGCAGCAGTGCTTGATATTCCGTATTATGTGATGAACTTCAAGGCTGATTTCAAGAAATACGTCATAGACTATTTCGTGTCCGAATACGAGCGTGCATACACGCCAAATCCGTGTATCGCCTGCAACCGTTATGTGAAATGGGAGTCGCTGCTTCACCGCTCGCTCGAGATAGGAGCCGACTATATAGCAACAGGCCATTATGCCCGCATAGCACAGCTTCCAAACGGCAGATACACCATAGCCAACTCAGTCACAGCGGAAAAGGACCAGACATATGCGCTTTACAATCTGACACAGGAGCAGCTTCGTCGCACGCTGATGCCTGTGGGAGAGTATGAAAAGCCACAAATCCGCCGTATCGCAGAGGAAGCCGGACTGCCTGTGGCGCACAAGAGCGACAGCCAGGACATATGCTTCGTGCCGGATCACGACTATGCCTCATTTATCGAGAATGAGACAGGCAAAACCTATGAGCCGGGAAATTTCGTGGATGAATCGGGCAATATTCTCGGCCGTCATAAGGGCCTCATCCACTATACTATCGGACAGCGCAAGGGGCTTGGAATTACAGCCGCAACGCCTTTATTCGTGAAGGAGCTGCGTCCGGCAACAAATGAGGTCGTAATCAGCACAAATGAGTCACTTTTCTCAGACACCTGTTATATCAGCGATATAAACTACATGGCGCAGGAGCACATCACACCGGACACCCGCAGCATAGGAAAGGTACGCTACTCTCACAGGGGAGCTGAATGTACACTTACCCCTATGGAAAACGGCATGATAAAATGTGTATTTGACGAGCCACAGCGCGCCATGACACCGGGCCAGGCAGCGGTATTCTATCAGGATGGGCACGTACTGTGCGGTGGAACAATTGAAAAGATGGTGAATTTAATGGGAGATTTACCAATATGATCTTAGACCATTTGGAATCACGAGCTTAATGTGTAACAACACATAAATATTGCAACGAAACAACGTATACTCTTCTTAATCTATTATTTTTAACGAGATTAAGAAGAGTATATTTGTGTTTTGGCTTGTTTTTTGCTCAAAATATCGTTATACTTTACTTAAAGTGTATAAAAAACAGAGATTAAGAAGAATATAGCGATATAATATATTTTGGGCGGAGTACCTTACTATTGGGGATTTTTGAAAAAGGGATTAAGCCTTTCGCAGAATATTGATAGTATATTGTTTGAAAAGGATGCGCCCCTGCGCGATGAATTTAAGTATTTATATGCTTCTGTATTCAAAAAACCGGAGAACTATGTAAAAATAATAGAAGCTCTTGGGACTAAAAAGGTTGGAATGACAAGGGAAGAAATCATCACAGCGACCAAAATTCCTAATTCGGGAGATCTGACAACGAAGCTTGAAGAGCTTGAAAGCTGTGGATTTATCCGCAAGTACAATGCATTTGGGATGAAAAAGAAAAATGCGATATATCAGTTGATGGATTGCTTTACATTGTTTTATTTCAAATTTTTGAAATCAGAACCGACAGATGAGCATTTTTGGACGAACCAGATTAATGCGCCCGCAGTGGATACATGGCTGGGGCTGGCGTTTGAAAGAGTGTGCATGGAGCATGTAGATCAGATTAAGTTTAAACTGGGTATTTCGGGAGTGCTGACAGAGGTAAATTCGTGGTACTGCAAATCAGATCCGGATAATGGCATTTTCGGCTCACAGATTGATATGCTGATTGCCAGAAAAGATCAGGTGATTAATTTGTGTGAGATGAAATATTCGCAGTCAGAATATACCATAACGGAGAAAGTGGACAGGAGCATTAGGAATAAAATAAGTGATCTGAGAGTGGTGTCCGGTACAAAGTATGCGATATACCCAACACTTATTACAACCTATGGTGTGGTGGAAAACTCGTATTCGCAGGAGCTGCAGTCGGTTGTTACGATGGATGATCTGTTTGCCTGAGATAAAAAATTAAAAACCCCATAAATTCCTGTTGACAGATAGGGATTCATGGGGTATATTTATATCAACAATTAATTCATACAAATACAGTATGAATATAGGAGATTAAAACAAAGCATTAACATTACAATGACATCAAGGAGGACGCAAACATGTCAAACATTTATCAGGGAACATTAGGACTTATTGGAAATACACCGCTCGTAGAGCTTACACACGTAGAGAAGGCATACGGACTTGAGGCAAGACTTCTTGCAAAGCTTGAGTACTTCAACCCGGCAGGATCAGTAAAGGATAGAATCGCAAAAGAGATGATCGAGCAGGCTGAGAGAGACGGAAAGCTCAAGCCGGGCTCAACAATTATCGAGCCAACATCAGGAAATACAGGAATCGGACTTGCTGCAATCGCAGCAGCAAAGGGATATAAGATTATCATCGTTCTTCCTGAGACAATGTCCATCGAGAGAAGAAACATCATCAAGGCATATGGCGCAGAGCTCGTGCTTTCAGACGGTACAAAGGGTATGAAGGGAGCTATCGCCAAGGCAGAGGAGCTTCATGAGCAGATTCCTGACAGCTTCATTCCGGAGCAGTTTGAGAACCCTGCAAACCCGGAGGCACACAGAAAGACAACAGGCCCTGAGATCTGGAACGATACAGACGGACAGGTAGATGCATTCGTAGCTGGAGTTGGAACAGGCGGAACAATCACAGGAACAGGTGAGTACTTAAAGAGTAAGAACCCTGATGTAAAGATTGTCGCAGTAGAGCCTGAGACATCAGCAGTGCTTTCAACAGGAAAAGCCGGAGCACACAAGATTCAGGGAATCGGAGCAGGCTTCGTACCAAACACATTAAATACAGAGGTATATGATGAGATTATCCCTGTATCAAATGAGGCAGCCTTCGAGTACGGCAAGATTATCGCAAAAGAGGAGGGTGTACTTGTAGGTATTTCTTCAGGAGCAGCTCTCTATGCAGCAATCGAGGTAGCCAAGAGACCTGAGTTCAAGGGCAAGACAGTCGTAGCACTTCTTCCTGACAGCGGAGACAGATACTACTCAACAGATCTTTTCAAAGACTAATGAAGTATATTATGATAGCGAAAAAGACACCCCTGCGGTGTCTTTTTTGCATATAATTCAATTGATTCTTTAAAATACCATAAACTTTTTCCTTTGTTTTTTGATTCTCAGCTTATTATTTACATTTTTTGGTTTTGGAGTTATGAATATTTAGGGATAATATATTAGTTATATCTTGATAAAAATGCCAAAAAGGGATAATATATTAGCATGATTAACTTATATCAAAAAACATGGATAGAAATAAATAACGACATTGCACAAAAGATAGTACGTTTGCGCAAAAGAAAGAAAATTACTCAAAAGCAATTAGCTGCAAGGTCAGGTGTAAGTCTTGGTTCACTTAAGCGATTTGAGCAGAGCGGCGAGATATCCCTGCAATCTTTGACCAAAATTGCTATAGCTCTTGATGTGGAGAACGAACTTGAAGACTTGTTTAATAATGTGCCTTTTGCGTCTATCGAGGAGGTAATTAATGAACAGACTAAATAAGCTGGAAGTCTTTTATCATGAAAGACTCGTCGGAACGATTGCTTTGTACCAAAATCGTCTGGCTGCGTTTGAGTATGACAGTAACTGGCTGGCAAATGGATTTTCCATAAGCCCTTTTTCACTGCCTTTGGAGAAAAAAGTTTTTATACCAAAGATAGATCCGTTTGATGGACTTTTTGGCGTTTTTGCAGATAGTCTGCCTGATGGATGGGGCAGATTGTTGGTTGATAGACTTATGAAGAAAAATGGCATAAATCCACATGAGATAGGCAGCCTTGAGAGACTAGCGATAATCCGGGCTTTTAGAAACATCTCACAGAATACCAAATCTTGATTATGATATTCTGATGCAGCTTACACTCCAGCTTACCAAATCTATGGAAGAATGTGAAAAATTGTATAGACTTATGTGTTTTAATGTGTATGCGCATAACAGGGATGACCATTCGAAGAATTTTACTTATCTGTATGATGAAGATGAATGTAGCTGGAAATTGTCACCGGCGTATGACCTCACCTACAGTAATTCAATCGGTGGAGAGCATGCTACCACGGTAAATGGAAATGGTGTAAATCCTGAACTGGATGATATTCTCGCGGTTGCCCAAAAAATTGGATTAAATATGACAATGGCAAGGAAAACCGCACTGAATATAAGAGATTGTGTTAGTGAAATGCTTGGGGAGTATCTATAGTGCAGTGATAATATGTTATCACTTATAAATACCCATTTTCCATTATAACTATATTCTATAATGGAAAATGGGTATTTTTTTACGCTATTCCTAATTCGAAAAATGACGTATCTTCAGATGAATACCCCTCTCATCAGCAATCTGCTGGCAGGTCTTTATATCCTCCTCGGGGAGCACATCCACGATAGAAAGCTGTGTATGCTTGATCATGCGGTTGCATTCCTTGGCAAAATCCAGCATAGCCTCATAAGCATTGTCAAAGGTTGGTCTCGTGACCTTATTGTATTCCTCGGCATTTATTTGTGATATTTGCATAAACCTCGTTCTTGTATGTATAGATTATATCAGCCATTACTTAGTCTCCTCCAATGTGAAAAATCTTCTTGTCCAACCGGGTTCTCCTTTGTGTTGTGCTAAGCATGACTTAAGAACTCAATTGATAATCCGATGCATTTTTACAGCAAATGGTCATAAGAATCACATAAACATCACATCAGCTCCCGCAAAAACTTCTCGAAATTCACTCCGTCATTTGGTGCGGTGTCATCATTCATGGTATCTGCGATGCTGTCATACAGGAATTTTCCGGCGCGCTCAGCGGCCTCCTCTGTTGAAAATCCGTTCAGCCTGCTTCCGCATATAACAGATGCAAACAGATCTCCTGTGCCGGAAAAGCTCACGTCGAAAAAGTGTGATCTGTGGGTTGTGGTGCCGTTTGCGGTAGTCACGAGATTGTATATAAAGGGTGCCTTGTCATCCCGGCATTTGATACCGGTGATGATTACATCCTGGTTTTTGCCGGACAGGTCTCGCAGCTTCTCGCTTATCTCTGTCGCAAGTGGCAGAAGCACATCCTTTCTCGTGTCACTGTATACCTTTTCGATATCATAGTCTGCCAAAAGGCATGCCTCGGTCAGATTTGGTGTGATGACATCGGCCTTTCTGGAAAGAGCCTTCATGCCATCCAAAAGAGCGGCAGAGTATATGCCGTAGGTTCTGCCGTCATCGCCCATCACAGGATCCACGAGCAGCATCGCGTTTTCCTCATAAAATACATCCAAAAAATCCATAAAAAGCTCAATCTGCTTTGAGCCTGTCATGAAACCGCTGTAAATGCCGTCAAAATGGGCATTATTTTTCTGCCAGTTGTCGATGTAGTCCTTAATCATGGCTGTCAGGTCTGTGCATTTATGATATTCATATCCTGTCTGGTTTGTCAGCACTGCTGATGCCATGGGACAGCACTGTACGCCCTGCGCGGACAGTACCGGAATTGCGGCGGTCAGAGAGCATTTTCCAAAGCCGGACAAATCGTTAAAAACGGCTGCTTTCTTCATATATCCTCCAAATTTTTTGCGCTTGATAAACTCTGTTTGAGGCGGCATTTACTCCCGCTAGGCCAAGGAATTATGAAAGCGTATGTCACAGGTGACTGCCACACCGCAAGTGTACCGCCATTAACAAAATATAGGATAAGTATACATGCGTCTGACCATATTTCTATGACCAGAAAGATAAAAAAATAAATGCCAGATAAAATGTTTTTGAAAAAGAACGCTGTCTGTGATATTATAGATGTGTATATAAATACGGAGGTAAAAGCATGTTTCAAAAGAAACAGATTATATATAGTGAAACCCTTGGCGTATGTGTGGTTGACAACATAGTACCGCTTGCGGCATCTAAGAGAGAAAAGGCGGTGCCATACTATGTGCTGAAGCCTGTGTTTGAGGACAAGGTGTCATATATACCGGTAGAGCATCACCGGGTGGTACTGCGTGATATGTTCACCAGAGAAGAAGCTCTAAAGCTTAAGGAAACTGAGCAGTATGAGAAGGATAAGCACCTTAGGCAGGCAGTTGACTATGTACTGGACAAGGTGGCTATAAAATAAAATTACAAAAAGGAGGACAGGATTACATGGGACAGCAGCATGCAATACACAAATTTGTGCTGGGAACCAAGGACTTTGATGATAAGCAGTCAGAGTTCATGTACGATAGAGGCTGGTACAGCATCACGGATATAGTAGATGAGGAGAAAAATATCATCTACAAGTCAAGAAATGCCCAGGAGGCATATCTTAAGTGGAATATCTATATCGGCAGGAAAAAGGAACGCCTCACACCTGAGGAGAGGAAGAGGCAGCGCGAAGAGTGCTATGAGAAAAAGAGAGAACAAAACAGAGAGCACCACAGGATATAGGAGAGCATTATGGGCATTTTTAACATAGACAACAAATTTTTCAGAGCATTAAACAAACTGGTAGATATGGTTATTTTGAGCTTTTGCTGGATCATATCATGCATACCTGTTTTTACAATAGGAGCGGCATCCACAGCACTTTACGATACATCGCGCCGTGTCATCCATCGCGATGAGGGCTATGTGTGGAGAGGCTACTGGCATGCGTTTAAGGTAAATTTCAAGCAGGCCACCAAGGCATGGCTGGTACAGCTTATAATACTTATCGTGCTTTTGGGAGATATTTATATTACATGGTCAGGTCTTAAGACAGGCAATCAGTGGGGAAACTTCTCCATCGTGTTCATCATAATGGCACTTATCGCCGCAGCCTGGGTCATATACACATCAGCGTATATTTCACGATTTGAGCAGGTCACAAAGATAACCCTTAAGAATACACTGCTCATTCTTATCGCCAACCTGCCGTGGACATTACTGGTCATAGTGATACTTGTGGTATCACTTATACTTGTATGGATTCTTATTCCACTCATTTTCATACTTCCTGCCGGCGCAGCACTCACCTATGAGTTTATTTTTGAGCGTATTTTCAGAAAGCTCATGCCTGAGGAGGACAGGCTACGCGAGGAGGAGAAGGATAAGGAGTACAGGAATTAGCATAATAAAAGACAATCATAATATTGCATAAGGAGGAAGCAGCAATGAAGAAAATTGGAATGCTTACCAGCGGAGGAGACTGCCAGGCACTTAACGCAGCCATGAGAGGTGTGGTAAAGGCGTTGGCACACAATATCGACGAGCTTGAGATTTACGGCTTTGAGAACGGGTACAAGGGACTCATATATGAGAACTACAGAATACTCACATCAAAGGATTTTTCGGGCATCCTGACAAAGGGCGGCACAATACTCGGCTCATCAAGACAGCCTTTTAAGCTTATGAGAATGCCGGATGAGAACGGACTGGACAAGGTCGCAGCCATGAAAAACACATACAAGAAGCTTGGTCTTGACTGCCTCGTTATCCTGGGCGGAAACGGCACACAAAAGACAGCCAATCTTCTCAGGGAAGAGGGACTTAATGTCATTCATCTGCCAAAGACAATCGACAATGATATCTACGGCACAGATGTGACCTTTGGCTTCCAGAGCGCAATCAATATAGCTACAGATGCAATCGACTGCATTCACACCACAGCAGCATCCCACAACCGTGTATTTATCGTTGAGGTTATGGGCCACAAGGTAGGCTGGCTTACACTGTATGCAGGTGTTGCGGGCGGTGCAGACATCATTCTGCTTCCTGAGATACCATACGATATTGACAAGGTCGTAGATGCCATCCACAAGAGAACAAAGGAGGGCAAGGGCTTTACCATTCTTGCTGTAGCAGAGGGAGCCATCTCCAAGGAGGATGCAGCCCTTTCCAAAAAGGAATACAAGAAGAAGCTTGCAAAGAGCAAATACCCGTCAGTATCATACGAGGTTGCAGACCGCATCAGCGAAAGACTCGGTCTTGAGGTCAGAGTGGCAGTTCCGGGACATACACAGCGAGGCGGAAGCCCATGCCCTTACGACAGAGTGCTTTGTACACGTCTTGGCTCAGCAGCAGCAAAGGCCATCATGGATGAGGATTACGGCTGCATGATAGCCATGGTAAACGGACAGACAAAGAAGGTTCCGCTTGCCGACGTAGCAGGAAAGCTTAAGACTGTAGATCCAAAGAGCCAGATGATCAAGGAAGCAAAGCGCACCGGTATCTGCTTCGGAGATTAAGCAGCAATATTAGATATAAGGAAGGTGAAAAGGCGTGTCTTATCAGGCCCTATACCGTAAGTTCCGTCCACAGGAGTTCGAGGACGTAAAGGGACAGGAACACATTGTAACAACACTGAAAAATCAGATAAAAGCTGACAGAATAGGGCATGCCTATTTATTTTGCGGTACGAGAGGTACAGGAAAGACCACTGTGGCCAAGATATTTGCAAAGGCAGTCAACTGTGAGCACCCTGTAGACGGAAGCCCGTGTGGCGAATGTCCATCGTGCAGGGCAATCACTGAGGGCTCATCCATGAATGTCATAGAGATAGATGCAGCGTCCAACAACGGCGTGGACAATATCAGACAGATTCGTGAGGAGGTCACATACCGCCCGACAGAGGGCAGGTACAAGGTCTATATCATCGACGAGGTTCACATGCTTTCGGCAGGAGCCTTCAATGCACTTTTAAAAACACTTGAGGAGCCGCCGAGCTACGTTATATTTATACTGGCGACCACCGAGGCACACAAGATACCGATTACTATCCTGTCCAGATGCCAGCGCTATGATTTCCACAGGATTTCCATAGATACGATTGCATCCAGACTCAGCGATTTGATGGAGCAGGAGCAGGTGGAGGTCGAGGAGCGCGCCATAAGGTACGTGGCCAAGGCAGGAGACGGTTCTATGAGGGATGCGTTAAGTCTTCTTGACCAGTGCATTGCTTTCCATCTTGGTGAGAAGCTCACCTATGAAAATGTGCTCGAGGTGCTTGGAGCGGTGGACACAGAGGTGTTTTCAAGGCTCTTAAGGCGCATACTAGACGAGGATGTGACAGGCGCCATCCGCATACTGGGCGAGCTCATAGATGAGGGCAGGGAGCTGTCGCAGCTTGTCAATGATTTCACCTGGTATATGAGGAATCTGTTGCTTTTGCAGAGCTCCGACGATATGGAAGAGGTGCTCGACATCTCAAAGGACAATCTTGAGGCGCTTAAGGAAGAGGCAGCACTTGTAAAGCCTGAGACACTCATCAGGTATATCAGGGTATTTTCCGAGCTGTCCAGCCAGGTAAAGTTTGCATCGCAAAAGCGTATTATGGTCGAGATAGCCATAATAAAGCTGTGCAGGCCGCAGATGGAAAAGAGCTATGATTCGGTGCTTGACCGCATAAACAGCATAGAGAAAAAGCTTGAAAAGGGTATACCTGTAGCGGCACAGGCTGCGCAGACACAGGATATGCAGCAGGCCGCAGCAAGCGAGCCTATAGTGAAAAAGGAGCTTCCCAAAGCAATACCGCAGGATATCTCAGAGCTCATGAAGCAGTGGAAATCCATACTTTCGGAGATGGGAGCAACATCAAAGGTTTATCTGAACAAGGCTGTGACATCGCTGGGCAATTCCTCTGACCTGATTTTAATGTTTGATGATGAGAATGCATATGAGTATCTCTCTGAAAACCGTGCAGGCTGTATGGATACGCTGGCTTCGCTTATAGAAAAGCGCATAGGCAAAAAAGTCGAGGTGACGGTCAAGAAAAATAATTCCGCAGTCAGCGCAAAGGAAGCTGTTGTGGACTTGACAGATATGATAAATTTTGATATAGAGGAAGAAAACTAAGTTATAAACAGGGCTGGGATTAGCCCATTAAAAACAAGGAGGACGCCAGAATGGCAAGAAGAGGTGGATTCCCTGGAGGAATGCCGGGAAACATGAACAATCTTATGAAACAGGCGCAGAAGATGCAGCGTCAGATGGAGGAGGCTCAGAAGCAGCTTGAGGATGCTGAGGTTACAGCAAAGGCAGGCGGCGGAGCAGTCGAAGTCACTGTTTCTGGAAAAAAGGAAATCACAAAGGTCAAATTATCTGAGGAGGTAGTGGATCCTGATGATATCGAGATGCTCGAGGATCTCATCATGGCAGCAACCAATGAGGCACTTCGCCAGATTGATGAGCAGTCACAGGCATCTATGTCCAAAATTACCGGTGGCCTGGGTGGCGGTCTGTTTTAATGGATTTTTACAGCAGTGAGATATCAAAACTAATAGAGGAGCTGTCACAGCTTCCGGGAATCGGAGCCAAGACAGCGCAGAGACTGGCATTTCATATCATAAATATGCCAAAGGAGCAGGCAAAATCGCTCTCTGATGCCATAATCGATGCGAAGGAGCATGTCAGATACTGTAAATGCTGCTATACACTCACAGATGACGAGCTGTGCCCCATCTGCAAGGATGCGGCAAGAGACCACAAGACCATCATGGTTGTTGAGAATACGAGGGATCTTGTGGCATACGAAAAGACCGGTAAATATGAGGGCGTGTATCATGTGTTGGGTGGCGCAATTTCACCCATGCTTGGCATAGGTCCTGCGGATATTCGTCTTAAGGAGCTTATGGTTCGCCTTGAAAAAGACGTAGACGAGGTCATTATAGCGACCAATTCAAGCCTGGAGGGCGAGACTACGGCCATGTATATCAGCAAGCTCATCAAGCCTACAGGCATCAAAGTGACACGAATCGCGAGCGGAGTTCCCGTAGGAGGCGATTTGGAATATATTGACGAGGTGACCCTGCTTAGGGCGCTTCAGGGAAGAACAGAGATATAAATGATAGAAGGAGACATCATGAACAATCTTGAACTTGAGAAGATGGCGAATGAAATTCGCAAGGACATTGTGACAGCAGTTCACAGTGCCAAATCCGGACATCCGGGTGGATCACTTTCATCAGCAGATATTTTTACATATCTGTATTTTGAGGAGATGAATGTAGACCCTGCCAATCCTAAATGGGAGGACAGGGATCGTTTCGTGCTCTCAAAGGGACACGTAGCACCGGGACTTTACTCTACTCTCGCAGAGAAAGGATATTTTCCAAAGGAGGATTTAAAGACACTCCGTCATACAGGCTCATATCTGCAGGGACATCCTGATATGAAGCACATCCCTGGCATTGATATGTCAAGCGGCTCGCTCGGACAGGGCGTATCTGCCGCAGTAGGAATGGCTGCAGCAGGAAAATATGACAAGAAGGATTACCGTGTATACACACTCACAGGAGATGGCGAGATTCAGGAGGGACAGATATGGGAGGCAGCCATGTGGGCAGGTCACCGCAAGCTCGACAACCTCGTAGTCATCGTTGACAACAATAACCTCCAGATAGATGGCTCTGTTGAGGACGTATGCTCGCCATACCCAATCGACAAGAAGTTTGAGGCATTCAATTTCCACGTAATCAACATTGATGGCAACGATTTCGACCAGATCAGGGCAGCATTCAAGGAGGCTCGTGAGACAAAGGGCATGCCTACAGCCATTATCGCAAAGACTGTAAAGGGCAAGGGCGTATCATTCATGGAAAATGCCGCAGGATGGCATGGAAAGGCTCCAAATGACGAGGAGTATGAAATCGCAATGGCAGACTTAGAAAAGGCAGGTGAAGCATTATGTCAGAAGTAAAGAAAATCGCTACAAGAGATAGCTACGGAAACGCACTCGTAGAGCTTGGAAAAGCACACGATGACCTTATTGTACTTGATGCTGACCTGGCAGGTGCCACAAAGACCTGTATATTCCAGAAAGAGTTTCCTGAGCGTCACTGGGACTGCGGAATCGCAGAGTGCAATATGACAGGTATCGCAGCAGGACTTGCTACATGCGGCAAGGTGCCTTTTATCAGCTCATTTGCCATGTTTGCAGCAGGCAGAAACTATGACCAGGTAAGAAATTCAATCGGATATCCTCATCTCAATGTCAAGATAGGTGCCACACATGCAGGAATCTCTGTAGGTGAGGACGGAGCTACACATCAGTGCCTCGAGGACCTTTCACTCATGAGAGAAATCCCGGGCATGGTTGTAATAAACCCATCAGACGATGTGGAGGCAAGAGCCGCAGTAAAGGCAGCATACGACCATGTGGGCCCTGTATACCTTAGATTCGGCAGACTTGCAGTGCCTGTAATCAACGACACACCGGACTACAAGTTTGAAATCGGAAAGGGTATCGTACTCAAGGAAGGCAAGGATGTATCTATATTTGCAACAGGACTTGAGGTATCAGAGACACTTGAGGCAGCAAAAATGCTCGCAGCAGACGGCATAGATGCTGAGGTTATCAATATCCATACAATCAAGCCAATCGACAGAGAGCTGATTGTTAAATCTGTATCAAAGACAGGCAAGGCAGTCACAGTAGAGGAGCACTCTATCAATGGAGGACTCGGAAGTGCTGTGGCAGAGGTACTCTGTGAGGAGCAGCCTGCAAAGCTTCTGCGTATCGGTGTAGAGGACCGCTTCGGCGAGTCAGGACCGGCAGTTGAGCTTATCCACAAGTATGGGCTGGATGCAGAGGGCATCTACAGCAAAGTAAAGAATTATATGAAGTAGTGGGTTTTATGTGCTTCGCACTTGGAGGCTGTGTTCACCGGTGCAGCATACAGTATATTCCTCAGAAAAAATATGAAGTCAGCCGCAGGATTTCGTGTGGATAGTGTGTGGAATGAGTTTAGTCATTCTTGCTATTTTACATAATGGAACCCTGCGGCAGTTCATATTGTTTCTTCGGAACATTCTGTATGCTTTCCGGTGGTATGTAGTTTGTTGAGTGCGAAGCATTTTACTTTTTCATATGTGTGAAAAGTCGGGCGCATGGATTCATGCGCCCTTTTTTCGGTGGGGATTAAATTCAAAAAGTTTTTATAATCGCACAATTTTGCATAAATTTACATTTTGAAAGTGCTATGCTGACCGAAAAAGGAGGCTGGCATGATAGATATTGTGACGAACAACGTCAGACAGATTGGCACACCGGCGGATGAGGGCCGGGTTTACATATCGGAGAAAGCGTACAAGCGCATAAAGACAGAGGGCTTTAAGGATAAAGAGGTTTTTGTACTTATGGGACATACGGAGAGCAGCGGAGGCAGGTATGCCACATTTGTGGAGGCGGCGATTGCAGTATATGATATGGAGTTTGACAAAAATGCGCCTCTTTGGACCAACAAGGTATGGAGCAGAGTGTTTGCGGAGATAAAGAAAAGCTACGAGGAGCTGATTATTGTCGGATGGGCATTCAGGCAGGAGGATTTTCCGGCTGAGCCAACACCCATGCTTGAAAATATACACAGGGAGCACTTTGGCGGTGCTCATCAGCTTATGTTCCTTTTGAACAGGACCGAGCATGAGGAAAACTTCTTTATCAAAAAGAATAATCATCTGAAGAAAAAGACAGGATTTTTTGTATATTACCGCATGAATGAGCATTGTGATAGTGCTGACAGCTATAATGAAACTGACACCTGCAATAAAACCTACAGCTATAGTAATGCAAACAACAATAATAAAATCGACAGTTATAGTAATGCCGATGACAATAATAAAAGCAGCAGCCGGTATGAGGACACTGACACAGCGGCCAAAAGCAGCTACAGCCGGATACATAGAAGAGCTTCGGCAGACGACAGAATCAATGTGTCGTTTCCTGAGGAATTTGGCAGCATATCGAAAGAACGCGGCCGGTACAGAAAAGCCATGGAGGCAGGAAAAGAACCGCGCAAGGGTTCACTTACATCTGTAGTGATGATTGCAGCGATAGCAGTGCTTATAGTGCTTATCGGGCTTAAAGCCGGCGCTGGAATGAGCGGAACAATAGACAAAAAGGAGACACTTCCTGCCATGTCCACAGAAGAAGATTTAATTCCAGTGGAAAAAATATCCGGTGAATGGTATACTGACAAGTAACAAACACTTTGGAAGTAGAACAAAAGGATAAGATTATGGCACAGAGAGCAGACTTTAAAACTGTCGAGACCGATTTGGACGAGCTCGAGGAGAAAATACGAAAGCACAGAAGAAAAATAGCAAAAAGAATAATAATAGTCGTGGCAGCAGTCGTGGCTTTATTTCTTATAGTATGGTTGTGGATGGCGCTGCGCACCTACAAGTCCTTTGACGTAAAAAACAGCGTGGAGCAGAAGGACAAGAGTGCGGTGTCGTTCGTGGATTTCTGCGGAGCGGTAGTGGAGTACAGCAATGATGGCGTATTGTATACAGACTCAGACGGAAACCGTATATGGAACCAGGCATTTGAGATGTCATCGCCACAGGTAGTCATATGTAAAAGCTATATGACCATCTATGACAAGGGTGGAACAGAGCTGTATATTATGGACAAAAAAGGCATAAAAAAGCAGATAAGTACATCACTGCCTATAATCAAAGCATGCATAGCCGGACAGGGAACAGTGGCGGTGCTTGTAAACGAAGATAAAAATTACTATGTAAAGCTGTATGACACAAGCGGAAAGGAGCTTGCCAGCGGAGAATTTTTCGGCGAGCAGAAGAACATTCCTGTCGATATAGCACTCTCATATGACGCTAAAAAGCTTGCCGTCGATATGATAGATTTATCAAATGGAAAAACAGACAGTGTGATAGCATTTTACAACTTTGGCTCAGTAGGACAGAATGAGATTGACAACAACGTGGGCACATACAAATACGAGGATCAGTTGATTCCTGAGATAGCATACGTGTCCGACAACAAAATGATAGCGGTATCCGACAAAAACATCATGGTATTTGACGGAAGCCAGAAGCCGAAGCTAAAGCAGAAAATAAAGCTGGAAAAACAGATAGACAGCGTATTTTATAACAACAAATATATAGGAGTAGCATACTCCAACAACGATAAAAAATGCACCAGTCATATTAAACTGTATGATTTTAACGGTAAAATGCTCATGGAAAATGATACGTCAATAGCATACCGGAATATAGAATTTGACAGCAATAATGAGGTATGTGTGACCAGCGAAACCGCGTGTGAAATATACACCATACACGGAGTGAAAAAATTTTACCATACCTTCGACCAGAAATTGTATAAGGTAATGTATAAATCAGGCATTAATAACTATATATTCATATATGAAGGGGCGATGGACGAGGTGATGCTCAAATGAATTGGTTATTAATAGTAGTGATATGCATAATTGCATGGAATGCAGTGAGAGGATATACAAGAGGACTCCTTCGCGTAGTGTATTCACTTGCAGCCTGTATACTGATGCTCACAGCGTCAACCATGGCAGCCCCGTATGTCAGGGATAATATATTATCGCAGACAGGGATAGAGTCTGTCATATGCAGTAATATCGAAAAACAAATAGCTGTACAGGGACAGAAAGCCACGGGCGATTTTGATATGGCAAACATATTGCTGCAGAAATCCGGGGCATACGACTCAATATCCATGCAGCTTACCAATGCCATCATGACAGGACTATCATTTTTTATAGTAATCTTTTCGCTTGGAATAGTGGAGTACTTTGTCCGCAGACTAATACGAAAAATAGAAAGAGTGCCGGTTATAAGTACCGTAAACAGGGTTGCCGGCTTTGGCGTAGGTTTTATAAAAGGAATAGTTATAGTATGGCTGCTCCTTGCGCTCATATCATTGTTAGCCACATCAGAAGCAGGACAGACAATGACACTATATATAAATGATTCCCTGATGCTTAAGTATCTGTATGAAAACAACCCGGTCATGAAGCTGATAGAAAATATACTGTAGCTTAAACCGGTGTAATAATGCATAAAAGAGAAAAGTACATAAGCAATAAATGGTATGTGGATAAGTATGTAAATACAATATATAGTTGTGTAAAAACAATGAGAAAAAAATATATATAAAAAAATAAAAAATGTGTTGACTTTATGTGACACAGATGATATTATATCAAAGCTGACTCGCGGGACACATTGAGTTGTAGAGCTTGTGAGTTACATTTTACAAACATAACTTTATAGATACTGCTTTGAAAATAAGTTGAAAAAGTTATGAAAAAGTTCTTGACAAATGCAAAACATTTTGATAGAATAAACAAGCTGTCGCAAGACAGAGAACTTAAAACAAAGTTCAAAAAATAAAAAAGTGCTTGACAAACGAACAGCGATTTGATAAAATGAACAAGCTGTTGTAAGAGAGCAAACAAAGAACATTGATAACTGAACAGTGAGAAACCTTGAAAGATTTTGAGAATCAATCAGAACGCTTCAATGAAAATTGAAGACCTTTAAAACAGTAAATTCAGAATTTGTGCG